>JAFUXI010000062.1 GCA_017470995.1 Spirochaetales bacterium
TACGGAGATTACTGCAGCAATGTGCATTGCTGTCGGGAAGGTATCGTTCGAGCTCTGGCTCATGTTGACATCATCATTGGGATGAAGAATGTTCTTTCCGGCTATCTGGTTTCCCCTGTTGGCAATGACCTCATTGGCGTTCATGTTGCTCTGGGTTCCGCTTCCGGTCTGCCAGACCACGAGGGGGAAATGGTCGATGAGTTTCATTGAGATGACTTCATCGCAGGCCTGCCCGATTGCAGCAAGCTTCTCGGCCGTCATTCGGAAAGGGACAAGCTCCGAGTTCGCCATGGCTGCGGCCTTCTTCAGAATACCGAAGGCTCTGATTATTTCCTGAGGCATTGTCTCCGTGCCCACGCCGATTCTGAAGTTCTGGATGCTTCTCTGGGTCTGCGCTCCCCACAGCTTGTCTGCGGGAACCCTGATCTCGCCCATGGAATCGTGTTCAATCCTATAGTCCATATTCCACCTCTGAGCGAAATCATATCACAGAGACCTGTTTCTTCACACCATAAAAAAAGCCCGCAGACGCGGGCCTGTTGATTCAAAGCATGAATCAGATCATCTTGGTCAGGCTTTCATCGATAGCACCGATCTTGAAGCGCTGGATCTTGGATGAAGACGAAAGCGGGAACTTCTCCTTCTGGATGGCCAGCTTTCGGATCTTCTTGTAGCTCGGGAACGTGGCGTTGACCTCGGTGATGATGGAACCGATGTGGTCAAGAATACCCTTCATATCGTCTCCGAACTTCTCCATGCAGGCATCGGAAGGATGCACGATGGCCATGATGCCCTCGACCTTCTTGGCCTCATCGGCCACATAGCCGCGGACACAGATCTGGTCGATATCGTCATAGAGCTGGAAGCTGTCCTCGATCTCCTCGGGGAAGACGTTCTTGCCGCCCTCGGTGACGATGATGTTCTTCTGTCTTCCGGTCAGGTACAGGTAGTTCCTGCTGTCCAGATGTCCGATGTCGCCTGTGTTGAGCCAGCCGTCCTCGGTGAGGATCTCGGCCGTTGCCTCGGGGTTCTTGTAATAGCCCTGCATGACCATGGAACCCTTGACGTAGATGAGTCCGTTGCCGTCTGCATCCGGATCGACGATCTTCTCCTCAACGCCGGGAAGAACCTTTCCGACACTGGTCTCGATGTAATCGAAAACCGGATTGAGGTTGATGATCGGGCTTGTCTCGGTAAGGCCATAGCCCTGGACGAAATCGATTCCCAGCTGGTTGTAGAGCTTGAATGTGGATGCCGGAAGCGGTCCGCCGCCGGAGATGCAGATTCTGATCTTGTCGAGAGATACCTTCTTGAGGATGAAGGAGAACATCTTCTTGCCGCCCTTCCAGTTGAAGTGCTTCTTCAAAAATCCGCTGATGCCCATCAGGCCTCTGATGAGTCCGTTTACGATCGGTCCCTTCTCCTTCAGGCCCTTCATGATTCCGGCGATGACCTTGTTGAAGAGCATCGGAACTCCGAGGAACATCGTCACGCCGCCTTCCTTGAGGTCCTTGAAGATCTGCTTGACTACAAGCTTCTTGCCAAAGACGATGTTGGCGCCGACGGAGACTGCCTCGATGAACACGGCAAGCATCGTGTATGCATGGTGGATCGGAAGCAGTGCGTAGAAGACATCGTCGCTGTAGATGTTCATGTTGCCCTGTGCCTGATAGCAGTCGGAAACATAGTTCTCGTGGGAGAGCATGACACCCTTCGGTGTTCCGGTTGTTCCGCTGGTGAACATGATAGCAGCCAGTTCCTTGCTTGTGGAATACTCGATGGGGTGCTCTTCTGAGCTCTGCATGTTGTAGATGCTGTTCTCTCCGTCACCTTCGAGGGCGATCTTGGGAACATCCATGTTGATCAGGTCGATCTTCTCATGGTCGCAGAAGACAACCTTTGCGTCTGCAAACGAAAGAAGGTGTGTAATTACCGTATCGGAAAGGGAATAGTCAACGGGAACGATGATGGCGCCTGCATAGGCGATGGCAAAGTATGCCATTGCCCACTCGGGGCTGTTCTTGCCGGTCAGACCGACCTTGTCTCCGTGCCTTACACCGAGCTCATAAAGCTTGTTGGCTACTTTTCTGATTATCTCCCTGGCCTGTGAGTACGTGAACACCACATGCTTGGGAGCGAAAGACTCGAAAGCTTTGTTGTCTGGATATCTTGTCGTCGTGATGTCGAACAGTTCCTTGAGTGTCGGCCACTCTGCATTGAAGAGCTTGCCCTCGCCTCTGAACTCGTCGAGGAAATCCCATGGAATGGGGTTGTGCTTAGGTTTCTTGGACATTATTCCCACCTTATGTTTGATAGTACATAGAGTATAGTATAAAACCATTATTCTGACAAGTTTTTTAAAAATGTCAGAAAAAACTCAGCCCTTTCTTGAATAAGCCTTTGCAAGACCGCCTTCGGATGTCTCGCGGTAGCGCTGGTTCATATCCAGACCGGTGTAGTACATGCTCTTGAGAACCATATCGTAGCTGATATTTCTTGTTCCTGTAAGGAAGAACGCGATATTTGCAGCATTTAGGGCCCTCATGGCGGCAACGGCATTGCGCTCGATGCACGGAATCTGCACAAGACCGCAGATCGGATCGCAGGTAAGACCGAGATGGTGCTCAAGAGCAACTTCGGCGGCATACTCGATCTGGTCGATGGTGTATCCGAAGGCCTGACCTGCAGCAGCGGCAGCCATGGAACAGGCAACTCCTACTTCTGCCTGACAGCCACACTCCGCACCGGAGACGGAGGCATTGCGCTTTGCAAGTTCTCCGAACAGGCCGGCAACTCCGAGGCATCTGACAATCTGGTCATCGGTAAGTTTTCTCTTGTCCTTCAGATAATAGAGTACGGCGGGAAGTACTCCGCAGGAGCCACAGGTCGGAGCGGTTACTATTATTCCGTTATCGGCATTCTGTTCACTACAAGCATATGCATACGAGCAAACAAGCTGGCTTTCCACCAATTCTGCGTGCTTGTTTTGGGGAACCTGCTCATGAAGGAACTTTGCCTTTCTGTGTACATGAAGCGGTCCCGGAAGCATGCCTTCCCTTGAAAGACCTTCATGGATTTCGTTCTGCATGGCCTCCCAAACGGTCTTCAGGAAATCCCAGATCTCCTTGCCCTCGCTGAGCTCTATGTACTGCACAAGATCCACATAGCGGAAGGTACAGAACTGCTTGATCTCGGCAAAGGAGTTCTCCATGTAGACATCATCGTCTTCCACGACCTTGCGCCTTCTGCCCTCGACGACGATATCGCCGCCTCCGATGCTTTCATAGCGCTGGCGGGCGATTTCATTCCCGTCCTTGAACGCAACAAGATCCAAAGTGTTCGGGTGTTTCATGTTTGCAGGATCAGTATCCGAGAACACGACCTCCACAGCCTTGGGCGCAAAGGTATCGACAAGAACTCTGTCGGTTCCGTGACCCTTGCCGGTCTTTGAGAGGCTTCCGTACAGGATGGCCCGGAAGGAATCGGCCTCGGGATGCTCCTCCTGGAATTGCTCCGCACAGAATGCAGGTCCCATTGTATGGGAGCTCGAAGGCCCCTTGCCGATTTTGTAGATATCCCTTATCGATCTCATTTTTCCTCCATGTTCTTCGGTGCCGGAATCTCGACCGCAACATCCAGTCTCACCGGAGATACCCCTATCGCCTTGCCGCTCTGATCATCGACGTCGACCAGAAGCCCCTGCATCTGCGGTTTTTCCCAACTCTCGTGGGAGCGGGTCTGAACCGAGGTCCTGAACTTCCGGATTTCGTGCTCCGGTTCGAAGCCTCCGACGCTGACGCTTGCCCCGCATCGTCCCAGATCGGTGATATAGGCCGTGCCGCCGTCAAGAATCCGGGCATCTGCTGTCATCACCTTGCTGTGCGTACCGACCACTGCGCTGACCTTGCCCTGAAGCATACGTCCCATGGCCATTTTCTCCGCAGTGGCGGAGGCGTGGAAGACATAGAAGACCGTATTCGTCTCGGTATGGATCTTGTTCAGCAGGGCTTCGGTACCCAGAAACGGGTTGTTCAAATGCGGATTGTTGAAGTTGCACATCCCAAGAGTGTTGATGATACAGACCTTGCGTTCCCCGACAGAGATATAGCGGACTCCGCGGCCGGGAACGTCCTCGGGATAGTTTGCGGGTCTAAGAATACTTGAGCGTTTGGAAATCCCCTCGACCATGTCCAGCTTGAAGAAGGACTTCTCCCCCATGGTCAGGACATCGATTCCCATATGCTGCAGCGACAGGGCATTCTGGAAGCCTAGGCCGAACCCGCTGGTGGCGCCTTCGCCGTTTGCAATCACAAGATCCACACCGTTTTCACGACGATATGTCTTGAGGGCGTTCTTGATTACGCCGATTCCGCAGCGGCCGACAATCTCTCCCAGAAAAAGAACTCTCATACTGTGAATGTACCTTTCTTTATCCTACTTTGCAATACCAGTTATTCAGTGTATATTAAACGCATGAAAGCCGGACACATGGCATGCTTATTGCTTATTGGCCTCTTTTCCCTGTCACTGACATCCCTGACCTCATGCAAGAAGCTTCCGTCCTCCATCCCGATCGGAGAACAGGAGCTCCCGGACATGGTTCTCACGGACGCGAAATACACGCTGGGTCAGGAAAAGGAGCAGCCGCTTGTGATGACGGCCTCGAAAATGACAATCTACAAGACAGACAGGGACACCGTACTTGAAAACGTGTCGTTCTCACGTGGGACATCCCTTTCCGGCTCCTGCGCACTTGCCAGCATCAAATCCGACAACAGACATGCCGTCCTTTCCGGAAACGTCACCATCCATCAGGCCGATTCCGACAATGACACGACCATACGGGCGGAGGAAATCATCTGGGACGAGGACGAGAACAGCATCCTCTGCGAGGGTGAGGTCCTGGTGATTTACGGAGACGGGACCAGAATAAGGGCGGAGCGCTTCTCCGCGCTGTTCGATGAGAACAGATATGAATTCGGAAGGATAATCGAAGGAAGCTTTGAACAATGAAAAACCTTAGGCGCACTTTTGCGATACTGATAATTGCTCTGATTCTGACCTGCAAGCTCGGTGCATCCGAGATCAGCTTCTCCGGAGGCTACACCAAGGTGAGCATGCAGCAGGGGAACCGCAGCGTGACCCTCTCGGGCGGAGCAAACGTGAAGACCGACGAGGTGGAGCTCTCCTCGGACTCCATGCAGCTCTACGGCGAGAACTACCGCTACATCAGCTGCACCGGCAACGTGAAGGCCAGCGAGAAGGAGAACGGAATAAGCTTCAACAGTCCGGACATCTTCTACGACCGCGAAACCGGCATAGTGAGATCCGACAGCTGGATCGAGATCCAGGACAACAAGAATCAGGCATCGCTGTCCGGTGCATGGTTCGAATACAACATGAAGACTTCCATCATGAAGCTGCAGATAATGGCTCGAATTCTCAAGATAGCTGATGAAAAGCTTATGGTCTGCAGGGCTGATGACATCGAATACAACGGAAAGGAAAACACAGTCATCCTTCGCGGCAATGCTACGGTGACCTGGAAGGACGACACATATAAGGCAGCTATGATCATAGTCGACCTGAACACCAATGACATATCACTCTACGGATCGATCTCGGGGGCATTCAATGGTTAACGTACTTCAGATAGAGCACCTGAGAAAGGTCTACGGAAAGCGTGAGGTCGTCAAGGACATCTCCTTCTCAATGCAGGGCGGTCAGATCATAGGACTGTTGGGACCCAACGGCGCCGGAAAGACAACCACGTTCTACATGATCGTCGGATTCATAGCCAACAACGGCGGCAAGATCTCGGTCAACGGAATAGACATCACGGACCAGCCCATGTACAAGAGATCCCGTCTGGGAATCTCTTACCTGCCCCAGGAACCTTCGATCTTCCGCAAGCTCAGCGTCGAGGACAACATCCGACTGGTCGCCGAGACAAGAAAGGACGTGGACCGCAAGCGCAAGGAAGAAATCGTAAAGGGCCTTCTCAAATCATTCGGACTTACCTACCTTGCCAAGCAGAAAGGCTACACCCTCTCCGGAGGAGAAAGGCGCAGGACCGAGATTGCCCGCTGCCTTGCGACAAGTCCGCGTTTTTTGCTTCTCGATGAACCGTTTGCTGGAATCGACCCAAAGGCAGTCTATGAGATCAAGCAGATAGTAAGATCCCTTGCAAGACTCGGAATTGGAATACTGCTTACGGATCACAACGTCCGTGATGCGCTCTCGATCACCACTTGCTCGCATATCATAAGCGAGGGCAAGATCCTTGTTTCAGGCGGCAAGCAGGAACTGCTGGCCAACGAGATAGCAAGGGACATCTACTTCGGAGAATCATTCGAGGAAACGTGATGGACGGCCTGAACCTCTCCCAGAGTCTGAAGACCGAGCAGACGCTCTCTCCTCAGATGCTTCAGTCCCTCGCACTTCTGCCCATGCCGATCCTCGAGCTCAAGGCCCACATTCAGGCGGAGATCGAGAGCAATCCGGCATTGGAGATACCCGACAGCGAATACGACCTCTCGCAGTTCGAACCGGAAAAGGAAAAGAACCTCGATGACCGCATGGATGATGCCGACAGCGCAGATTACGAGGACCTGTCCTACTACGATCCCGAGGCATCGGACCGCAAGCAGATGCTTATCGAAAACTCCAGCGCACCGGGAGAGACGCTCAAGGAGCATCTGATGACCCAGCTCGGTGAAGCGGATATCTCCGAGCGCACCGAGGCAATAGGCGAGATACTGATAAGCAACCTGGATCAGAACGGGTTCTACATCCTGAGCCTCGAGAACCTCTTCGAGAACGAGAGCTACTCCAAGGAGGAAATCAAAGAGGCCGTCTCCGTTGTCCAGAGTTTCGACCCTGCCGGAATCTGCGTCCCCGATTTCAGGGCATCGCTGATTCTGCAGGCAAAGCTTTCGGGCATGGTCGACCACGATCTGCAGATATTCTCCCAGATAGTCAACGAATACCTTGAGAAGCTGAAATCCGGCAAGTTCAGGGAAGTCGCCGCAGCACTAAGGATTCCGGAAGAGGATCTTCAGACCTTCTTCTCGATTCTCAAGGGCCTTACCCCCTACCCCGGACAGAACTTCAGTTCGGACGGCGTGACCCACGTCGAGCCGGACTTCTCCATCAGATCAAAAAATGGTGTTCTGGTTCTTGAGCTCAACCGTGGCGATATCCCGAATCTTGAGATAACCTCAGGTTTTGAGGACCTTGCTGACAATCTGAGCGGTCAAGAAGCAAAAGAGGCCAATGCCTACATCAGAGATGCGGTGCGCCAGGCAAGGACTCTGATCACCCAGGTAAACATGAGATTCCAGACGCTTTACAAGGCAGCAGCCGCTCTGATGGAAATCCAGAGCGAGTTCTTCCTCAAGGGTCCCAGATATCTGAAGACCATGACGCTCAAGGACATTGCCGAAAAGATCGGAGTACATGAGACTACCATGAGCCGTCTTGCCCAGAGCAAGTGGGTGGATACGGACTGGGGACTTTTTCAGCTCAAGTATTTCTTCACACAGGGAGTGGCCACCACATCGGGCAACCAGGAGAGCGTTTCAAGAAATGTGGTCAAGGACATGATAGCCGAGATCATAGCCGAAAACGGAGCTCTTTCGGATCAGAAAATATCCGACCTGCTGCTATCCCGCGGGGTCAAATGCGCACGCCGTACGGTCAGCAAATACAGGGGAGAACTGAACATCGACTCCTCCTATTCGCGCTGATATCATCAAGATCACGTTCCTTGATTTCAGCCATAGAGAACCACCTTTTCATCCTCGATATGCTTCAAAAACCTTCTTCCGGATCTGGACATATCTTTCCTTACAGCATCTGCCATAACGAGATCAACTTCCTTCCCTGTCACATCATGCAGATATTTCACAGCATTCAAGTACTGTGTCATGTCAGAGAAAGAACCTTCAACCATTATGTCGATGTCACTTTTCGCTGTTGCCTCACCTCTTGCATAGGATCCGAATAGGAAGGCCTTCTCCAGATGATACCGTCTGCAGAAAGCCTTCGTGATAAGTCTTATGGAATCAAGCGGAATTACCGAGCAAGTACCTACGATGTCTTTCCTGACCAAAGCCTTTATATACCCCTGTCGATTCCCTACTTCATCAAGCCTGTCGAGTATGTCGGCATCAGTGTTTTCATTAAGCTTGAGAATTATGCTGCGAGTATTAGCTATGTCATATTTTTTTTGTGCTCTGAGCTGAGAAACACTTGCCATGGAAGCCTCCTTGCAATATGAGTATATACCTATTACAACCAGAAGTAAACTGTCCAACCAAGCATAGTGATTCAGAAGGTAAACTTTTACCAACTTGTTTTTGACTTTTGAACTAGGCGGCCTTATCATAGAAGTACAGAGAACTTTGAAGTTAGGAGGCGCAAATGAATCTGAACGTCAGAGGTATCCGCTACCAGATCAGCGATGAGACGAGGGAGTTTCTGGACAAGAAGCTCGCAAAGCTGGATTTTGCAGAAAGCTATCTGCATGATTTGGACATCACGATGAAGAGAGAGACCCTGGGACAGGGTTTCCACATAGATGCCAAGTTGCATTTCAGCTGGGGAACAGTCAAGGTTGTCAGCTATGACTGCTATGAACTCTACGAGGGAATAGAGATGATCGCCGACAAGATTGAAGCCGCAGCCAGAAAGGAAAAAGGAAAGGTAATAGAAGGATAATACCCTAAGGGAACAAAAGAAATTGAAGGGGTTGCCGAGTTGATCGACAGCCCCTTCTCTTTTTATGCAAGTTCCAGGAACGCTTTATAACATTTGTATGCCTGCTCAATATCAAATGCGGAAGTAATCTCCCACGGAGCATGCATGCTCATGACCGACACACCGCAGTCCAGAACGTTCATGCCGAACTCAGCGGCATTGCGGGCTATTGTTCCGCCACCGCCGGTATCGACCTTGGAAAGCTCGGCATTCTGGAAATAGACCTCACTCTCATAGAGCTTTCCGCGGACCTTTGCGATGAACTCCGGATTGGCATCGGATGCCCCGCTCTTTCCTCTGGCACCCGTGTACTTGTTGAATACCACGCCGCGACCAAGGAACGAGGAATTGTAGATATCGTAGAGACCAGGATTAAGGGGATCGAAGGCGGAGTTGACATCGCTTGAGAGCATGTAGGAGTTGGCAAGAGTCCTTCTGACTGCAAGCTCGGGATTGCCCTTGATATCCAGTCTTGCAACGACTTCGGCAACTGCATTGTCCAGCAGGTGTGAGTTCATGCCGGTTGCACCGTTGCTTCCGACCTCTTCCTTGTCGGCAAGGATACAGCAGTTGGTTCTGTTTCCGGCCTTGCCCTCGACCATGGCAATAAGGGATGTGTACGCACAGACTCTGTCATCCTGTCCGTATCCGAGAACCAGGGTCTTGTCAAAGCCGATGAAGCGGGCCTGTCCTGCAGGAACCAGCTCCAGCTCTGCGGATGCAAAATCATCTTCCTTGATTCCGTACTTGTCTTCCAGGAACTGAAGAACCTTCTTCTTGCCGTCACCGGGTTCGTACTTGCCCTCCTCCGGATTCCGGTACTTCTTGACGTTTGGATAGCAGGCAAGAATGGCATCGAGTTTCTCTCCCTCGATGAAGTCCGCTGCAGTCTTCTTCATCTGTTCCTGGGCAATGTGAGGAAGGATGTCCGAGATGCAGAAAACAGGATCTTCCGGATCGTCTCCGATTGCAACATCGACCTTTGTGCCGTCGGCCTTGACCACGACTCCATAGATGGCAAGAGGGCTTGCAACCCACTGATACTTCTTGATTCCACCATAATAGTGCGTATTCAGGTATACAATTCCGGTTTTGTAGAGCTTGTCCTCATAGATGGGATTCTGCTTGGCATCAAGTCTGGGAGAATCGATGTGAGCTCCCAGGATGTTCATGCCCTTGCTGATGTCATCACTGCCGATGTTGAACAGAATCAGGCTCTTGCCCATCTTGTCGTAGTAGACCTTGTCACCGGCCTTGAGCTTATCTACCGTATTGATATCCCGGTAGCCGTTCTCCTGAGCGATTCTGACTGAGGTCTGAGTACACAGGCGCTCGGTCTTGTTTTCGCTGATGAATTTGACATAATTGTTGATCAGGTTGTCCATTTTGTCCCCCGGGAAAATCTACCATATTTGATATTGGCGTTCAACCGAGTTTTGTATCTCAAACCGTAAGAAAAGACTCAGAGCTTCGCGAATTCCAGGGTTCTTCCGTGGCGGCCCTTGCGGCAGATCACATCCATTATGCATCGCTCGAGCATGATGCTCTGGAGAACAACAGGGGTTTCCTTTATCTTCACGTCATACTCTGCAAGGGTAACCAGGATACGCTCGATATCCCTCTGACTGTAGGTGCTACAGCAGTCACGGTAGATCTCCCTGTCCTTGGGCATGGATATGGGCCTGTCACCCTCGAAGACCTTCTTGGAGAATGCAGTATTGTCCTCGCCATAGCGCAGGCTCATTCCGCAGCCGTTTGAAACATTGATCTGCACCGATAGCGCCCTGCGGAAATAGGAAGAGAGCCTGGATGCACACAGGGAGCTGACACTGGCAGAGTCCTTGGTCCTCAGCAGCGTATGCAGGCACTCGAGGGCGCTTTCCAGCTTGCCTCTTGCTATGAACGCAAACAGAGTGAACTCGCTCTCCTCCCTGGTGTGGGTCAGGAACTCCTCCACATCCTCATATGTGACGCTCTGTTTGTCCGGCATTGTCTTGAGGAAGATAACCATCTGGGAGCAGGTGTTCTCGAACTCCTGGACATTGTTCTCAACCTTCTCGATGATTGCCGTGATTGCCTTGTTGTCAATTGACAGGCCGTTGCGCCTGAAATAGTTCGACAGCCACTCGTTCTTCTTGCTCTCGAAGAGCTCGTAGAATTTGAGCACATAGTCCTTGCCCTGGGCTTCAACGGCACCCATGAGAGCGGAATTGACATAGAGCTCGGTACTGGTCATGACCAATGTAGCGCAATCTGAAGGATTCTGAATGAATTGTACAAGAGGTTTGATCTTTTCAGCCGTCTTGAGGTCCTGAACCTCGTCCAGGATGACCAGCTTGTGGACGGCAAAGAGGTCGTTGTTGTTCAGCTGCGCAAAGAGTTCTGCTTCATAGTCTTCAAACGCATAGAACTTCGAGACATCACACTGCCCTATCTGAGAACGGATATTCTTGATTGCGTCTTCCTTCAGACCTTTCTCAGGCCCGAGAAGAAGATAGGAATGACCCACTGTTATCTCCTGTACTGACGTATTATCATCAGGAGTTTACCATAAATTTCGCATTGAGTGGATACCATAACCCTATAGGCCTGGTTTGCCGGATGGAGCTCATAGCGGTCACCGTTTCTGTAGAAGTGCTTGAGCGTGATGCCGTAATCACCATCATCTCCGATACTTGCAGCAACTATATCTCCGTTTTCGGCATATTTGGTCCGCTTGATTATGGCAATATCGCCGTCATTTATTCCATCCTCGATCATGCTGTCTCCGCGGACATTCAGGGCATAGAGCTCGTCTGCATCGCTGTAGCCGATTAGATTTTCGGGAATGGGGAGGAATCTGTCGAAGGATTGCTCGGACATTATGGGAGCTCCGGCTGCCGTGGTACCCAGCATCGGGATTTTAACGATCTTGCCGACCTCAGGAGTGATTCTCTTGAGCAGGGCCATGCCCCTGGGCAGGTTGTCCGTGGTCTTTATTATGTTTTTCTTCTCAAGCGCACGCAGATGATCATAGGCGGCCTTCGGGGAGAAGCCGAAGTGATTGCCGATATCCCTGAGACTGGGGGCATAGCCGTTTTCGTCAAAATACTGTTCAATGAACAGGGCGATTTCCTGCTGTCTTTCAGTCAGACCCTTCATATCTTCACCTCCGTGCATACTATTACTTAATCCATGATAACACGTTGCTTATCAAAAGTTAAGATACTTTTTGAACTTTTTTTGCTATGCTTAAACCATGAAAGCAGTTCTCTTCGATCTTGACGGTACATTGACCAACACAATTGACGATATAGCGGACTCCATGAACTACGCCCTGAGGCTGTACGGGCTGCCGGAGCATCCGGTGGATGCATATAAGATAATGGTCGGAGACGGTGCGCGCAAGCTTGCCGAGAGAGCAGTCTCCGGGAGAACGGAATACTTACAGAGCGTCTATGATGCCTACATGAAGCAGTACGGGAGTCACAACGCAGTCAAGACCAGAGCCTATGACGGAACGACCGAACTTCTTCAAGAGCTGATCTCAAGGGACATCAGGATCTGCGTCCTGTCCAACAAACCCCATTCAGATACCATCACTGTCGTCGGTCACTACTTCCCGACCATCGCGTTCGATGCCGTACAGGGTCAGATAGAAGGCGTCCCGGTAAAGCCGGATCCTCAGGGAGCACTGATGCTTTCAGAAAAGCTCGGAATCAAGCCCAGCGATTTTGCCTATCTGGGCGATACCAGAACAGATATGAACTGTGCCGTAAATGCAGGCATGCATCCTTTCGGAGCCCTATGGGGATTCCGCACGGCAGAAGAACTGCTGCAGTCCGGAGCAGAGGCCCTGCTCAAAACACCGCTTGACCTGCTCAGATATCTGTAAACGGATTAAAGCTTGCTTACTCTAAGGGCTCTGATTGCATTCAGAACGGCTAGAACCATCACGCCTACATCCGCGAAGATTGCAGCCCACATATTTGTGATTCCCAAGGCTCCCAGTATCAGGCACCCGAATTTGACTGTCAGGGCAAAAGCAATGTTCTGATAGACTATTCCGATACACTTGCGTGAAATTCTCAAGGCTTTGGCAATCTTCAGGGGATCGTCATCCATCAGAACAACATCTGCAGCTTCTATGGCTGCATCGGATCCCATGGCTCCCATGGCAATGCCTATGTCGGCCCTGGTAAGGACCGGAGCATCGTTGATTCCGTCTCCGACGAACACCAGAGCATCTTTGCTGTTCTTCTTCTCGGAAAGAAGCTTTTCCACCTGACTGACCTTGTCGACAGGAAGAAGCTCGCTGTGAACCTCATCGACTTTCAGGTCGCTTCCGACCTTGTCCGCAATGCGTTTTGCATCGCCCGTAAGCATGACGGTCTTCTGGATTCCGGCGGCTTTCAGCGCACTGATCGCAGCCTTCGAATTAGGCTTGACCACATCGGAAATCACGATATGCCCGCAGTACTGTCCATCGATTGCAACATGCACTATCGTCCCTATGCTGTGGCACTCTCCGACCTCGAGGCCAAGGCTTCTCATGAGCTTCAGATTGCCTGCTGCAACCTCGTGGCCATCGACCATGCCCTTCACCCCGTGGCCGCTGATTTCCTCGATATCGGAGACTCGGCTTCTGTCCACGGCCTGTCCGTACGCTTTCTGAAGACTTAGGCTGATGGGATGGGAAGAATAGCACTCAACCGCTGCAGCATACTCAATCAGCTTGTGCTCATCCAAGGTCGCATGGTGCACTGCAGTGACTTCGAACACACCCTGAGTAAGGGTTCCGGTCTTGTCGAAGACCACGGTTCTTGCCTGGGACAGGGTCTCCAGGAAGTTCGATCCCTTGATCAGGATTCCTTCATGGCTTGCTCCGCCTATTCCGGCAAAGAAACTCAGGGGAATGCTAACAACAAGGGCGCACGGACAGCTTATGACAAGGAACGTGAGGGCCCTATAGACCCAAACCGACCACATTGCACCGCCGTCGGAGGCAAAAATGATTCTGAAGACAGGCGGAAGAATCGCCAGCGCGATGGCACTGAATACAACTGCCGGAGTATAGACTCTGGCGAACTTGGCAATGAACTGCTCGGATCTGGATTTCCTGGAGCTGGCATTCTCCACCAGCTCGAGTATCTTGGATACGGTAGACTCCCCGAAGGCCCTTGTGGTCCTGATTCTCAGCACCCCGGTGAGGTTTATGCAACCGCTGACTATCTCGTCGCCCTCTGCAACATCGCGCGGGACGCTTTCACCTGTCAGAGCGGCGGTATTCAGGCTGGAGGAACCTTCGACCATAACCCCGTCAATGGGAACCTTCTCGCCGGGCTTCACCACGATGACGGTCCCTATCTCAACATTGTCCGGGTCGACCTGCTCCAGTTCTCCATCCTTCTCGATATTGGCATAGTCAGGTCTGATATCCATCAGATCGCTTATATTGCGCCTGCTTCTGCCGACGGCATAGTTCTGGAACAGTTCGCCGATCTGGTAGAAGAGCATGACCGCAATGGCCTCGTTGTAGTCGGCATTTCTCTCGATCACCGCCAGCGCAAACGCACCCAGGGTCGCAAAGGCCATCAGAAAGCACTCATCGAAGGGCCTTCCGTTCACAATGCCCTTGCCTGCCTTGACCAGGATGTCATACCCGATAACCAGATATGTGGCCACATACAGGGCAAGGTAGAACACGAACCCGAAGGTCCCCTCAGTCCCGATCAGACCGATACCCCTTATGACATTGACCATTATCAGCAATGCGGCACAGATGCAGATGCGAATCAGCATCTTTCGCTGCCTTCTATTCAATCTCATTATTCTCTTTCCCTTGAAAACTCTTATTCCAAATCTTGCTATTATCGGAAGCATTATATCGCCGCGAGACTGCTATGAGCCGATACGGCATACCTTTCTGGTAGCCGTTGAGGCAAAGAGCGGAAATCGCGGGTGAGAGAATGCTTCCTCAGAAGTCGATTTCGCAATCGGGTTCGACTTTGCGGCATGCCTTGAAGACATCCTTCATGACCTTCTTCTCGTCCGCACCTTCCTCAAAATCCACGGTCATCTTCAGAGCCATGAAATTGACAGAGGCATCTGCAACTCCGGCTGTCTTCCTTGCAGCCTGCTCCATGAGATTCGCGCAGTTGGCGCAGTCAACGTCGATTTTGTATGTCTTCTTCATAGTAAGTCCTCCTGATGAACCTTGAACGCCCAAACATTTTAACATTTAAGCATATTCTAATATGTTCACATTTGCATATTACCTTTATGAGGCATACTTGTCAACGTGTTTGATAAAGATTTCAGTTTCCGAATTTGAGATTGATAGCCTTGGACATGGGTATGAATCCCTCGCCCAAAACCTGATTGGCATTCTGCACGATCATGAAGGCCTTCTCATCGATTTCCTTGACCTTGGCAGTCAGGACAGCGACCTCCTGGTTGGAGACAACGCTCATGACCACGGGCCTGTCATTGCCGGTATAGAGTCCGGTTGCGGAAATAAGCGTTGCACCGTGGTTCAGATCATTGAGGATAACTGCGGAAATCTCATCATGCTTCTCGGAGATTATAAGGACGGTCTTGGCGGTATTGGCACCCAACGGAAGAGCCACCTTGTCAATCACCATGCCTGTGATGTAGACGGTGGTAACCGCATAGAGAGCGCTCTCGATTCCGAACACGAAAACCGATGCTGCGATTATTATGGCATCGACAAGGGTGAGGCACGTTCCAAGGGAAAGCGGTGTGTATTTGTTCAGAATCTGAGCGACGATGTCTGTTCCTCCGGTATTGGCTCCGCCCTTCATGACGAAGCCTATTCCGGCACCCATGGTAACACCGCCGAACAATGCGCTGAGCCAGACGCTCAGAGGCTCCGAGTAATCAAGAAAACCTACGCCGCCGGAGATATCGACCAGAATCGAAGTGAAAGCCGAAAGCAGGACGGTGCCCAAAAGCGATTTGAATCCGTAGATCTTTCCGAAGACCTTCATGCCTATCAGAAACAGAGGCACGGAAAGACCGAAGATCACATATCCCGGGTTCCATCCGATAGTATGGTAGACCATCGTGGCAATACCGCTTACGCCGCCGGAGGCGATTTTGGCAGGGTTCACGAAGTACGCCACACCCACAGCGACAAGGAAGGACCCTATCGTGATGTTTACGTATTCATAGACCTTGTGTTTGATGTTTGCCATATCAACCTCTTCCAGAAAAAACGGGCCGAACCCCTAAAGGCCGGCCCATATAATCTATAAAGATTTCAGTTCAAATGCAATATCTGCATTGCCTGCTGCTCGGAGATATCAGCTCCATAGTACAGTGAGTAGAATTCCCGTGTCCTTGCGACGATATCGATGCCGGCTTGGGGATAGAAGACCGATGCAAGATACCAGAGCCCGATTATCCTGTTGGAACAGACCGGATTGTCGATGAACCCGTGCGGCATGCCCGGAACAAGAAATACGTTGCCGTCTCGGACAGCCTTCAGGGTAGCCCAATCGCTTGAGGTCCTGATGGTATTGTAGCCTGCCTCCGAATAGGCAAAGATGTACTCGGGATCCAGCTGATAAAGAGTCTCAAGCGAGATATTTCCGTTGCCCTGGGCCAGCTTTGAAGTCACCACGACTTCTGCCCCGGCCTTTTCCGCGCACTGTGCATGGCTCTTTCCGGCAAGTATGGCCTCAAGCCCGTCGGAGGAAGACGTGATGTATACGGTAGGCTTATAATCTGTCTTTGAAGCCTCTATCACCGAGATTGCATCTTCATAATATTCAGCCAGCTTCTCGGCCCTGTCCTCCTCTCCCAAAAGCTTTCCCAGTCTCCTGAAAACGGACGGATAGTTGTCCATGTTAGCCTCGATGAAGATTACCGGAACACCCACATCCGCAGAAACCTTATCCAAATCCGATGCCATCTCCGCCGCGGATCCCTTGATGTCACCCACGTCTATGATCAGCTGGGGATCGGCAAGAATCAACGTCTCCCTGTTGAGGTTTGCCTTCTTGCCGTAGAGGGTTCCGAATGCCGGAAGATCATGTGTATAT
The DNA here is from genome assembly GCA_017470995.1 of Spirochaetales bacterium. Taxonomy (GTDB): domain Bacteria; phylum Spirochaetota; class Spirochaetia; order Sphaerochaetales; family Sphaerochaetaceae; genus UBA9732. The sequence continues at coordinate 16,806 of JAFUXI010000062.1, forward strand.
GAGGGATAGATGCTAAGCTCGTCGCCGCTGAGCTTCGAGGCCAGTCCTACAAGTTTCTCAGGAGCAATCTGGAAGACAATCACCTGGGCATTGGATCCGGACGGAGCAATGCGGGTGATGTCTGCCGGAAGGACGACCTCACGGCCCAGGTCGTCGACGAAAGTCTGAGTCTGCTGGACCGGAGCATCGGAAATCTCCGTCACAGCAGCTGCGAACAGCATAGCGGATACAACAGCGAGCAAAACAATCAAAAAAACTTTTTTCATAAACAATCTCCTATATATCAAGAATACCTAAATATCAATCAACATGGTAAGCAAACCATACCACCGTTCTCAGTCCTCACTATTTCTATCTTCCTCTCATAGACATTGCTCAGAATATCGCTTCCCAGAAGAGCAGAAGGTTTGTCATCAAATACAATCACCCCGTTCTTCATAACAACCGTCCTGCTGGAATGGGAGAGCGCCAGATCCGGATTGTGCGTGGAGTAGATGCAGCTGTAGCCCTGATTCACAAGGTCTTCGACACGTTCCAGCACCAGAAGCTGGTTGCCGTAATCCAGGAAAGAAGTCGGTTCGTCCAGAATCAGAAGCCTTGCATCCTGCATCAGTGCGCGTGCTATCAGCACCAGCTGGCGTTCTCCGCCGGATATGGTCTCCATATTCCTGCCGGCAATGCCTCTCAGATTCAGAAGGTCGATTACCTGGTCCACTCTCCGCTCGTCTGCAGGACCCGGTCTCTGCAGGAGTGAGAGCCGGTTGGAGCACCCCATCAGAATCGAAGTCCGCACGGAATACGGGAAAACGGAACGGGTGATCTGCGGGATGTAGGCCATATACGAAGCTCTTTCCTTGAGACTCATTCCCAGGACAGGCTTTCCGTCCAGCAGAATAGAATCGCCATCTGCCTTCAGAAAGCCCGGAACAAGCCGCAGGAGCGTTGTCTTTCCTGCTCCGTTGCGCCCCAGAAGGCTGACCATCTCACCGTCTGTTACGGTCATCGAAAGATCCTTGAGAACTTCATTCTCCCTGTAGCTGAAACTGAGGTTCTTGATTTCAAGAATCATGGCGGACCTCCTTGAACAGCAGGAACAGGAAGAACGGGGCCCCGATGAAAGATGTCAGTATGCCAATCGGAATCTCAACTGTGGAGGCTGTTCTGGAAACGCAATCCACCAATGTCAGAAGTCCTGCTCCGATGAACATCGAAGACGGAAATGACTTTCTTGCATCGTTTGAAACCAGCATACGTGAGATGTGAGGAACAATCAGGCCTACCCAGCCGATGTTTCCCGCTATGGCCACGCTGCTAGCAGTAATGATCGTGGCACACACGATGGCAATCAGCCTGATCAGATGGGTATTCACTCCGAGCGACCTCGCCTCATCCTCCGAAAGTGAAAGGAGGTTGATCTTCCACGAAAGGGCCAGCAGAACGATGAAGCAGATCACAAGCGGTACTGCTATAAGAGAAAGCTCCTCGAAGCCTACCCCGGAAAGCGATCCCATCAGAAAGTATGTGATAGCTGGAAGCACATTGTTCGGATCCGAGACCAGTTTCACGAAGCTTGTGCCCGATGAGAACAATGATGAAACAACCATTCCGACAAGTATCAGGGAGAGCGTCTGCTCCCGCCTTACCCTTGTTGAAACCACATAGATTATCATAAGGGCGACCAGGCCGCACAGGAAGGCATTGATGCTCACCAGAAAGGAAGACAGCCCCAACAGAAGCGAAAGCGATGCCCCGAAGGAAGCGGCAGAACTGGTGCCCAGAACATCGGGCGATACCAAAGGATTTCTGAAAATCATCTGGAAGGTCTGTCCGCTGAGGGCAAGCCCTGCCCCCAGAAGCATGGAGGCAATTATCCGGGGAAGCCTGATGTGCATCACGACCGCCATAGGGTTCTTGTCCATGCCCATATCCAGTCCGCAGGCCTGAAGGAGGACCCTGACTATTGAAACCGGGCTCAGGTAATAGCGCCCGACTCCGAGGGCAATGATTGCCATCAGAGCACAGCCGATACCGAGGACGAGAACCTTGATTCTTTCACTTCTTCCTGAATTCACAAAACCCTCAACCGAATTATTTTCAAAAACAACTCGATGCCATTATATTCAATCATCGGCAATGGTTCAAGCTTATTTCCGATTGAATTCGGATATCCCGAACGGCTATAATACCTTCCATGAAGCTGACAAAGAAGATAAAACAGGCAATCAAGGACTGGCACGACAGACGCTATGGGTATGATGAGCTGTCCAGTTTCCTCTATGCCCTCAGCATCCTTATGATTGTCCTTGCAATTCCGCTTCAGACCAACATCCTGCTTTTTGCTTCCCTGCTTCTCATTGTCCTGAACATCCTCAGAGCCTACTCCAAGAACATAGAAAAAAGAACCAGGGAGAATGATTTCTTCCTGGCTCCTTTCAGATTCATCAAGAGATTGTTCTCAAAAAAGAATACTATCGGAGAGCCTCAAGATAAAAGCTGACGGGTCTGAATCCGTCATTGCAGGAGATCATCGCGCTCTTCGGATCCTTCATCCATCCGTCGAAGAAATTGCCGCCTCCACAGGCCAGTTCCCTTACAAAGCTCTCCATCGAACCCCAAGCGCTCTCGCATAAGCCCTCGGGCCTCTGTCCGTCCTCGGATATGAAGACCTGACCCTCCTTCAGGTCGCAGGCGTGCTCAATGGGGTTCTCGAACTTCTGCATCAGGTCGCTGTGGCAGACCTTCCGCATGACTGTTATCCTGACTTTCATATTACTCGCCCGGATCGGGTCTCAATACCTTTCCTATGTTCCAAAGGTGGGCTGCATTCTTTGCAGCCGTAAGGCGTTCTCCGGCCTCTTTGTACGGAATCTCGGCAGTATGTGCGCCGCAGTCGAGGCAAGAGACATAGAAACACCACTGCCCCTCCTCTTCCAGTACTCCGGGACCTCCGCAGAGCGGGCATTCCTGAAGATCAACTTCCTTCAATATCTGTTCCATGTTTTATCTCCGACTCTCTTTTTATCTTGAATCCGAAGGTGGAGTCAATGGCATTCACCGGACAGGCAGCCTTGCAGCGACCGCACCTTATGCATTCGGCACTGTTGATGTTCTGAGTGCACTTGACCTGCATCGGGCAGACTTGTTCGCACTTGTGGCATCCCACGCATTTTCCCTTGTCCAGCTCCATCTGGTACAGGCTGAATCTGGAGAACAATCCATAGATCGCCCCAAGGGGACAAAGGTACTTGCAGAACGGTCTGTGTATCAGCGTCGATGAAATGAGAACAATGAGCAGAAGGCACATCTTCCAGCTGAATAAGAACCCAATTACGCTCTGAAGCGCAGGATTTGCAAGTATCAACGGAATTCCGGCTATCGTTCCTGCAGGACAGACAAATTTGCAGAACCAGGTCTCACCCATGTTGAAATCGTCTCTGATCAGTACCGGAAGCAGGATGACCAGGACTGCAAGGACAACATACTTGAGATATCTGAGAACCTTGTCAACCTTCTCGTTGACCTTGATTTTCTTTATGGGAATCTTATGAAGCAGGTCCTGCAGCAGTCCGAACGGACAGAGGAATCCGCAGACAAGACGCCCGAGCACAAGTCCGAAAAGCATGATCAGTCCGAGCACATAGAAACTGAAGCGGTGCTTTCGGCTGCTGATTACGGCCTGAAGCGATCCTATCGGACATGAGCCCAGGGCACCAGGGCAGGAGTAGCAGTTCAGAACCGGGACGCACAGGATCTTCGTCTTGCCCTGGAAGATGTGGCCCTTGATGAAACCTGCGGCATAGCCGTTGAAGAAGGCTGCAAAAAGAAGCTGTATGAAGGTCCGCTTCCCTTCCTGCGATAGTTTCTTCTTCATCATCCGATACCTATGCAGGAGAGGCAGATGTCCCTGCCCTTCTTCAGAACCATTGAGGCCTCGTCACGGAAAACACCTATGACGATGAACAGGATTGCCACGAGAAGAACTGCTATGCGGATGACAGTCTTTCTACTCACTTTTCAATACCCAGGAGCTTGTTGATCTTGCTTGTGTATCCGATGTATGCCCCATACTTGGGCACCCCGATCTGAACATCAAGTATTGTCCCGTCGCTGCCGACAAAGAGAGTCGTGGGGTACCCGACAACACTGTAGAACTGCTTGACCTGTTCGGAAGTCATCTTGAGGATGGTGAAATTCAGTTTGAAGAATTCCACGATCTCCTTCAGATCCTCCGGTGCATCGTATGCATCGGCGCAGATCGATATCACATTGGCATTCTCCGGCAAATCAGAGCAGATCATGTTGATATCCGCCATCTCCCGAAGGCAATAGGTGCACCAGGTCGTGAAGATATTGACCATCGTCACGTCGTACGGTTTGAAAATCTCTGCATCTACAGCCTTACCATAGTAGTCCTCTGCTTTAAGGGAAGCCATGGAACCCTTCGCGGAAGCTGCAAAAAGCGGAACTGTGATAAAGAGTACAAGTAGGAGGATGATCGTTTTCTTCAACATGCTTCGATTATATCATGCAACAAGGCAGAATCAAGCATCCGGAGTATCGCCGCGCGGAACCTCCAGGACGATATCGGAAGTCGGGAATGAAACACAGGGATGAATGTGATCCGTTTCCCTGTCCATATGCCTTCTGAAATCGTTCTGCGGGGGGATGCAGACTGAGCCTGAGAGAATCTTGCTTCTGCACCACCCGCACTCGCCGCTTCGGCATTTGGCAGGGGCAAGAATTCCCGCCCTCTCCATTGCCACCAGAAGCGTTTCCTTGGAGGATGCCGTAGTTTCATACCTATAAGGCCCCTGGATTACCGAAAGCCTGTAGGAGACCTCAGGAGAATCGGATACTGAACTGACCATCCTGCCGGAAACACCGATGATTTCCCGTCTTACCAGGCGTCTGGGAAGACCGAGTTCTTCTACGACCTTCTCCATGTGGCGGTACAGACCTTCAGGTCCGCAGATAAACAGGGAATAACCATCGGACGGAGCATACTTTCGGATAAGGTCCGCAGTAATGAATCCATGCTCGAAGCCCGGCACATCCTCATCGGAAAGAACGTGGACAACTCTGACCTTGTCGGTCTCCTCGGTAATGGAATCCAGCTCGGTCCTGAAGAGAATGGATTTCTCCGTCCTGGAGCCGAACAGTATAGTCAGATTGAAATCCTCAACTCCGTCGCGGATGGCATAGGCCATCGACAGGAACGGAGTTATACCGCTTCCGCCGGCTACTGCAACAACGTTACGGCTGTCTCTGAGACTGTCATGATAGAAGTTTCCCTCAGGGCCTGAAACCAGGACTCTGTCCCCTTCACGGAACTTCGTAAGGATGAAATCCGCCACGAATCCGCCGGGATTTTCCTTGACCGTGATGAATATCTTCCCGTCCTTCGTCAGCTTGGGCGATGATGATATCGAATACGGTCTTGTGACGTAGCTCGAGCCGATCTTCATCTTCACGGATATATACTGACCTGCCCTGAACCATGCGACAGGACTGTTGTCCTCCTTCTTCAGAATCAGCGTCCGAGCACCAGAACCTTCGCGCTCGATTATCCTTGATACAATCATCTTCTGGACGGAAGGATGAAGCTTTGCCGCATTGCTGTTGATGGGAAAGCTTGTGTTGATATCCTTGTCTTCCGCTGCGGCAATTGCCTTGTCGCGCCTGAGCGGCAGGTTCTTGAAATCCAGCATGTCTTTGAGGCTGAAGTTCCTGATCTTGACTTTGAGTTTTGCCAGTTTTCCACTCATGACCTTGCCTCCGATGAAGTGCCGTCCATTTCTTCAAGTTCCCTAATGACCA
>JAFUXI010000063.1 GCA_017470995.1 Spirochaetales bacterium
GGGCGGAGTAAAGGACAACGAGCGCCTGGAGTTCCTTGGCGACAGCGTTCTCTCCGTAGTTGTATCGGAATGGCTGTACCGCAATCTCGAGGGCGATGAGGGCGACTGCACGCGCGTTCGCAGCCTTGTAGTAAGCGAGGATGCCCTCTATGAGGTCGCAACCTCCCTTGGCCTGGACAAGCTGCTTGTTATGGGCCACGGCGAGGAGCTTACCGGTGGACGTCACAAGAAGGCCATCCTTGCAGACTGCACTGAAGCCGTCATAGCGGCAATCTTTCTGGACAAGGGTTTCGATGAGGCCAGGGCCTTCGTGCAGCGTGAAATCGTGCCGATCATCGGCAAGGTGATGGAAAACCGATACCGCAAGGACTACAAGACGCTTCTGCAGGAGTATGTGCAGAAGAGGTGGAAAATCGTTCCCACATACAACCTGGTTTCGGCAATGGGTCCGGAGCACGACCAGGTCTTCTATTACACCGTGACCTTCCATGGACAGACTTTCGGCCCTGCCAGCGGCAAGAACAAGAAGGATTCCGAGCAGAGCGTTGCCAAGGTTGCCCTTGATGCCATGGGTATCAAGTATTGAATTTCTTTTTGAATAACAAATCAGCCTGATTCAGCAGAGTCTCTTTGTCATTGAGCGAGGGATAGTCTATGACCATCTCAAGAAGGTCGTTCAGGATGTCTCCCATGACCTTGGACTTAGGAATTCCGGCTTCTGCGAGGTCGTTGCCGGTCACGGCGAGGTCCTTTACGCTCATGGGCTGGTTCTCGAGCTCATGGATGCGGTTGATGAACTCGTCGTACTCGTCGGCCTTGCTCTTTCCTTCGGAAGCGATCTGGTCGCACCACTGTAGCTCGAAGAGCTCGTTTATATTTTCTTTTCCTATGCGTCTGATGAAACGCTTTACGGCTCCGTCAGTCCAGTCGCTGCGGTATTTGACCATGTGATTGGCAATCAGGTTGCACACATCATCGGTAAGCTGGTTGGAGCATTTGAGGCGCCTCATGACCTTTCTGGCAAGCTCTGCGCTCTTTACGTCATGACCGTAGAAGCGCATGATTCCGTAGGTGTTTATGACCATGCACAGGGGCTTTGCTATGTCATGCAATAGGGCGGCAAGGCGCACGTTGTAGCTGTAGTTGTAGTAGGCTGCTGCATCGACGGCGTTGTAGATGTGCTCGAGCACGTCCGAGGCACCGACCTTGGTCTGCTCGATCTTTCGGCATTCGGCAAGCTCCGGAAGGATTATCCGAAGCACTCCCATGTCTTCAAGAAGCCTAAGTCCGACAGTGGGCTTTCTGGAGGCAAGAATCTTTGATAGTTCATCATAAATTCTTTCCTGAGAGACATTTGAAATGCTGGCAGAGAGCTCTGAGGCGGCTTTCTTTGTCTCAGGGTCGGGTTCGAATCCAAGCTTGGAGCAGAACCTTGCAAGGCGCATGATGCGCAGCGCATCCTCCTCAAAACGCTCGTGCGGAATGCCTATTGCCCGGATGGTTTTGTCCCTGAGGTCCTTCATGCCGTCGAAGAGGTCGATTATGTTGCCGTCGAGGCAGTCTGCGGCAAAGGCGTTGACGGTGAAATCACGTCTGGAGAGGTCTTCCGAAAGGTCTGTGACGAACGTGACGCTGTCCGGATGTCTCTGGTCGGAGTAGGATCCTTCGGTGCGGAACGTCGTGACCTCGAAGGTATCGTCCTTGAAGAGGACCGTGACGGTGCCGTGCTTGATGCCTGTGGGGATGACGTGGCGGAACATCGAGATGACTTCTTCGGGTTTTGCGTCCGTACAGAAGTCGTAGTCGCTGTTGGGGATGCCCAGAAGGTGATCGCGGACCGCTCCGCCGACTATGTAGAGCCGCTTGCCGTTGTCACGGAAGATCGAGGCGAATCTGCGGATGTTCTCGGGTACGGGATACTTCTTCACGCACCCATCTTACCACCTTGAGGCTCCTTCTGAAAAGTATTATAGTATTCACGTTATTTTCTAGTATTTTATGGAGAAACACATATGTTCAGAAGCGTAGATCCCAGACAGGATTTCCCGAAGATGGAGGAGAAGATCCTGGAGTTCTGGCAGAAGAATGAGATCTTCAGAAAGTCGATCGAATCCAGACCGGCCGAAAGTGAGTACACGATTTACGACGGGCCTCCGTTTGCCACCGGTCATCCGCACTACGGACACCTTGTTCCGGGTACGATCAAGGATATCATTCCGCGCTATCAGACAATGAAGGGCCACAGGGTCGTCAGAAACTGGGGTTGGGACTGTCACGGTCTTCCCGTTGAGAACGAGATGAAGAAGAAGCTCGGCATTTCCAGCGCAAAGGAAATCCAGGAGTACGGCGTTGCCAGATACAACGAGGAGTGCCGCTCAATAGTCCTGCGTTTTACCAGCGACTGGAAGAACACCATCAACCGAATGGGTCGTTGGGTCGACTTCGAGCACAGCTACAGGACCATGGACATCAACTTCATGGAAAGCATCTGGTGGGTATTCAAGTCTCTCTATGAGAAGGGATTGATCTACA
>JAFUXI010000064.1 GCA_017470995.1 Spirochaetales bacterium
CAGTACCTATTGCGACTACTGCTGATTAGGTACAAGTATAGCAAGCTTAAATACCTCCCAGAAATCCAAAAAGAAAAATGAGCAGGAAGACCACTTCCAGAAAGATTGTGAAGAAGGTAGATAGGGCTTCTGCCTTCGATGATCCTGTATTTGGTTATTGCCGTATCATTCTCTTCCGGAGATGTGGAAAAAGCCTTGAGCGTGCTGAAAATCAATGAGGAAACCGCTTCATCTGCACTTCCATCGGTGCTTGCGGCAGCCTCGTTTGACTGGCAGCTGATGGCAATGAACGTCATTGAGCGCATTCTTGCCATGATTGCCCACATAGGATTGACGGTAATAGTGTTCTACGGTGTATTTAAAAAGAAGAAGGCCTTCCTGCCTATGGCGATTATCCTGCACATGCTGATGGATACTGCTCCGGCAATGTATCAGAGAGGTCTTCTGCCGCTCTGGGCGGTTGAACTCTGGGCCGCCATCTGGATTATCTTAATTGCATTCATTGCACGTAGGCTTTATAGGAATCTGAAACTTAAAGAACAATGAAAAGACTTATTGTACAAAGAGCTCTTTACTGTTAATTTGTAGATAGGGGAGTAGATAGGGGAATTCGGGTAAGCGAGTCTCCTATTGAGACTGCTGAGAGGAGAGCGAATGATAGGCAGGTACTATACCGGAGTGATGATTCTTTCAGTATTCGGGCTGGTTGTGATGAGTATTGTAGTCATAATCAACCACACTCTTTCCCGTACGAACAAGAAACTGTTCATTGCCAGTTACATTCTGACCATGGCCGGGGCTTTGTTCGAGTGGGGAGCATACAGCCTTTCAGCAACCAGTGCTCCTATATGGCTGCATACATTCGTCAAGACCATGGAACTGGTGATTGCCCCTGCCATTCCGCTGGCAGTGGTTCCTGCAATCTATCATAACAGACGGCTCATGAAGGCCATGGTTGCAATAGCGTTGGTCAATGCTGCAATTGAGATCGTTTCGGCCTTCACGGGATTCGTTTTCTATGTCGATGCAGCAAACTCCTATCATCACGGGCAGTTCTACTTCCTTTACATTGCCATGTACATTCTGGAAACTGCAGGTCTGTTGTTCGCGACAATCATGGCTCTGAGGATATATCAGGGCAAGAACAGTTCGATTCTCATGCTCGTCTTCCTGTACATGGTCACCGGTATTGCCATGCAGCTTATCGACAGCACAGTCAGAGTCGATTACATAACAATCACCATAGTCCTGATGTTCTTCTATATCGTGCATGAGGATATCATCCGAAGTTCCGACAGCCTTACCAAGATGATGAACCGCCACAGTTACGACACCAAACTGAACAACATCAGTGACAGGAGCTTGATTGTCAATATAGACATTGATTTCTTCAAGCAGTGTAACGATTCCTACGGACACCTTTTCGGCGATGAGGTGCTTCGTATTACTGCGTCCATCATCAGAGCTACGCTACCGAAGCTAGGTCTGTGCTACAGAACCGGCGGTGACGAGTTCTGCGTCGTGATAGAGGATCCATTGATCAATCCCGATTCATATCTTGAGCATTTGCATGAAAGCATGTTGGCAAAACGTGCAATCATGCCGAGCCTTCCGTTCATATCAACCGGATATGCCATCTTTGAACCGGCAAAGGAGAGTATCTTCGATGCCATCGAAAGGGCGGACAACATGATGTACAAGTTCAAGGGCCTTCGTAAGAAACTGCTTGCCGAGGGCAAGGAACCCACATATCCGGAACTTCTGGAAATTCTCAGGAACACACCCCTTGTAGATGTGGATAAACCCTGACGCTTGCTGAATACTCCTTTATCTCCGGCGGTCGACTGTTCGCAAACCTGCAGATCAGGATTGTTTGACAAGGAGCCGCAATAGGCGTAGTTTCAAGGTATGAAGAAAGATTTCCTGTTGGATGGAAGGCGGTGTGTCTGCTATAGGAGCGAAGAGCCTTCCTGTGTTCTGATTCAGGCTGAGGAAGCCGATAGGCTGGACAGTCTTGAGACCGAGTGCCAGCTGATCGGAAAGCTGACCGAAAGGCCTTTTATGCTTGTCGGCTTTTCAGTGGATGATTGGAACAGGGAACTGTCTCCCTGGAAGGCTCCCGCGGTATTCGGAAACGAGGATTTCGGAGAAGGGGCGAGGGAAACTCTTTCATTTATTCAGGACACATTGATTCAGCATGTTTTTGAAATGTTCTCGATGAAAGAGGATATTCCTCTGATTCTGGGAGGATATTCGCTTGCAGGTCTTTTTGCGCTCTGGAGTGCCTTTGAGAGCGACCTTTTCTGCGCGGTCTCAGGGGCATCGGCCTCAGTATGGTTTCCCGGATGGACGGACTATATCAGGGAAAACGGGTGTAGGGTTTCCCATGTTTATCTGAGTTTGGGGGATAGGGAGGAAAAGACGCGCAATGCCGTGATGGCTACGGTGGGGAACTGCATGAGGGAGATGTACAGGATCCTGGCGGAGAAGGGCGTTGACCATGTTCTGCAGTGGAATGAGGGAAATCATTTCAGGGATGCAGAGCTGCGCTGCGCAAAGGGTTTTGCGTGGGCTGTTGAGCGTCTGTCAAACGGATGATCTGAGAATCAGCTGCGGTTCGTACACGAACTTGGTGGGCCTGAATTCTTCTTTTCCTTCCAGGAAGTTGACCATGCTTGCATAGCTGTTCTTTCCTATTTTGAACAGCGGCTGCCGGACACTGGTAAGCGGCGGGTCGACGATTGAAGAGGCAAAGATGTCATCATAGCCTACGATGGAGATTTCCCCGGGGATGTTTATGTGATTGGCTTTGGCCTCCATCATTATGCCGTAGGCGACCGTGTCTCCTGCTGCACAGAAGATTCCGTCTACGTCCGGGCAATAGCGTTGCATTCTCTTGAATACTAGCTGTCCTTCCTCGAAGTAATAGTCTCTGATGAAGAACTGATTTCTTTCACTGAATTGCAGTCCGTGATCATGCAGGGCCTGGATAAAGCCTTCCTTGCGTTCCTTCTGGGAGAGCCCCAGTTCTTCTCTGTTGCTGTCTCCCAGAACAAGTGCCAGGTTCTTTCTGCCCGAATTGATCAGATGCTCAGTGGCTATGTAGGCCCCATGATAATTGTCCAGCGCAATCTCTATGGCGCCTTCTGCCTTCTCATCTATGACTATCATGGGAAAGTTGTTCTCATTGTAGAGTTTGATTGTCTCGGGTGATGGGCTGATGGAAAAGAGAATGACTCCATCGGCATGCCTGCCCAAACAGATGTCCCTGAGGACCTGATCGTTCTTTTCCAGAGTGGCGAAAAGATTGATCTTGTATTCAGTGTTGAGGGTTACGATGCTTTGCTCTATGCCCTTTAGTATTTCCATCTCGAAAGTGGAGGAGAAGAAGTTTGAGACTACTCCGATGACGTTGGTCTTACCGCTTACGAGTGATTGCGCAAGATAGTTAGGATGGTAGTTCAGTTGCTTGGCTGCAGCTTTGACTTTTTCCTTTGTCTTGTCCGTGATTGAAGGGGAGTCGCGCAGTGCAAGAGACACCGTGGTATGTGAAACTCCTGCCAGTTTCGCTACGTCCTTGATTGTTATCATTTATTTTGCCGATCCGTTATGCTTTATTTTCTTTATAACACCAATTCTAAGAGATTTGGCAATAAGAATAAATCGTCTGACGATTTGGTTTAACGTGAAAATAGAACAAAAATAACACTTTTTACCTAAAAAAATAGGTAAAATATTAAAAGGTCCGAATCAGCTCTGAAGAGTGTCCGTGTTTTGGCGGTTCTTTGAGGAGAATCTGATGAAGATCAGTGCATCCAGGAGCACAAGGGCAACGATGACTGCATTTGAACCGAAGAGCCAGTTGGGACTCTTTGTGTAGAGAGCCTGCAGGATCTGGATAGCCACGATGCCCAGTACCGATGAGAGTATGAAGGAGAACGAGTAGAGGGTGGTTGAATGCTCGCTTGTCATCTGAATGGCCAGCACGCTGTCCGCTATGGTCTTGAGGACTCCGTAGCTCAGGGAAATCAGTACGATTGCCGCAAAGAGCAGTACATTGTTGCCCTGGGGGCAGAGTATCAGAAGCGCAAAGCCGGCAATGGATATCAGTGACGATATTATGGCGGCGGGATAGAGCTGCCTGGGTCGTATCCGGGGATTGATCAGAAGCATGGAGAAAAGCGTTCCGCCTGCATAGATTCCTCCGACCATACCCAGCGTCACTCCGCTCAGACCCCTGTAATCGGCAAAATAGGGGGTGAAGAACATGCTGATTGTGGTGCCGACGGTGTAGTAGACGTAAACCAGACCGTTGATGATCATGGCCGAGAGTACGGCCTTGTTGGAGAACATGTACTTCAGACCTTTGCCGTAATTGCGCAGCATTTCCTTGGCGGAGATGTCCTTCTTTTGAGCCTTGAGGCGTTCACCTGTAGGTGTTTCCTTCACCAGGAAGTGTCTGACTATGGCCTGGGCGGTCATGGATACGAAGGAAAGCACAAGGAAGAGCTTTTCTCCGGCAACCAATCCCATGCGTGAGACAACAAGGCCTCCGATGGGTGTTGTCAGTCCTGCGCCTACGAGGATGATGTTGAACCAGTTCATGGCCCCTATGCTGTTGTCCTCTCCGGTATCCTCTATCATCAGAAGGTAATAGCCGGTGCTCATGATCCTGTTCAGACCGGTGATTGTCTGGGCGATGAGGGCAACGGCCAGGCTTCCGCTTGCAAGGTAGAGAAGACACGGCAAGGCGGATGAGACGAGGTCGAACACGAAGGTTGCCGTCCGTCGTCCCATCCTGTCCACGATGGGGGCTGCAAAGAGCGAGAACACCAGGGCGGAGGCATTTGCCACGGTCATCAGAGTCGCAATGTCCGAGGATCCGAGACCCTGTTCCATCAGAAACAGCGAGAGGTAATAGGTGTAGATGGTGTAGGGTATTGCCCAGAAGAAAAAGCAGTTCCGGCAGATCAGGGCATTGCGTTCAAGTTTCATCTCAGGTACTCCATTATCCTGTTGTACTCGAGAACAGGTTTTTCGATGTCTTCGGGAAGACTTGCCTCAAGATTCCGGATGCCGGAAAGCGAGCAGGCAAGGGCACCGATGGTATCGGTGTCTCCACCGAGCTCGGATGCAAGGAACATGGTGCGCACCGGGTCATCCGTGTAGATGAGAAGGGCGAATACCGAAGAAGAGGTCTCGTAGCTTGGAAGACCGGTGCCCAGGACTCCGTAGAGAAATGCCTTGAACCTGTCTTCTTTCCAGGAAGCAATGTTCAGGCTTCGGATATGCTGAAGCCTCTGTTCAAGGGTTGCTCCGGCACTGATCCATGGGGCCTTTGCCATGCCTTTCGTGCAGCCTTCCAAGGCCTTTGACAGAAGAGCATCTGTAGTGCAGTTTCCGGCATTGTCAAGTGCATAGGAGAGGGCATAGGCATAGGCGAATGCGCTCTCAAGTGCTATGGAGTTGTTGTGGGTACACATCAGGGCATTGCAGATGCATCTGTCAAGGTCCTTGTTCAGAATCCTTGAGGCGAACACGGCTGCGGGGACTCTCATGATGCCTCCGCAGGTGGTGCCGTTGATGCCTGCAATGCTCGGATCCTCGCCGTTCTTGATGCCTTGCAGGGCTTTGAGGCTACTGGGTCCGATGTAGTGCTTCTCTACGGCGCCGGTTCCGTCGATCCACTTCAGAAGCTCGTCCACGGTGTTCTCAACGGTTACGTCGCGGTCCTCGAGATAGCGCCTCAGAAGCCACAGGTTCTGCTCCGTGTCGTCGGTGACGGCATACTGAGGCAGGTCGCCGTGGGTGATGCTCTTCGAGATGTCGGGCATGGTTCGGATGTGCCCGAAGCGTTCTGAAATATCCTGAGGCGTCATGAATTCGGTTGCTTTGCCCACGGCATCGCCGCAGGCAAAGAAGCTGTAATACCTAGATAAGAGCCGTGATGTACTCATAATCCTTTCTGAGTTGTCCGTCGGGGTCGTCCAGATAGTACTTGTAGCTGGGTTCGAGGGTCCAGTAACCAGAGAAGTTGCGCTGCTTGAGAAGTGCGAACAATTTCTTCCAGTCGACACGGCCGGTGCCGATGGGGATGTGCTTCTTCTCGTCGTAATCACTCAGGTGAAGGTGGCAGGGCACGTTCTCGAGGTCCCTTATGAATTCGTACGGATCTTCACCGCCTTCGATGACCTCGGTGGTATCGACCATGACCTTCATGTTGGGGATGGCAAGGGCCTTGACGTAGGCATCCAGGGTATCGGGGTGCTGTCCGACGCCCGAGGGGTAGTTCTCCATGGCTACCGTGACGCCCACACGGGAGAGGGCATCACAGAGGTAGCGGATGTTGTCGTTGATGGGCTTGCCCAGAATCTGCACGAAGCGATCCTTGTACTCCTCCTCGGGGTGGATTACCACGAACTCGGTCCCGGCTGCCTTGGCAAAGGATGCCAGGTTGTCGGAGAAGGCCTTGGATTCGCGGAACATGCCGGGGTTGGCGTTGTAGAGGATTCCGAAATAGACCAGCGGGTAGTGGATGGACGAGATGTGGATGCCGATCTGCTCTGTCTTTCGGAGCATCACCGGGGAGAGGTCCTCCTGGCACTGCGGCATGAGCTCGGCATGCTCGAAACCTGCTTTCCTGATCTTTGTCAGTGCATCAGCGGTCTCGAGGGTATAGAAGGCGCCTGTTGAGAATGCTGTCTTCTTCATCTGTCACCTCATTTAAGATCCGCAAGGAGGCTTTCCTTTGCATCCTGGAAGGCTCTCTTGGGATCTGTGCCGTTCTCGATGTCGTCCAGTGCCCAGGTCAGCTGGGTGTCCATGCTTCCCATTTCACCGAAGTGGACATATGCGACGCTGTAGTCAAGCTGCTTGATTGCAGTTGCATAAAGATCGCTCTTTTCCATGTAGGCCTGGACATCCGGAAGTGCGACGGAGCTTTCCCTGATGGGCAGATAACCGGTGGTCAGGGCATAGGCGGTCTGGTTCTCGGTGTTCAGCAGGTACTTGAGAAGTGCCCAGGAGGCGGCATGCTTGACCGGATCCGTGGTCATGATCGTTGCAGTGCTTCCGCCGAGGGCTACGTTCGGATGCTTGAAATAGGGCATCTCGATGGCGGCGATGTTGAACTGTACGCTCTCTGCCCACTTGGCGATTCTGTTGCTGGTGGCTGCGATGAACACGAGCTTTCCGGAGAGGAACTTGTTCTCTGCGTTGTCGTGCTGGCTCTTGGCCATGATCTTTTCTTCGACCATCTTTGCCCAGAAGCGTGCGACCTCGATTCCGCTTTCCTGATCGAAGAGCGGGGTGATGGTGCCGTCAGCTGCGAGGCTGACTATGTCGTTGCCGTTCTGGTAGAGCATGCTCTTGACCAGCCACTTGGCATCGGAAGTATCGAATCCGTAGGTTCCCTTGGGACATGCGGCCTGGATTGCCTTGGCAACTTCCAAAAACTCATCCCATGTCTTGGGCGGGTTTGCCTCGAGGTCATAGCCTGCCTTTGCCGCAAGGTCCTTGTTGTAGTAGATGACCTGAGTGGAGATGCTGAACGGAACTGCAGCGACGTGACCTCTGTAGTTGGCGTAATCGAGGATTCCGGGTCTTACATCGCTGACGTTGAACTCAGGATCAAGGATATCGGTCTCGATCTGGAAGTTGCCGTCCTCTCCGGTGTAGAGCTGGGATGCGGAGGTGATTGCGATATCGGGAGAGTTTCCTGCCAGCTTGGCTGCGGAAATCTTGGTTGCGCTGTCGGCATAGCTTCCGGTGTAGGTCAGCTCGATTGAGATCTGCGGATTCTTCTCCTGGAAGGCTCTGACCTGGCTCTCGAAGAACTGGCCGTTTGTGCCGCTGATCGAATACCAGACCTTAAGGGATGTCGGAGCCAGTTCAGCGGGTGCAGCCGGTGCGGCCTGTGCTGCGGGTGCGGGCTCAGCCGGTTTCTCGGACGCTGTTCCTATACCGGATGTCTGGTTGGTCGTTATCTGGGACTGTGTGGCCGGGGCGGGTGCAGACTGTGTAGTCGTGGCCGGAGCCTGTGCAGTGGTCTGGGTCTCTGATCCCTTGGAACATGAGACCAGACAGATCATCAGGGCCAAAAGTACGATAAGTAATTTCTTCATTATGTTTTCCTCCCTTGGTGTGTTTATGACTTCATGCCGGTGAGGGTAATGGATTTCACCAGCTGTTTCTCGAATAGGACAAAGAGGATCAGAACGGGCATGATGGCCATCACCGATGCCGCCATCATGACCTGATACTCCTTGGAGGACTCGGCCACCAGATATTTCATACCGATGGGAAGTGTCCTGTACTGTTCCTTGTTTGTGATGATCAGGGGCCATGTATAGCTCTTCCAGTGTCCGAGGAAGGCGAACATGGCTGCCGTGGAGATGGCGCTCTTGCCGTTGGGGATGACCACGTTGAACAGGATCCTGAAGTAACCGCAGCCGTCAAGTTTGGCAGAATCGCAGAGGTCCCTCGGAATGGAATCGAAGAACGACGTGATCAGGAAGATCGTGAAGGCCGAGAATACCTGCGGCAGGATTATTCCCGCATAGGTGTCCTGCAGGCCGTTCATGATCAGGTACATCGGTATCAGCGTGACGACCATCGGTACGAACATGGTGCTTCGGATCAGGGTTATCAGGTATTTGCGTCCGGGGAAATCCAGGAACACGATTGCGTAGGCTCCGAAGATGGAGAGGGCTATCTGGATGAAGGTCTGCATCACGGACGTGTAGATGCTGTTGAGATAGTACCTTCCGAACGGAATCATCTTGAAGACCGCGGTGTAGTTCTTCCAGTTGAAGGTTGAAGGCAGCCACTTGGGCGGGTAGGTGTAGATGTCCTTGGTGGTCTTAAGGGAGCTCATCAGCATCCATACGAACGGGAAGATCATGATTACCGCGCCGATTATGAGAATAGCGAAGATAAGATAATTGTATTTTTTCTTAGCCATGTCAGCCTCCTCAATCGTAATCAACTGTCTTGGAGGCGTTCATCTTGCTCTGGATCTGAGTCAGGATGAAGATGATGACAAAGAGGATGATGGAAGCTGCGCAGGCACGGCCCATCTTTCCTCTGGTGAAGGCCTGTTCGTAGATGTAGGTGACGATCATGGCCGTGGAGTAGCCGGGACCGCCTGTCGGGGTCATGACGTCTATTTCCGCGAAGACCTTGAACGTGTTGATGATTCCTATCATCACTATGAAGTTGGTAATCGGTCTGAGAAGAGGCAGCTTGATCTTGATGAGGCTCTGCCACCAGGAGGCTCCGTCGACCTTGGAGGCCTCGATATAGGAATCGGGGATGTTCTGCAGTCCTGTCAGAAAGAGCATGACGTTGTAGCCGATGCCTTTCCAGACGGAGAACATCAGGATCGATACCAGGGCAGTGCTCTTGTCGTTCAGCCAGAGCAGGGGCTCCAGTCCCAGTTTCTCCAGTATCATGTTCAGCGGACCGACATCCGGGTCGAAGAACCAGATCCAGATCAGAGACGAAGCAACTACCGGTACGACGACAGGGGCGAAGTAGGTGCTTCTGAGGAACTTCCGAAGCGGAATGTGACTGTCCAGCATCAGGGCGATGATCAGTGCAAGTCCTGTGTCGAAGATGAGCTTCATGACTGCGAACAGCACGGTGTTTCCGATTGCCCTGAAGAACTTGGTATCCCCGATCAGGTACTTGAAGTTCTCAATCCCGACGAAGGTTCCGCGCTTGCTGGTGGTCATGTTCGTGAAGCTGTAGTACACGACCTGGACAACGGGCAGGATGAAGAGCATGAACACCGCTACGAGTACCGGTGTCATGAGCACTGCAGCAGCAATGACCTGTTCCCGCTCGTAGACGCGTCCGAAGATCCTCAGCCTGTGTATGCTTGGTCTTATTTCCTTTGCAGCCGATTTCATTGCTACCTCACTTTTTCCCCATATCCCAAAGGGCGGTGCAGACCCATGGAACGACCCGGAAGGTCAGTTCATCGGTCTTTCTGATGAATGGGTTGCCGTCGATGATAATGTGTGCATCATTACCGAAGCCCGAGACTTTCAGAGTGTCCTGTTCGTTGAAGCATACATGGGTTGTCCTGACTGCTCCCCTGTAGTTCCATGAGGAAGGGGAGCTGTCTACTATAATTCTGTCTATGAAGGCCGCTGCCGCAGGGTGTTCGAAGCCCTCGGCATTCAGGATTCCTCCGAAGACAGCGCGTTTGTTGTATTTGTCGAACTGAAGGGTCGATACGCAGATCTGCTTTACACCCGAATCGATTCTGAGATCTTCGCCGTTGAGACTTGCTGCAAAGGAGCCGGAGGCGATGTCTGTTCCGGGGGTAATGGACTTGATTTCACCTCTCTGGGCCATGGCGACTGCATCGAAGTTCTTCAGCTCCCCGTTTGCCGTGCCGAGGAAACTGTTGCCCACTATCACATCGTTGAAACCGTAACCGATGGGTTGATCCCCATCCAGAACCTCGATTCCGTCAATCTTGATCATTTTGAGTTGCGAGATGTTGGGAGTGCCCAGCTGCCTGACTATGGGTCCTGCGTTGGCTGTGCCTGCAGGGAATCCGATGAAGAGAGGGCGGAAGGTACGGTTGCGGTTGTTGAGGATGGTGGAGGAGGCGACATAACTTACGGTTCCGTCTCCGCCTGCCGTGACATAGACATCGACTATGTTGTCAACTGCGAAGGAGACCATATGGTTGATGTTGCTGACATATTCATTGATATTGTTGTCGTCTTCCTTGTCAGGGAGATCCAGTCTGAAGGCCTTGATTCCGAATTTGACGCATTCATCATAGAGTTCAGCAGAGGTATATACTATGGAAAAACCCTTGAGTATGCCTATGAGATTGTTTATGTTCGGGTCCGGGTTTCCCAAAAGGTGGAAGCCCGGCTTTGACAGAAACAGGGCTTTCATGCTTCTTGCCCTCCGTTGATATCTGCTCCGATAAGGATCTTGAAGGCTTTTCCGGCCTTGAGCATATCGAAGGCTTCCTGACCATGCTCGAAGTCGAAGCGGTGGGTGATCATCTGTCTGAACCGCTTTTCATTGCCGCTGATGGTCTCGA
>JAFUXI010000065.1 GCA_017470995.1 Spirochaetales bacterium
CTGCGGTGACCTTGGAGCAGGAAACGTAGCCAAGCTTGCCAACCAGATCGTAGTTGCATGCAACATCGCCGCAATGAGCGAGGCTCTGGCATTCTCCAAGAAGATGGGCTCAGACCCGTCGCTGATCTATCAGGCCATCAGAGGCGGTCTTGCAGGTTCGACGGTTCTGGATGCTAAGGCTCCGATGGTCCTTTCAAGGAACTTCAAGCCCGGTTTCAGGATCGAGCTGCATATCAAGGACCTCACCAATGCACTCAATGCCGCCCATGCAATCAACGGCTATGTGCCCCTTACAGGCCAGGTCATGGAAATGATGCAGGCCCTCAAGGCCGACGGCTGCGGCAAGGATGACCACAGTGCAATTGCCAAGTTCTATGAAAAGGTCTCAAACGTGACCATCGAGAAGTGAGAAGATGAAAGCTGTAAAGATCTCCGAGCGTGACAACGTTGCCGTTGTGATTGCTCCCACCACTAAAGGCGAGCCTATCGAAGGCTTCGGAGTTTGTGCCCTTGCGGATATTCCCCAGGGGCACAAAGTCGCTCTGCGCAGAATCAGCAAGGGAGAGGCCGTAATCCGCTACGGCGTAACCCTCGGCTATGCCCTTGAGGATATCGAGGCAGGCGGCTGGATAAACGAGTTCAACATCGAACTTCCCTCATCTCCTGCCGTGAGCGAACTCGAGGCGGGCAGACAGGGAACTGTTCTGACCGACCTTCCCGAGCGCAGGACATGGATGGGCTATGACAACGGTCCCGATCTTCCTGCAGGCAGCAGGAACATCCTGGGAGTCGTGACATCGGTCCAGTGCGTGGCAGGTGTAGTACGCAATGCCGTCGACACGATAAGGCGCGAAATCCTTCCGGATTACCCCAATGTCGACGGAGTCGCGGCAGTGGTGCATCCCTATGGATGCGGAGTTGCTATCAAGGCGGACAATGCCGAGATTCCCATCCGCAGTGTGAGGAACATCGCACATCATCCCAATTTCGGCGGACAGATCCTGGCCGTGGGACTGGGCTGCGAGAAACTCACGATGGATATGATCCTCACACCCGAGGAGAATACTCCGGAGAACGTCATCATCCTCCAGGAATGCCAGGGCTACAACGGCATGATAGATGCCATCTGCAATGCCGCCAGACGCAAGCTCGAGATCCTCAACAGAAGAAAAAGAGTTGAACTTCCTGTTTCCAAACTCCGTCTAGGAGCACAGTGCGGAGGTTCGGATGCATTCAGCGGAGTGTCCGCAAACCCGACAATAGGTTATGCTTTTGACATGTTTGCTGCTCTTGGGGCTACCGTTATGTTCTCGGAGGTAACCGAGGTCCGTGACGGAATCCATATTCTCGCAGACCGCTGTCAGGACGAGAAGACCGTTGAGAAACTCAAGAAAGAAATATCATGGTATGACGATTACCTTGCAAGAAGCCACGTCGACAGAAGCGCCAATCCGTCTCCGGGAAACAAGAAGGGCGGGCTGAGCAACATAGTCGAGAAGGCCATGGGTTCGATTGCCAAGAGCGGCCATTCGCCGATTACGGAAGTCATCGGTCCCGGTGAGCTTCCCACCTGCAGCGGAATGGTCTTTGCCGCCACACCGGCTTCGGACATAGTGTGCGGACCCAGCCAGCTTGCTTCCGGAATTGTCCTGCAGCTGTTCAGCACGGGTCGCGGTACGCCTTACGGGCTTCAGGAGATTCCGGTATACAAGATCTGCACCCAGCATTCGATGAAGGCCCAGTGGCCCGATCTGTTCGATCTGGATGCCGGCTATGTCGTGACGGGAGAGAAGACCATACCCCAGATGGGCCATGAACTTTACAACCACATGCTCGATGTAGTCAGCGGAGAGAAGACCGCAGCTGAGAAGTACGGCATCTACAACGACTTCATCGTGTTCAATCCCGCACCGATAACGTAATTGTCCAAATAGTAGCTTGAAACGGCTCTTATACATAGAAACACATCTCGGTATCATATAATTCAGGAGGGCAGTATGTCTAAGAAGAGATATGCACAGGTCGGAACGGGCGGAAGAGCCCGCATGTACTATGAGGCCGTAGCCTCGAAATATCATGACATAGCAGAGATGGTGGGCTTCTGCGATCAGAGCCAGACCAGAATGAACTATGCCAACGGACGTCTTGAGGAACTCGGCGCAGCAAAGGTTCCCACTTATCTTCCCCACGAATTCGAGAAGATGATCAGCGAGACCAAGCCTGATATCGTGATCGTGACTTCAGTAGACCGCACACACGACGATTACATCTGCCGTGCAATGGAAGCAGGTTGTGACGTCATCACGGAGAAGCCTCTGACCATCGACGAGCGCAAGGCTCAGAGAATCATCGATACCCAGAAGAAGACCGGACGCCATATCCGCGTCACATTCAACTACAGATATGCCCCCTACCACACGAAGGTCAGAGAACTGATCCGTGACGGAGCAATCGGAACGCCGACATCGGTCCATTTCGAGTGGCTCCTGAATACTGAGCACGGTGCCGACTACTACAGACGCTGGCATCGCAACAAGTACAACAGCGGCGGACTTCTCGTCCATAAGGCAACACACCACTTCGATCTGGTGAACTTCTGGCTGGGTGCAGAGCCCGAGACAGTGTTCGGCTTCGGATCCCTGCAGTTCTACGGCCGCGCAGCAGCTGAAAAGAGGGGGGTGGAGAAGTTCTACTACCGCTGCCACGGCAGCCAGGAAGCCAAGGACGATCCGTTTGCAATCGACCTGGAGTCCAATCCGACGCTCAAGGCACTCTACCTTGATGCCGAAGAGGACAGCGGCTACATCCGGGATCGCAGCGTATTCTCCGATGACATAAGCATCGAGGATACAATGAATCTGGTCGTGCGTTACAAGAACGGGGTGCAGATGTCCTACTCGCTGACATCCTACATGCCGTGGGAAGGCTTCAATGTCCAGATCAACGGAACCAAGGGAAGACTCGAGTACCATTCGGTCGAGCGCCCGTACATCAATGCAGGCGGAGACAAGAAGGATGAGGGTGCCCTCAAATACAGCTCAATCCGCGTCTATCCGATGTTCGATGATCCGTACGATGTTCCGGTCAAGACCGGAGAGGGCGGCCACGGCGGCGGAGACCCCGTTCTGCTTGATGATATTTTCCTTGACAACCCGCCTTATGACGAGTTCCACAGAGCAGCTGATTTCCATGACGGCGTGAAGTCCATTCTTGTCGGAATTGCCGGCAACAAGTCGATTGCCTCCGGCATGCCGGTCAATGTGGATACTCTGATTCACTGGTAAGATTATGAGAGTACTGGAAGAGGATTTCAAATCGTTTGAGTTAGGTCCGTTCCCCTATGACGCAGAACACAGCGCCATGGGGGAATATCATTATTACCCCAATCCCGGCTACTGCGGTCAGTGGTTCGATCCGATAGCCGACTGGTCATTCCGCGGTCCCACGTGGCTGATTTCAAATGCCGACATGGACGGCGGACACTGCATGGAGCAGATGCGCATCACCGAGCCTGCACCCAGAAAGGCCATTCCGTGTCTAAGAGCCGGAGATGTCATGTGGGAGGACTATACCGTAAGCGTTAAGGTCAGGGCCATGATAGACGATCACTTCAACGGAATCCTCTTCAGATATCAGACCAGCATGATGCACTACGGCTTCTTCCTGGTACCCGGAGGAGTTGAACTTCACAAGGTAATCAAGACGGAGAGAACCGTCCTGGCACATGCTGATGCAGTCTGGAGTCCCGACGAGTACAACATCCTGAGCGTAAGCCTGAATGGCAGCTCAATCAGATGTTCTGTCAACGGCAAGGTAGTTATCGAGTATTCCGACAACACCTACGGCGAAGGCTGCATTGCCCTCTGCGCATGCAGGCCCACCCGATACAGGGATGTCTGCGTAGAGATGACAGATGCTCAGTTCAAGGCTTATTCATCCAAGAAGTCTGATTGGGAAAAAGCAGAAACAATAGCTTCAAAATCTCATAAACCTGCAAAACTTTGGAGATTGATTGACCTTAAGGACTTCGGTGCTGCAAGACAGATCAGATTCGGGCACCTGACGGGAACAGATGAATGGTTCTTCGTAATGTGCCAGAATCAGAGGAAAGTCTATAAGGACCGCTATCCGGTCATCTCATGCATGACAGCCGTCAGCGTAGATACAGGCAAGGTCCTCTGGCAGATCGGAGAGCCGTGTGACAGCCCTGAGATCGAGAAGCTCACGACCGATCTTCCGTTCCAGATCTACGACATAGACGGCGACGGAATAGATGAAGTGATTACTTCCTGGAATTTCAGGCTGATGATTCTGGACGGCAGGACAGGCGAAGTGAAGAAGAGCATCCCCACACCCTTGAATGAGGCTGCTCCGGAGACGGTCACCGGACTGGAATTCGGGATGTATGCATTCAACCGCCTGAATGTGGACGCCATCAGGATTGTCAATGTCTCGGGTAACGCAAGGCCCGAGGAGATCTTGATCAAGGACCGCTACTCGCGCTACTGGATCTATGACAGGGACCTGAACCTCAAGTGGGAGTTCTCCAAGTACAATACCGGACACTTCCCGTACTCCTATGATTACAACGGGGACGGAAAGGACGAGATCTTCTCCTGCTACAACATGGTTGACAGCAACGGAAAGCTCATGTGGTCCTTGCCGATCGATACCGACCATACCGATGAGATCATCGTCGGCAGATTCTCTCCGGATCAGGACGAGAGGTTGGCCATCGTTTCCGGTTGGGAAGGCTTCATGATCGTCTCCAAGGACGGGGAGATAATCCACAGGGACATCAACGGCCATGGCCAGAGAATCAGCTGCGCCAACTACTGCCCCGAGCGTACCGGTTTTGAGATTGCAACCACCACCTACTGGGGAAACAACGGTATCGTCTATCTCCATGACTGCAACGGCAACGAGATCTGGCACCGCGAGATGCTCTCAAACGGCAATGTCATAGCCCCGCTGAACTGGGACGGCAACGGCAAGGAGCTTATCTGGATGAGCCCGCATGAAGGAGCTTTCGACGGACAGGGACATCATGTCCTGGTTCTTCCAGATGACGGACATCCCGAGATGTGCACGGAAGTCATAAATCTGACCGGGGATTCGAGAGACGAGATCGTTGTCTGGGACAGGCATAGCCTTTACATCTATACGCAGGACGGAGAGGCGGAGAAAGACCCGAGAGGGGAGTACAGACCTTTCAAGTATCCTGAGTACAACGGTTCCAACTACCGCGGAGAGTACAGCTTCCCGAACTGGGTCAAGTAAACTGTGTCTGAATTCAGTTAGGGTATTGCTTTTTGTAACTGAATTCGGTTAACATGATCAATATGAGACTCAAGGATTATATTTCGGAAAGGGGAATTAGCATTTCTTCATTGTCCAAGGAAGCTAATCTTCCCTATTCGACGGTCAGCGAACTGGTAAACGGGAAGAAGACTCTTGCTAAATGCAGCGCGGAAACTGTCTACAGTCTTTCGAAAGCCATCGGAACTACGGTTGAGAATCTGCTGGTAGCTGAAAGCGGGACAGGCTTTGCCGACAAGTATTCGCTTACTAAGGCGCAGAGTCTGTTTCTTGCCAAAAAGCTTTGGGATGAAAATGTCTATTGTGGGATGAGGATGGAAAACAGGAACGTCACATTTCCTCAGACAAAGACGATTCTTGAAGGTATCAACATCCCGAATGTCAGCTTGGATGATATCACCGCCATACTGAACATGAGGGATGCCTGGAAATACCTTCTCGGGACTGTTGATGAAAGATTGGATCTTGACTATGTCTGCAAGCTGAATTCATTCATTGCCAGGAACGAGTCTCTTGAGTGGGGAGTCCTTCGATTTGGCGGAGTCGGGATTTCCGGTACTGAGTATAAACCTCCTGTCCCGGTGAGGGAGAAGGTGGAATCCGAAATCAGAGGGATACTCTTTTCCTATGATACTCCGACTGCAAGGGCTTTGGATCTGTTCTGCTACATCACATACAATCAGCTGTTCTGGGACGGAAACAAGCGGACCGCCCTTGTTGCGGCCAACAAGCTTCTTGTTTCCAGCGGGTGTGGTTTCATGACAATCAATGAGAAAGGTATTCCACAATTCAATACTCTTCTGAAAGAAATGTACGATACCGGGAACAACGGGAATCTCAAACAGTTCCTTTATTCAGACGCTATCTTGGGACTGGATCTGTAGCAATTCTCTGATTTTCTCTAATACAACAAGGTCGGCAGGCAGCCACTTCACGCTGAAAAGGTCCTCCTTTGTAAGCCAACGGGCATCTTCCGCTTCCTTTAACCTGAGGTCTCCCTTTGTTACCGTGCACCAGAAACAGTCCATCTCCAGATGGAACTCGGGGTAGGTATAACTCACATGGTCGATGAGCTGACCGACTTGTATTTGCGTATCCAGCTCCTCCAGAATCTCCCTGCGTAGGGCCTGCTGAGGAGTCTCGCCTTGCTCTATCTTTCCGCCGGGGAATTCCCACCAGCCTTCATAGGGGCCATAGCCTTTCTGGGTTGCGAATATCCTGCTTCCGTCTCTGATTACTGCGGCAACCACGTTTATGTTCTTCATTTCTTCTTTCCTCCGGAATACAGCACCACAGCCAGCAGGCCGAAGACGGGAAGCAGGAAGCCCATGAAATAGTAGGGGCCATATGCTGCCGCCGAAAGGCCGAAGCACTGGGCGACGAAGGCACCTGAGCTTCCCCATATGACGGTCGGCTGCTGCAGCGTAATCATATCACAGATCGTGCGGGAGAATAATGCATGATCGAGGCCGAAGCTGTCATAGAACGATGAAAGGACATTATATGAAACTATCACACCGATGGTTCCCGAGCCCGTTACAAAGGCCATGGCTGCGCTGAGTACGAATGTTGCAAAGACCAGGCTTAATCTTCCTTTTACAAGACGCCTTATAGGATCGGCAATGCTTTCCATCACACCAGAGAGCTTGAGGGCAGTACCCATGGTGAAGGCAAAGAAAACCATCAGGGCATTGCGGATCATGCTCTCTATTCCACCGCGGTTGCATATGGAGTCTACAATTTCATCTCCGCTCTGAAGATGTACTCCATCGATCAGCGCAAGGACCGAAGGCCAGAAATCTGCCCTTTGGACAGTGAGCGTGACGATGACTGCACTGGCGGTGCTGAGCATTACGGGAGCAATGCCGGGAAGCTTGAAGAGAAGTGCTAACAATAGCACAAACAGCGGAATAAGTGTCAAAAAGTTTAAGTTATATGCACTATTGAGTATATCAATTGTAGTTCGGATGCTGCTGTTGTCTATGGTGGAAACCGAGTATGAACGACCGATGAAATAGAAGATTATTAGCGAGACTATCAATGATGGGATTTCCGACTGAAGCATCAGACGAACATGTTTGGAAAAGTCGGCCTGAGCAATCGCAGTCGTGGAAACGGCAAAGTCGGAGAGCCTTGAGAACTTGTCTCCGAAGAAGGCTCCGCAAAGAACTGCTCCCACGGTCATTCCAACCGGAATGCCCAGACTGACGGACATTCCGAGAAACGCAATTCCGAGTGTTCCGCAGGTCAGCCAGGAAGACCCGGTCAGAGCTGACATGGCCGAGCAGATGATCAGTACGGAGGGAAGGAAGAATCCGGGTGATATTAGCTTCAGTCCGCTGATTACCAGAAACGGTACTGCTCCGCATGTTACCCAAGATGCAATCAGCGCTCCGATTGCAAGCAGAAGAGGCCAAGGCGATTTCACTCCTGCCTTCAGCGTCGTTCCCAGCACTTCCTTCCAAGGCTTTCCCTGGATGAATATGCAGTAGAAGGAAACCATGAGCGAACAGATCAGAAGAGGGATGAAGGTCGGGAGATGAAGAACCAATACTCCTAGGACAATGACTGCGAGTACGGCTGCAAACAGTATGAAATGGTTTCTTCTATTCATGTGACCCTCAGCTAAATTCTATTTATCCTGCTCTTGTAGTCAATATGTAACCATTTCTGATATAATCAGTTTTAGTAAAGGATATGTCTGTTAAGGAATTCTGGGAAAGGCACAAGACCTTCATCTATTACAACATCTACGGTTTCACGGCAACTTTGCTGGAGACCTTCCTCTATTGGCTCTTCTACAAACGCCTAGGCATAGAGAACGTCATGGCTACGCTCTTTGCATGGATGGTCACCGTGATCTATGCGTTCTTCACGAACAAGATCCTTGTCTATAAGTCCAAGGACTGGAGACCGGTGATTCTGGCAAAGGAATTCATCTACTTCTTCGGATTCAGGGCCATTACCGGTATCTTCAACGTTCTTTACATGTATGTGACGGTTGACCTTCTGCACTGGTGGCCGGTAACCATGAAGGCCATAGCAGCTCTGATAGTAGGGCTTTCCAACTACATGATCGGAAAGAAACTCATATTCAAACACAGAAAACGCATGGACGAAATCGCAAGGGACATCGAAAAGGAATTCGAGGAGAAGAAAGGGGGGAAGTGATGGATAGGGCTTTCAGGTGGGCTTTCATCGGAACCGGCACTCTTGCCAAGAAGGTTGCAAGGGAAATCACGGCATCGGCGGAGCGGCATGTAATTGCCACGGCATACAGCCGTAACAGAGAAAAGCTCTGCGCCTATTGCGAGCCCTATAATGCCTATCCCGCCACATCAATCGAAGATGCCATAGATAGAAGCGATGTCGATGCCGTCTACATCAATGTCACCAACGAGAGCCATTATGAGGTCTGCCGGCAGGCGCTTGAACTCGGAAAGCATGTTCTCCTGGAGAAACCCTTCACGATGAATGCCTCAGATACGGAGAGGCTTCAGATTCTTGCAAAGAGCAAGGGCCTGTATCTTGCCGAGGCTATGTGGACATGGTTTGCCGATGTTCCCATTCAGGTCAGGGCCTTCGTTCAGTCGGGCAAACTGGGCCGGATCCGTGAAGTCTATATGAGCTACTGCGCCTACAGCATCGGCTATGCCCCAAGGGTTTCGGATCCGCTTCTCGGAGGCGGTGCCCTGTTGGATATCGGAATCTATCCGATAACTTATGCTTACAGATTATTTGGATTTCCTTTAAGTATTTCCTGCAATGGGGACATCAAAAACGGAATAGACTACGGCGAGCATATCGTGCTGGGCTATGACGGTTTTGAAGTCAAAATGGATGTTTCCATAGTGGATACCAAGGGTGAGGCAATGATCATCGAAGGCGAGAACGGCTTTCTCGCAAACCCCGGTTATCACTATGGAGAAAGCGCCGTGGCCAAGACCACAAGCGGGGTGGATATCTTCAAGGGCCAGAGAAGCTATCTCAAGGAATTCGACAGCGTTGCCGATGAAATCCTGCAGGGAAGGACCGAAAGCGCATTCATCCCGCCGCAGGCCACGCTGGACTGCATGCGCATCCTGGATGAGTGCAGACGCCAGATGAATCTTGTCTATCCCTTCGAATAAAAAAAATCTTTCTGAATAAAATTGACAAAATAAGCATAACTCTGCATAAGTGAAGCATGATAAACATCAATGAAGTCATTGAAACCAACCAGATGATAGAGAAGGAGAATCTGGACGTGAGGACAATCACGTTGGGAATCTCCCTTCTGGATTGCATCAGCGATGATGTTTCCTCGCTCTGCAGGAATATCCACAGACGCATAACGACTACTGCAAAGAATCTCGTTGCCATCGGCCATGAGATTGAGCGTGAGTATGCGATTCCGATTGTCAACAAGAGAATCTCGGTTACTCCTATTGCTTTGGTTGGGGCTTCTGCTTGTAAAAGCACTTCAGACTTCGTTCAGATCGCAAAGACCCTGGATAAGGCTGCCAAGGAAGTAGGGGTCAATTTCATCGGAGGTTTCTCAGCTCTGCCTGCAAAGGGCATGACTGCTTCCGAGGAGCTTCTGATAAAGTCCATTCCCGAGGCGCTGGCATGCACTGACTGCGTATGCTCTTCCGTGAACCTCGGATCAACCAAGACCGGCATCAATATGGATGCGGTCAAGCTCATGGGCCAGATCATCAAGGAGACGGCCAAGAAAACTGCAGACAAGGATTCTCTGGGCTGCGCAAAGCTTGTTGTCTTCTGCAATGCCCCTGACGACAACCCGTTCATGGCAGGTGCCTTCCACGGTGTCACCGAGACAGACAACGTTATCAACGTCGGTGTCTCCGGCCCAGGAGTCATCAACCATGCAATCCAGAGCGTGAAGGGCAAACCCTTCGGAGAGCTCTGCGATACCATCAAGAAAACGGCATTTAAGGTCACAAGGCTGGGACAGCTGGTTGCCCAGGAAGCATCCCGAAGGCTCGGCGTTCCCTACGGCATAGTGGACCTCTCTCTTGCACCGACTCCTGCCGTAGGCGATTCGATTGCCGAGATACTGGAGTCCATGGGTCTGGACAAGGTCGGAGCTCCCGGAACAACCGCTGCGCTTGCGCTTCTGAACGATGCTGTCAAGAAGGGCGGCATCATGGCATCAAGCTATGTCGGAGGACTTTCGGGTGCCTTCATCCCGGTATCTGAGGACCATGGCATGATAAGCTCCGCTGCCTGCGGATGCCTTACGATCGAGAAGCTTGAGGCAATGACATGCGTGTGCTCCGTCGGTCTGGATATGATTGCAATTCCGGGAAAGACCCCGGCCTCGACCATCTCGGGAATAATTGCCGATGAGATGGCAATCGGCATGATCAACCAGAAGACAACAGCTGTCAGAATCATTCCCGTAGAGGGCAAGGATGTAGGGGACATGGCAGAGTTCGGAGGCCTTCTGGGAAGTGCCCCGATCATGAAGGTCAACGAGTACTCCTGCGAAGCTTTCATTGCTCGCGGAGGTCGTATTCCTGCTCCTGTGCATAGCTTCAAGAACTGAGAATTACCCGAAAAACTCAAAACAAAATACTCGAAAAACTCAAAACAAAATACCCGAATTTCTCAAGTTGCAGCTTGCAAATAGTGTATCTGACGCGGTTTAAAAGTCAGTTATTCATGGAAGACGAGCTTCTTGATTATCTTGGCAACACCGTCATTGTTGTTGGTGTCTGTAATGTATCTTGCAACTGCCTTGGCCTCCGGGACGGCGTTTTCGACGGCTACCGAGATGCCTGCCTCTTGCAGCATGGGAATATCATTATAATCGTCTCCGATTGCCATAATGTTGGACTTTTCTACGGTATAATAAGCTGATAGGGCATCGATTGCGGTTCCCTTGTCATAGCCGCTGGCCATGATTTCCATGAAATCGGCGTTTCTGTAGAAGGAGATTCTGCTTGTATCGATGGTCTTTTCGATTTGGGCCCTTACCTCCTCAAGTCTGCCTTTGACCGGTGACATGAAGAGGTATTTGTTGGTGTCGAAGGTCTTCAGAAGCTGCCTGAAATCACCGACGGTACAGTCAGATTCATAGATCTTGAGCTTGGGTTTGTAGGCATAGCAGTCCTTGGTCTCCAGGAACCATTTCATGCCGTCGAAGATGATGGCGCTCACATCCGGGAACATGTCCTTCACATCGCAGAGGGAGAGGGCGATGTCGTGCGGCATTCGGTGGTTGTCATCGACTATGCTTCCGTCCTCGTCGACCAGCATTCCTCCGTTATAGCAGGAAACGGGGCCTGTTATTCCCATCCTCTCATAGAACGGACGCACTCCGTTTACCATTCGTCCCGAAACAAGGATGAAGTGGACGCCTGCCTCATGGACAGCCTTGTGTATCCATCTGATATTCTCCTCGCTCAGGGACTTGTCGTCCCTTACCAGTGTTCCGTCAATATCGCAGCAAATGACTTTTACTGTATCCATTCTGTCCTCACTTGGTGTGGAATCGCTTTCTGAGTTCGCGCCAGATTTCCTTATGGAAGGCTATCAGGCCGGTGATTGCCATTATGGCAGCCAGACTTCCCATCGTTATGGTCGGCCAATTGAGCTTGTCGAATTTGAAGAAGAGCACCAGGAAGGCTACCAGCGCAATCAGTATCTCCCAGATCAGCGGCATGATGTTGTTCCTGTGCTTGTACAGGTTGCTGAAGAACAGGATCCCCGATAGTGCGAGGATTCCGAATCCGATTATCGGAAGAACGAATCCCAACCAGCCCGGAGAAATCAGCAGTCCGATCAGTGTTGTCAGGATGATGGCAAAGGATCCTGTCCTGAACACCAGTCCGATCGAGGTTATCTCCAGAACGCTCGGGGAGAGAAGGGTTGTCCACAGAAAGATTATCGATGCCAGGACAATCACGCTCCAGGCGGGTCCTCCGACGTAGTAGTTGACTATCGGACAGACTATGAAGCCGAGGATGAAGACCCACTTGAGGATCTGCCTCAGATGGAACATGAATGAGCTGCTTTTCTTTCTTTTCGAATAGGAAATATTCATATCATCCATAAAGCGGTGTCTCCGTTACTGACGGGCGAAGCCCGAGCTGCTCCGAGAGGGTCATCAGGCTCTCCTCGAAAGAAGGATCCTTGGTGTTCTTGGAAACCGAGAGGACTGTCTTGTCCCCGAATGAACACATGGAGCACGATGCACGACTTACCACGCAGGTTCCGAGCACGAAATCGAATCCCCTGATGTAGGGAGCCATCTCATCGGGAACCTCAATCCGACCCAGGTTTGAAAGCGTGTTGGAGAAACGGCTGTCTCCCAGAAAGCCGTACACTATCTTGGCTACCGGTGATTTGATTGCAAGAGGAATGAACCTAAGCGACCTTACAAGCCGTCTGGCAGTGGTCATCATCACGGACATTTCCTCGAAAGTGGCTTTCTTTGCAAGCTGCTCGGATACCAGTGAAGCGGTAGTTCTGATGTCCGTAATCTCATCCGGGCCAAGATCGATACTGCAGTACATGGAGAAGTTTCTCAGTGTCGTGGACTGCGGGAAGAACTTACGCATGTTCACCGGTACCTGGATCTGAATCTTCCCGTTGAAAAGCTCGGTTGCATTCATCTGGGCGTGGAACATCAGTGCCAGAACTAGCGAAGTAACCGATACTCCGAAACCATGGGCGCATGAAAGGACATCCTGGGTATCATAGACAAGCTGGACGACCTTGCACGGGGATTTGCGGGCTATCCTGCCGCCCATCTGGACTGCGGCAGGTCCGGAGAAGCCTCCGCTTTTCTTCGTGTGTGGGCAGAGCCGCTGAAAGTCATTGGTGGTTTCAAGGTGCTGGATTGCGGAATTCGGGTCCAGAACCCCTCGTCCGGTGGATTTCGGAACTCCCATTATCCTGAGGTACTCGGCGACAAGACTCTTGAGGAAAACCATTCCGCCGCTTCCGTCGGTAAGTACATGGAAAAACTCCATGCTTATACGGTTTGCATGGTACAGGACCTTGAAGGACTGCGATCCGACTGAGTTGATCTTGATGGGCTGACAGGGGACTCCGATATCTTCCGAGATATGGAACCTTCGCTTGATGGAATCCAGATAGTGCCAGAAAAAGCCTCGTCTGACAATCGTGGCAAAGCTGGGGAATCTCTTGATGGTGAAGTCCAAAGCAATCTGCAGGATTTCCGGTACTACATCCTCATTGAGATAGCAGCTGAGCCTGAACATCGGCATCTTGCCGAACTTCATTGAAATCGGATAGATCTTGGCGGCATCGTCAAGCGGATACCAGGACAGGGCCTCATGGGCATAGAAACCACCGAGATTGTGGCTTGAGAGTCTTTCCGACGCCTCTGTGACCGAAAGGCCGGATTTGACAAGATACATGAGGGCAAGCTCCGCATCGCGTATGATCAGCTTCTCTTCCCCTCCCGGCATTTCGAGATGTTCGCGGTAGCTGTCCAGGTAGGATTGGAAAAGCCTGTTGTCGTCTTCCGACAGAGTCTTTCTGAAGCTTGCAAGTTCCTTACGAATCTTTTTCATGGTTCATTACTGAATATATTGACTTCTATTGAGTAAGGCAAGGAAAGTCGTATCTGCCTTCTTTATGCTTGATGAAATCAGTCTTGGCAACAGGGTGATTATCTTGGCCGGACCCTTTTTCCCGCCCCGGGCTCTATAGGCAATCTCCAGATCTCTCCAGGTGGCGAAAATCTGGGGAAGGAAACTGAGAAACAGAGACAGCATGCTTGATACGATGAGCTTTGATTTTCCGAATGTGAGGACGCCTTCTATTCTCTGCAGACAGTCGGTGGTTTCATAGATGCTCGTGGTCCTGAAGAAGATGGAAACTGCCTCGATTGCACAGAGGAGCCTGAGAATCATAAAAAGGCTTATTTTTGTGATAATGTTACCGTTTTTTGAGGATATTACATAGGATAGAACATCGATTGCCAGAATCATTATGCTGTAAATGACAATCGGCCTCAGGTCCCGGAGAAAGAGTTTTATCTGGATTCTTGATATCAATGCAACAATGAAAAGAACAGGGATAAAGGTCAGGCATACCTGAATCGGAGTCAGGTATAGGGTAATGGGAATAGCCAGCAGAAGCAGGAGCTTCAGGCCCGCAGGCGCCCTGTGAATTATTGAATTTCCCTTGGTGTAGGAGAACAGGCTCTGCATCTTACCTCCAGACAAGGGACTGTACGTCGGAGCCGTTCCGGGGGTTTCTGATACCCCAGCTTTCGAGGTCCTTCTGAACCGCCTCTTCAGGTTTTCCGTCGAATACAAGTTTTCCTTTGCTAAGCACCATGAATCTGTCTGCAAGACCCAGGCATTTCTCCAGCTCGTGAGTAAGGATCAGGATAGTGAATCCATCTGCCTTCAGCTTTTCGATAACGGCATTGACCGACTTGACTCCGGGGTAGTCCAGATTGCTGTAGGGCTCATCGAAAATCAGGGTTCGCCTGTCCAGAGCCATGACCGATGCTATGGCCAGACGCCTTTTCTCTCCGCCGGAAAGCATGTGGGAGGGACTGTTCTCCTTTGCCTCCAGACCTACGGCCGAAAGAGCTTCTCTGGCTTTTCCGAGGATTTCTCCCTTATTCAGGTCCCTGCGGTTCCTGAGGCTAAACTTCACGTCCTCGATCACCGTATCTGCCAGTATCTGGGCATCGGCATCCTGGAATACCAGGCCGATACTCTGCGTGCATGTCACGGTTCCCGAAGAAGGCTTCTCCAGTCCGGCGAGTATCTTCATCAGCAGGCTCTTGCCCGAGCCGTTTTCTCCCGCAATGATTGCAAGCTGACCGTCATCAATTCTGAGGGAAACATCGGAGAGGGCAGTGAACACGCTCCCGTCCCACTGTCTGAAGCTCTTTGAGATTCCTTTTGCCTCAATCATGTCTCGTCCTCGAATATGAAGGATGCAGAAGTGCGTCTGAGCGGTATTGAAATCAGGATGCAGAGCACCATCTTGATTAGGTCTCCCGGGATGTAGGGAATGACACAGAGTGCCATGGTTTCGGAGAAGGTCTTTTCAAGGCTGTGCATGAAATGCATAACACCCGGGATGTACATGACAACAAAGCCGCAGAGCGCAGCGATGATTATTCTTGCGATATGCTTCTTTCCGTCGAGCCTCGGTCGTCCGAGGATCAGGCCTGCAACAAGAGAAGCAATTGCATAGCCGATGATAAAGCCGCCTGTCGGGCCCATGATCTTGGCAAAGCCGCCTGTACCGCCGCTGAAGACAGGAAGGCCTAGAATGCCGGCGATTATGAACAGCAGTGTGGATGCTGTTCCGAGGATGGGACCTATGAGCATTCCGCTGAGGACGACCATCATGTTCTGAAGGACTATGGGAATGGGGGTTCCCGGAATGGGAATGGAAATGAATGCGCATGCAGCGCTGAGGGCGGCAAACAGTGCCGTGAAAACAATTGCTTTAATAGTTTTTCTAGGCATACGGGTCTAGATTATAAGATTTAAGTTGAACCTTGACAACTTTACGCTTATGTCATTTAGTTACAGACA
The DNA here is from genome assembly GCA_017470995.1 of Spirochaetales bacterium. Taxonomy (GTDB): domain Bacteria; phylum Spirochaetota; class Spirochaetia; order Sphaerochaetales; family Sphaerochaetaceae; genus UBA9732. Next base: position 15,864 of record JAFUXI010000065.1, read on the forward strand.
TGGCCAAAACGCACGCAAAGAGGGAACTGACACGAAAACAGCAGAAGACGATAGGCATCACTGCAATTTCGATTGCAGTTGTTCTGCTTGCAGTCATAGTCATCTTCGTTGGGATTCCTTTGGTTAGGTTTCTGAAAGAGCCCGAGCGTTTCAGGGTCTGGGTGGAAGAACGCGGCTTCTGGGGCAAGGTGGCTTTCATTGGCATGGTTGTGATGAAGGTCGTGGTCGCCGTCATTCCCGGTGAGCCGTTCGAGCTTGCTGCCGGCTATGCCTTCGGCGTCTGGGAAGGTCTTCTGCTGTGCATGATCGGCATTACGATCGGCAGCATGATCGTCTTCAGTCTGGTCAAGAAATTCGGAGTTTCCATCATAAGGGTGTTCTTCTCCCAAGAGCGAATCGATGGCATGAAATTGCTTCATACCTCTAAAAAAGGAAACATTATTCTGTCAATAGTCTACATTGTGCCGGGAACCCCGAAGGATTTTCTGAACTACTGTGCAGGCCTTACCACAATAAAACTCCATACCTGGCTGCTGGTATGTTCCATAGGAAGAATACCTTCCATAATCACTTCGACCATCAGCGGAGATGCCTTTGTACAGAAGCGATATTTCTTCGGAATCCTGATATACGTAGTGACTTTCCTGGTCGGTCTGATCGGAGTGCTTGTCTACAACAAGGTCACTAAGGCCTCGGAGAAAATCAACTCTGAAACTCCGCAAGAGTCATCTCGATGAAGTCGGAGGCTATCTTGCTCAGATAGCGTTCGCGGTTGTAGGCGATGGCGATGCTGTCGTTGAGTTCCTGACTGGAGAACGGAAGGATCTCGACCTTCTTTCTGGATTCGTAATCGGCATGTCCCGAGATGACGAAGGGACTTTCAAGATACATCTGCGAACACACAGTTATCCCCATGCCCTCTGAGGCAATGGCGAAGGCCGTCTGGATGTTCTGTGTCTCGATTCTGATCTTCGGGGATATTCCCCTGCGGAAGAATTCCCTGTCCGTTATTGCCCTGATTCTGTCTCCGCTTCTCAGCAGCACGAACGGCATATTCCTGAATAAGCTGATATCGAGGGTTTTCCTGTATTCCTCAAGTATTTCAGTCGCCCGTTCTCCGAACTGCTCATTCATCAGGTTTGTCGGAATTATGAGAAAGAGGTGCTCGGTCATGAGGTTTCGGTATTCCGCGCAGTCCACCATGAACGGAGCAAAGCCTATCAGGACATCGATCCTTCCTTTCTCAAGGGATTCCTCCAGGATATGAGTGCTTCCCTCTATGACATGCAGGTCCACCTGCGGGTAGCGGCGGCTGAACTTGGGCAGTATCAGGGGCAGTATTGTCTGTCCTCTTGTGTGGCTTATGCCTATGCGCAGCTCTCCGCGACGGCTGTTGCGGATATCGTCCAGCTCTGTTGTCGTCTGTCTCTGTATGTCCAGGATTTTCTCCGCAGAAGCTTTGAACTGCAGACCGGCATAGGTCAGCTGCAGATTCTGCTTGCGTTCGAAGAGCTTGCAGCCCAGCTCCTGCTCCATGCGCGCAATCTGGTTGCTCAGGGCCTGCTGGGAGACATGAAGCCTCTCTGCAGCCCGTGTGATGTTTCCTTCTGATGCCGTTGTGAGAAAGTATTCGAGGTTCTGAAAGTTCATATTCGAATCATAAACCATAAGAAACGCAGTCACAATATTTTTATTGTGAAAACCACCAGAAATAAAGTGTTTGAAATTGTGGTAATCGAGTGATAATTTGCTAAATGGATCTATTTATAGATTTAAGGAGCTGTCAATGACAACATCAAAGAAGCTTATCATCAATTCGGCCTGGTGCAAGGGATGCGGAATATGCGTTGCATTCTGCCCCAAGGGTGCCCTTGAGCTGAAGGATGAGAAGGTACAGAGAAAAGAGGATACAGAGTGCGTTCTCTGCGGAATGTGTGAACTCAGATGTCCTGATTATGCGATCTACATAGAGGAAAAGGATGATGAGGAGGCCAGAAATCAATGGGTAATGTCGTACTGATGCAAGGCAATGAGGCTTGTGTCGAAGGCGCACTGGCCGCCGGAATGAGACTGTATGCCGGTTATCCGATAACCCCGTCTACAGAAATAGCGGAGATTTCCTCCCTCAGACTTCCGCAGGAGGGGGGCAAATTCATTCAGATGGAGGATGAGATAGCATCCATCGCATGTGCAATCGGAGCATCGGTTGCCGGAGTCAAGGCCATGACCGCCACAAGCGGACCGGGTTTCTCCCTCAAGCAGGAGAATCTGGGCTATGCAGCCCTTGCAGAGATTCCGCTGGTAGTCGTTGACGTGCAGAGAATGGGTCCTTCCACCGGAATGCCCACGTTCCCGTCCCAGGGCGATATGATGATGGCCCGTTGGGGAACACACGGAGATCATCCGGTAATCGCACTCTGCCCGTCTTCCGTAAAGGAGACCTATGACCTCTCTATCAGGGCATTCAATCTCTCCGAGAAGTTCCGCACTCCGGTTCTCCTGATGATGGATGAGCTTGTCGGACACCTGAGAGAGGGAATGGAGCTTCCCAACCCCGAGGAAATCGAGATAGTGGACAGGCCGACCGTAAAGTACCCGGATCCCAAGAGGCTTCCGTACCACATGAAGGCAGGCCAGCTGGTTCCGCAGATGGCGCCTTTCGGAAAGGGCCAGAGATACAACATCACCGGTCTGATCCACGATGAATCCGGTTTCCCGACCAATTCCACCGAAGAAGCCAGGAAGATGATGGAACGTCTGATGCACAAGATTTCGGACAACTACGACTACATAAAAGATCTGTGCGTGGAGAACATGGATGATGCCGACATCGCCATCTTCTGCTACGGTGGAACCGCCAGAGCTGCAAAGAGCGCCATGGACGAGGCCCGGGAGAAGGGCCTGAAGGTCGGCATCTTCAGACCTCGCACGATCTGGCCTTTCCCGGAGAACGAACTTGCAGGAGCTTCCAGGAAGCTCAAGAAGATCGTCGTTGCCGAGCATAACTTCGGACAGATGCTTCTTGAGGTCCAGAGAGTGGTCAAGAACAACTGTCAGGTATCGTTCGTCGGCAAGTGGAACGGCGGCGTAATCACCCCGAGCGAGATTCTCGCAAAGATCGAGGAGGCCTGAAATGGTGAACAGAGGTGACGTAAAACAGAAAGACAAGCAGATGTCCAATCTGGTCTACAAGTACATGAGACCGGAGCATCTTCCTCACATCTGGTGCCCCGGATGCGGAAACGGAATAATCATGCGCGATGTCGCCCAGGCAATCGAGAACCTCGGACTGAGCAGGAACAACACCATCATCGTTTCCGGAATCGGATGCTCGTCCAGAGCAGCAGGCTATCTGGATTTCAATACGATCCATACCACCCACGGCAGGGCCATCGCCTTTGCAACAGGGATCAAGCTTGCAAATCCGTCCCTGGAAGTCATTGTCATAGCAGGTGACGGTGATATCTCCGCCATCGGCGGCAACCATCTGATCCATGCGGCAAGAAGGAACATCGGAATAACGGTTGTGGTCATGAACAACAACATCTACGGAATGACCGGCGGACAGTATTCGCCCACAACCCCGAAGGGAGCTTTCGGTACGACAGCCCCGTACGGCAACCTGGACAGACCGTTCGACATCGCAGGCCTTGCCTACGGTGCAGGTGCATCCTTTGCAGCCCGCGGAAGTGCTTATCATGTCCAGCAGACCATCAACATCATCCAGGAGGGGATTCACCACAGCGGATTCTCCCTCATCGATGTTGCAAGCGTCTGCCCCACATACTACGGGCGCAAGAACAAGAGCGGAAGTGCAGTGGATATGCTCAAATGGCAGCGCGACAACATGATCCCCGCCGAGAAGGCAGCCAAGATGGAGCCTTCCGAGCTCAAGGGAAAACTGGTTCTGGGCATCCTGCATCAGGTGCAGTACAAGGAATTCACTTACGCATATGACCAGCTGATCAAGAGGCTTTATGAGGAGAGGGAAGCAAATGAGTAAACAGGAACTCAGACTTGCCGGAAGCGGCGGACAGGGTGTTATCCTTGCTACGGTTGTCCTTGCCGAGGCAGCCCTTCTTTCGGGAAAGTACACTGCACAGAGCCAGGCATACGGACCTGAGGCCAGAGGCGGCTCATGCAAGGCGGAGACTCTTATCTCCGATTCTCCGATCGGATTCACCAAAGTACAGAACCCGACATTCCTCATGGTTCTCACCCAGAGGTCCTTCGACCACTACGGACCCGAGACGGACGAGAACTGCCTGATTCTGATGGACAGTTCGCTTTCCGTTCCAGAGGGTACCAAGGCAGACAGAATAGTCAGTTTGCCGATTCTCGAGACTGCAAAGAACGTAGTAGGCAGAATCCAGACCGCAAACATCGTTGCAGTAGGCTGCATCAACGAACTGCTGCACATAACGGATGATGCTTCCATGGAGAAGGCTGTCATGATGCATATTCCGAAAGGAACCGAGAAGCTGAACGTCAAGGCTCTGGAAGAGGGCCGCAAGCTTGTGAAGAGCTATCTCAAGGAGAAAAAGGCATGAAGATCCATGAATACCAGGCCAAGGAGATGCTGGCCTCCTATGGTGCCCCGGTTCCAAGAGGAATCCCCGCAAAAACCGTGGATCAGGCATATGAGGCGGCATCGAAATTCGGTTCATGCGTGGTTAAGGCACAGGTCCACAGCGGAGGCAGGGGCAAGGCAGGCGGAGTCAAGTTCGCCGAAACCCCGGAGAAGGCAAGATCAGTCGCGGAGGCCATGCTGGGCATGAAGCTGATAACGAAGCAAACCGGTCCTGAAGGCAAGATTGTCAGGCAGCTCCTTATCAGCGAGGCCGTGGATGTCGAAAGGGAGTTCTACCTGAGCATTACCGGCGACAGCGAGAGGGCAGGTCTGGTGATAGTGGCATCGGCTGCAGGCGGAACCGAAATCGAAGAGACTGCCAAGGAGCATCCCGAGGCCATCGTCCAGATTCCCGTTTCCGTGATAGAAGGTTTCAAGAGCTATCAGGGCATCAGGGCCGCAGAAGTCCTGGGTCTTGAAGGAGATCTCCAGAAGCAGCTGATTTCCCTGCTCGGAAAACTGGTGAAGCTTTATCTTGAAAAAGACTGCTCGCTTGTTGAAATCAATCCGCTGGTACAGACGACCGACGGAAAGCTTCTGTGTCTGGATGCAAAGGTCAACTTCGACGACAATGCACTGTTCAGGCATCCGGAACTTGCTCCCATGAGGGATATCAATGAAGAGGATCCGAAAGAGTACAGCGCAAGCCTGTCGGATCTGAACTATGTTTCGCTTGACGGCGATATCGGATGTCTTGTAAACGGAGCAGGCCTTGCCATGGCCACCATGGACATAATCAAGAACTTCGGCGGAAGTCCCGCCAACTTCCTTGATGTCGGCGGAAGCGCCACCACCGAAAGGGTCAAGTCAGCCTTCGAGATCATTCTCTCTGACGGCAACGTGAAGGCGATCTTCGTTAATATCTTCGGCGGGATAATGAAGTGCGACATAATCGCCGAGGGCCTTGTTCAGGCCACAAGGGATATGGGGCTTTCAATTCCCGTCGTAGTCAGGCTTGAGGGAACCAACGTTGACCTCGGACGAAAGATAATCGAGGATTCAGGACTTGCCATCATAGCAGCATCCGATATGGCAGACGGCGCACGCAAGGCAATCGCCGCTGCAAAGGGGGTGAAAGCATGAGCATCTACGTAAACAAGGACACCCGCGTGATAGTGCAGGGAATTACCGGCAAGCAGGGAGCTTTCCATACCGAGAAGATGCTTGAGTACGGAACCGCCGTAGTCGGCGGGGTGACGCCCGGAAAGGGCGGGCAGAAACTGCTTGATGTTCCCGTGTTCAACACAGTCTATGATGCAGTGAAGAATACCGGAGCAAATGCCTCAGTTATCTATGTACCTCCGAAATTTGCAGCTGATTCAATCATCGAGGCTATCGATGCCGGTATTCAGATCATAGTCTGCATCACCGAGGGAATACCTGTCCTGGACATGGCAAGGGTCAAGCATTACCTTGACGGAAGCAGCAGCCGTCTCATCGGGCCCAATTGCCCGGGAATCATCACTCCGGGGCAGTGCAAGATAGGCATCATGCCGGGTTACATCCACATTCCGGGTCATGTAGGAGTCATCTCCAGATCCGGAACTTTGACCTATGAAGCTGTCAAGCAGCTTTCCGACAGAGGCATAGGCCAGTCAACGGTTGTCGGAATAGGCGGAGACCCCATCCGCGGAACAGGATTCCTCGATTGCCTGAAAGCCTTCGAAGCTGATCCCGAGACCTGCGCCGTAGTGCTCAACGGGGAGATCGGCGGAAGCGGAGAGGAAGAGGCGGCCTCCTTCATACGGACCATGACCAAGCCGGTTGCCGCATTCATCGGCGGACAGAGCGCACCTGCGGGAAAGCGCATGGGACACGCCGGAGCGATCATCTCCGGCGGCAAGGGTACCGCTTCAGGCAAGATTGCAGCCCTCAGGGAAGCCGGTGCTGAGGTGGCAATGACCCCGGATCAGATCGGAGCCTCCCTTGTCAGGGCTCTCGAGAAGCGGGGTATACGCCCTTCGGAGCTTTAATCTTTTACTTTTGAGTCTTTTATTCTATACTTTAGGAGCCTGCTTTATGCGGGCTCTTTCTGTAGATAATCGGAGAAGAAAATGAGACACGGATTCATCAAGACCGCCACTGCCAGTCCTTCCATCAGGGTCGCTGACTGTAAGTACAATTCGGAGAAGATCCTTTCGATAATCAGAAAGGCACACGAGGAGGGCGTCCACCTTCTTGTTCTCCCTGAGCTTTGCGTCACAGGTTATACCTGTCAGGATCTGTTTTTCCAGCAGGCCCTGATAGATAGCGCTCGTGAAAGTGCTCTCAGAATTGCATCAAATGTTCCGAGAAATATGGTCGTAGTATTCGGTGCACCTGTAGAACTGAGAGGTAAACTGCACAACTGCGCCATCGTTGCATCTTCCGGAAAGGTTCTCGGAATTGTTCCCAAGATCAACATCCCCAACTATCAGGAATACTATGAGCAGCGCTGGTTCACACCGGCTCTTCCGAACGAGGAGCTTGTGGAATTCGGTGACCACCAGGTGGTCATGGGTCCCAAGCTGATCTTCACATGCAATCAGCTTCCCGCCTTCCGTCTGGCCTGCGAGGTCTGCGAGGACCTCTGGGTTCCCAATCCTCCCAGTGTGAACCATGCCATCAACGGGGCCACGGTAATCGCAAACGTAAGCGCCAGCGATGAATTCGCAGGAAAGGCAACATACAGATACAATCTCATTGAAGGGCAGAGCGCCCGACTTATCTGCGCCTATGTCTATGCCGATGCAGGCGAGGGAGAAAGTACCACCGATCTGGTCTTTTCCGGCAACAACCAGATCTGCGAGAACGGCATAACCCTTGCAAGCCACAAGCTGCAGTCCGATGACCTGCTGATTTCCGAAGTTGATCTCGAGCATCTGGAGCATGAGAGAAGGGAACGCAATACATTCGTGACCACCAACGACAAGGAGTACCGCTACATCGGATTCGATATCGAGATGGGTGAAACGAACCTCACGAGAAGAATCGACAGAATGCCGTTCGTACCCGAGGATTCGGAGCTGCGTGCCTCCAGAAGCGAGGAAATCCTCACGCTCCAGGCCCTGGGTCTCAAGCAGAGGCTGCGCCATATCAACTGCCATAATGCAGTCATCGGAATTTCCGGAGGCCTTGACTCCACTCTTGCCCTGCTTGTCACTGTCAGGGCATTCGACATGCTCGAATTGGACAGGACCGACATTGTCTGCGTGACCATGCCGTGCTTCGGAACCACCGAACGCACCAAAACAAACGCCATGTCGATGGTCGAGAGGCTCGGCTGCACGCTCAAGGTAGTGGATATCGGCAAGGCCGTCATGCAGCACTTCGAGGATATCGGTCAGGATCCGGAGAACTACGATACTACATTCGAAAACGCACAGGCACGCGAGAGGACGCAGGTCCTGATGGATATCGCGAACAAGTGCAACGGCCTTGTAGTCGGTACCGGAGACCTCTCCGAGCTGGCTCTCGGATGGGCTACATACAACGGAGACCACATGTCCATGTACGGAGTGAACGCAGGCGTGCCCAAGACTCTGGTGAAGCACCTCGTACGCTACTGCGGCAGGACCACCAATGACAGCGAGCTCTCCAGAATACTGATGTCCGTGGTCGCAACCCCGATCAGCCCCGAGCTTGTTCCGGGAAAGCAGGAGACGGAGGATCTGGTAGGACCGTATGAGCTTCATGATTTCTTCATCTACCACATGCTCAGATGGGGCAGTTCCCCGTCCAAGATCTACAGGCTTGCCCGCTATGTCTTCGATACTTCATATGATGATGCGGCCATCCTCAAGTGGCTCAGGACCTTCTACCGCCGCTTCTTCAGCCAGCAGTTCAAGCGCTCCTGTCTTCCCGACGGACCGAAAATCGGTTCGGTATCTCTTTCTCCGAGAGGGGACTGGAGAATGCCCAGCGATGCCTGCGTGAAGGTCTGGCAGCAGGAGCTGGAGACCTCGTTGGAGTAAGAATCTTGTTTTTTTGACAGTTTTCTGTAACCATTGGAGTTGCAACGATGTTTGGTTAGTGTCCGCACAAGAGCGGATGGGTTAGAACTTTTTTAATAACGCCCATTGGGACGGGCGGAGGAGAAACAACAAAATGAAGAAAGTTATCATTGCAATGCTTATCGCACTGGTCATTCCCTGCTGCATTTTCGCAGGCAGAGGTCTGTTCGATCTCACACTCGGTGCAGTTGCACAGTCATCATATGATATTGAAGATGTAAAGAGCGGAGAGCTCAAGAATTTCGATATCAAGAACCTTGCTTTCGGTGCTGACGTCGAGGCAAAGCTTTCAATCCTCGCAATCGATGCAAAGGGCCTTTATGACAATGCAAACAAGGGCCTTTCCGGTATTGTTTCCGCAAACCTCGCACTTGACATCTTCTTCGTAAGAGTCAAGGCCGGTCTCGGATATGAGTATGCATACAACTTCGAAACAAAGTCCTTCTACTTCGGCAACGGCAACGAGTATGCAACTGAGTTTGCAGACTTCAAGGATGCAGCCTTCGACATCAACGTCGGAGTCGATGTCCTTCTCGGACCCATCACAGTCGGTGCTTATGCAACACTTCCCACAGAGACATCGATCTCCAACGGCAGATGGGACAAGTTCTTCGGAGCATTCAGCAACTGGGAGCAGGCAAAGCTCGGACTCACAGTCGGCTTCGCAGTTCTCTGAGGTACAAGCCAAACTGAATCATGATGCGCTGCACCTGAGTGTGCAGCGCTTTCTTTGCGTATGAAGAAGCTGTTTTCGTTTTTCATTCTCATCATCACCGCATTTTCCCTGTGTGCCCTGGACTCGTCCTTCGACATCGGCGTGAATCTTTCCTACAACGCCGCCGAAGAAGTCGTGGACGAGAAGGTGTATTCGGGTGCGCTCAATCTAGACAGACTGGCGGTGGGACTCGAGATGAGGGGAAACATCAGCAACTTCCAGCTTACGGTGGCCGGAGACATCTCCATTCTGGATACCCAGAGCATGATGTTCTCGGGAATCTTCGGTGCAGGTATCTCGGTGGATCTGTTCAAGTACCTGAAGTTCGGTATCACCACAGGTCCTAAGGTCACCTACCTCTACCGAGAGAGGATCAAGTCGGTCGACAACAACGGAGAGCTGGTCGAGGCTGACAACTTCTTCACCGAACTTGCCAAGGGCGAGTTCCATTACAGGTTATTGCTCGATATCCTTGCCGGGCCTGTAATGTCCATCGGTTTGGCCTATACCGTTCCCACCAAGTTCACCATCGATGAGGGGAACTGGGCCGAAATCATTCCGGGCAAGGAGAATTTCAGCCAGGGACAGGTTGCCCTGTGCATCCAGATGAAGGTTTTCTGAGGAGATAGTCATGTCGAAAGGTTCACGCAAGTTGGTCGGGTTTCTCTGGGCAATCATAATTGCCGTTGTAAGTTTCTTCGTGATCTACATCTTCTTCCCCGATGTATCCACCAAGTTCTTCGGCGTCAGCATGAAGAATCCCGAGAGAATCGGTCAGGCTGTCTCCAACGCCGCAGAGAGCGTGGCAGGAACTGTCACGGACGCAGTCAACGGCATAACCAAGTAAGTTGTTTTCCGACTCCCTGATGCTGTATAATTGCAGCTGATGTCAGAAAACAAGAAAAGAGTATTCATAGTCGACGGCTACGGCCAGATCTACCGTTCATATTTCGCATTCATGAACAACCCCCTCAAGGACAAGGAGGGGAACAATGTCTCTGCCGTCTATGGCTTCTTCAACACCATAATCAGCCTCCTGCGCCAGTATTCCCCCGAATACCTGGTCGTTGCCATGGATGCCAAGGGGAAGACATTCAGGCATGAGATGTACGACCAGTACAAGGCAAACAGGGAGAAGGCCCCGGAGGATCTCCATTCTCAGGTTCCGGTAATCAACAGATTCCTCGACGGCATGCATATCCATCACTTCTCGCGGGAGGGAATGGAAGCCGACGACATCATTGCCACCATTGCCCGCAAGGCATCTGAAAACGGTCTGGAAACCGTGATGGTAACCGGGGACAAGGATCTTCTTCAGCTGGTGCGTTCGGATGTGTTCGCCCTAAGACCCCCGCGAAAGGGAGAAAAGGAATACCGCCTCTGCGCAGAAGCCGAGGTCCGCGAGCTTTTCGGTGTACAGCCGAGTCAGATAATCGATTACCTCACCATCTTGGGTGATTCCTCGGATAATGTCCCGGGAATAAATGGAATA
>JAFUXI010000066.1 GCA_017470995.1 Spirochaetales bacterium
AGACATCGGCAGAGAGAACCTGTGTCAGGTTGCCCAGATGCGGGATGTTGTTGACGTATGGCAATGCGCATGTAATTAAACGTTTTTTCATAGCGTATCTATTTTAGTGAAAAACAATACTAGGTTCAATACAGAAAGGGTCGCCCGAAAGCGACCCTTCCCTCTTCTGAACTACCTTCGTATTACCTGTAAAGCAGGTCGAAGTATGAGATGTCGGTTGAAAGAACCTTCTCCATGTCCGGCATTGTCTGGCTGTAGGAATCAAGTGTTCTCCAGAGCTCGAAGAACTTCGGATCCAGCTCATAGGCCTCTGCATAGATCCTGGTTGCCTCGGCATCGGCCACACCCTTGATCTGCTCTGCCTGTGCATAGGCATTGGAGAGGATTGCCATCTGCTCGCTGGTGGTCTTTCCGTCCCACTGTGCAAGCTGTCCGCGACCGTATGACCTGTAGGCCTCTGCAATCTGGTTTCTTTCCTTGATCATCCTCTGGTAGACGCTCTCGGTAAGGTCATCGGAGTACTTGATCTGACGGATGATGACATCGATCAGGGTGATTCCGTACTCCTGCGTGTAGGAACTGGCAAGATCCAGCATCCTGTCCGACAGGCCCTGACGGCCGATCTTGATTGACTCCTGCTGCGTGCTGGACACGGTCAGGGATCTCAGTCTCTCTGCTGCCTCGAGATCATCGATGCTGGAGACCTCCTCTACCACTGTCATGTTGTTGATGCGGTTGGAGTTCCTGATTGCCTCGTTGAGGTAATTCTCGGAAATGACGGTCCTTACAGTTGAATCCAGGATATCGTCAAGCCTCAGCTGGGCGTTCTCTACTGTCTTGACGGTCTCATAGAAGCGCTTGGGATCGCTGATGACCCAGCGGCTTGTGGGATCGACGTAGATGAACTGGTTCTCCTTGGTCGGGATCCTCTGGGCGTCTCCGTCCCAGGCAAGGATCTTTGAAGAGTATCTGACTACGGTATCCACGAACGGCATCTTGAACTTGAGGCCGGGCTGGGTCTCAACCTTCACGATGGCTCCGAATCTGGTGACGACGCTCTGCTCACCCTCGGAGAGGATGTAGACGGGTCCCAGCAGGACAACGATGATTATGAGCGCCACGATGACTGCAAGTGTTATCAATGTTTTCTTCATATCATTTGCCCTCCTTGGTCAGATTCATTATCGGGAGAAAACTCTCCAGGTTCTTGTCGACTATCGTCAGGTTCTGACCGCCGGCAAGCACCTTCTCCATTGTCTCGAGGTAAAGTCTCTGAGCGGTGATCTCGGGGCTCTTCTCGTACTCCTCGAGAACGCTCTTGAACCTTGCGACATCACCTGTTGCGGAGTTGACTCTTTCGGATGCATAACCCTGAGCCTCCTGGATGATCTTGTTGGCTTCACCTTCGGCGGCGGGGATGATGCGGTTGTAGTTCTCCTTTCCTTCGTTGATGTACTTGTTCGTGTCCTGGATGGCCTTATTGACATCCTCAAAGGCATCCTGTACATCACCTGCAGGCGGAACGATGTCCTGTAGCTTGACTGTGAGTATCTTTATTCCAAGATTGTACGAGTCAAAGGACTCCTGAAGCATTGCCTGTGCCTCAACCTCCATCGAGGTTCTCTCGCTGGTCATGATGCTCAGGATCGGCAGGTCTCCGACCAGCTGGTTGATGACCGAACGCGAGATGTCGCGCAGAGTACTCTCCTGGTTGTTAACGCTGAAGAGCCACTTGTAGGGGTCATCGATCCTGTACTGGACGATCCACTGGATGTCGACGATATTCAGGTCTCCGGTGAGCATTGTGGATTCCGACATGTAGTTCGCATAGTTGTAACTTGTCGGGGAACCGTAGACATTGCCCGTGGAATTGGTACGGTATCCGAAGGACATGGTCTGTACGGTCTGGGTCTCCACGTTGTAGCTGGTGTCGATTCCGAACGGTATCTTGAACTGAAGACCGGGGCCAACCGTCTTGAGATATTTGCCCAAGCGCAGGATGACTGCCTGCTCGGTCTGGTCAACCACGAAGAATCCGGTCGAAAGCGTGATGATCACCACGATTACGAAAAGTGCCAGGAAGATAAGCTTCGGAGTGAAGCTGAAGCCTCTGCGACCTCTCTTTGTGGCGCTGCCCTGCTCTCCCTGCTGGTCCGGTTGATTGTAACTGAAAGCCATTTCACCTCCATCGGGGACTGAATTCCCCTTGTTACATATGTTTTCTAGATAGAATATACAGACAAAAGTCTCAGGGGTCTACTTAAGAGAAGAAAAAATATAAATAAGTGAAATCAGATGTTGGCCTCGAAGAACGAGAAGACACCCTCGGATCCGATCGTCGGGGCGCTCTTGTTCTCGATTGTCCGGAAAACGAGCTCCGCACAGGCCTTGGTGTTCTCCACCATATCCTGCTCAGCCACATCAAGGTTGATTCCGATTACAGGAATATGCCTTTTCTTTGCAGACTCCATGAACGATGCATCGATATCGGTCGGGCAGAAAACCAGGAAGGCATCGACTGCACTTGAACGCTGGAAATAGCCGTCGGACATACGCTTCTCATTGATGAGCGAAAGCATGTAGCCCTTCTCGGCGCAGAGCATATAGAGGCTCATCATCGACCTTGCCCAGACGGGACCGCGGCCGCTGGCCTTCGTTTCCGGAATCAGCAGACAGATGGTCTTGAACCTGTTGATGATATCCTGACTCTGATCTCCGCTTCCGTGGTATCCCAGCTCCTTGGCGCACTGCATGATTTTCTCCACCGCCTCGGCAGAAATCCTGTTCGGCCAGTTGAATGCAAATGAAACAGTGGTCTTGGAATATCCTGTCTTTTCCGCGATGTCTGAAATCGTAATACCTTTTTTGCGCATGTTCCCCAGCTCCTGAAATATGTCAATCCGTGGATGACATTCTATATGGTTTATAGGCAGCAGTCAATTTGTATTGTTTGTCCAGAGGCAAAAAAGAGTACAAATGTGACTAAAAATAACAATATCCGGGTCGCATGATAGCCCAAAACCGGAATCAGAGCGCGAAAGGATTGAAATATCTTCCGCCGTTTATGAAATTCAGCGCGATCGATGCAGCCAGCATGAGGATACAGACGGCAATGGCTATGTAGTCCGATACCCTGAACGGACGGGCAGAGTACCAGGTACGCTTTCTGTCCTTTCCGAACCCCCTGAGCTCCATTGCATTTGCTATGCGCTCGATCCTGTCCATGCTGGAGATTATCAGAGGGAAAATCATCATGACGGCATTCTTCAGCCGCTTGATCAGAGACTGCTTGCGGCTTGCCATCTCAAGCCCCCTCGCCTGCTGGGAATTGGATATGTCATGGTATTCGCGCTGGATATCAGGGATGTAGCGCAGGGCAAGGGAAACCGAATAGGCGATCTTGTAGCTGATTCCTATCCTGTTCAGCGATGAAGCGAACTCGCTGGGGTCGGTCGTGGACACGAAGACTATCACAACCGGTATTGTGGCAAGATATTTAAGAACAACATTGAATTGATAAAACAATTGCTCATTTACCAGATAATACCTCAAAAAAAGATGGCATATCTCGGTTCTGGAACCATAGATTGAGCAACCATGTTCGGGACTGAACAGGAAAATCAGGACATTGTTCAGCACCATGAATACAAAGGAGAACCAGAACAGTATCTTAACATCGCTGATCCTGATCCTGGAGACTGCCATTAGAACGAAAGCAAGCACGGCCAGAGCTGCAAGCAGCCTGGTATCGAACGTCGTCATGGCTGCAAGAGTCCACAGAAGGAGGCATGAGAGCTTTGTGGCTCCGGTCAGAGCGTGGATCGGGCTCTTCCTGTTGATATAGTTAAACAGTCCGCCTTTGATCTCTTACCTCCCTGTCCATGCTTATGAATCTTCTTATGAAATCCTGCGGGTCATCGATGCCGCACAGCTGAGCCAAAGTGGAAAGGGATGTTTCCTTGAGACGGGCTTTCTCCACCACCTCGCTGTCTGCAAGCACCGCCTCGCAGGCCGTGTCCGCAATCTTCCTGCCGCCGGAAAGGACGACAGCGCGGTTGCAGTATTCGAGCATGAGATGCATATCGTGGGTAATCAGTACTATAGTAATTCCCCTCGAGTTCAATTCGCGCAGGAACTCCATGATTTCAGTGTAATGCCTGTAATCCTGACCTGCAGTCGGCTCATCAAGGATGATGACCTGAGGCCCCATCGCCAGAATCGATGCTATTGTGACGCGCTTTTTCTGCCCGTAGGACAGGGCGCTGATAGGCCAGTTGCGGTACGGATAGAGGCCGCAGATACCGAGAACCTCATCAACGCGCTCATCTATCTGCTCCCTCGTGAGCTTGCCTTCCAGAACCAGCGCAAGGCCTACTTCATCACGGATCATGCTCTTGTTGATCATCTGGTTCGGATTCTGCATCACATAGCCGATATGCTTCGCCCTCTCTTTGATGGACAGACCGGACATGTCCTTGCCGTTGAGATAGATGCCGCCATGCTGCGGTTTCTCGAAGCCGCAGAGGATCTTCGCAAATGTGGACTTACCCGCCCCGTTCTTTCCGACTATGCTCATCATCTCGCCCTTGCGGATCGCGATATCAATATCGGTCAGGGCCGTGTGTCCGTTGTCATATGTGAATCCCAGATCCCTTGCCTCGATGACAATCTCTTCCGAGACAGCCTGCTGCTCAACGGGAGCGCTTCGGTACCATGAGCGCACCGTCTCGCGCTGCCCCACATCCAGACTTAATGTCTCGATTCTCTGAGGTTCGATGTCCTCAGTGATGGAAATACCTGCATATTTTAAAGCTGTTATGTATAATGGTTCCCTTATTCCGGTTTCTATAAGGAGATTGGAACTAAGCAGCCTTGCAGGTGTACAATCGGAGATTATCCGGCCTTCATCCATCAGGATGACCCTGTCGACATCCCGGTGAAGGACGTCTTCGAGCCTATGCTCCACGATGATCACGGTATCGCCTGTCCTCTGGTGAATCTCGTCAATCAGCTCCATAGTCGTCTTTCCCGTCGCGGGATCCAGATTGGCAAGAGGTTCATCAAAAAGCAGGATGCTGACATCGTCCACCAGTACGCCTGCGAAGCCCACACGCTGCTTGAGGCCGCCTGAAAGCTCATGCGGTGCATGATGTAGATAGTCATCCACTCCCAGCAGGGAAGCGGCCTCACGGACACGCTTTTTCATCTCATCAAGGGGAACCCTGTCGTTTTCCAGGGCAAAGGCTATGTCCTCCCCTACTGTCAGACCTATGAACTGGGCATCCGCGTCCTGGAGAACGGTTCCTATTGTCTTTGAAATGCTGAAGATATCCAGGTCCCTGAAGCTTTTCCCGTCTATGAGAAGCTCTCCTGTGGCCTGTCCGGGATAAGAAGCGGGGATAAGGCCGTTCATGCAGTGCACCAGCGTGGATTTGCCGCATCCGGACGGACCGCATATGAGGACCTTCTCCCCTTTTTTTATAGTGAGGTTTATGTCATACAATGTGGGCTCAGCCTGAGCCGCATACTTGAATCCGAAATTTCGGAATTCAATTACATTTTCAGACACTGTAAATAATTACTCTTTCTTGAGGCTTCCTTCTGCAGGACGGGCCTTGCTGTATGCGAAGCACAGAAGCGTTCCGATGACTGCAGTGGTGACGATGTTTGACAGACCGGCTACAAGACCCTGGGTAAAGACCTTGTTTGCAGGTTCTGCATAGATGATGATGTCAAAAATCGGTGCGATAAGGCCCCAGGCGATGATCTGCGCAACAACCTGGAAGATATTGAAGGTCAAAGCCTTCTTTGCATCGAACGGCTCGCTTGAGAGGCAGAGCTTCTTTGCTGCAAGACCCATGATCAAGCCTGCTGCGCCGGATGCGATTACCCAGGACCACCAGATTCCCCAACCGTAGGAGAAATCAATCAGTGCATGTCCGATGAATGCTATGAGAAGACCTGCAAGCGGGCCGAAAAGACCGGCCATGAAGCCGAGAAGTCCGTACTGTGTGGAAAAATTGGTATTTGGAACCGGTGTGGGAATGGAAACAAAACGTCCGAGAACGAAGAACAGTGCAGCACCGATACCGATAGCTACAACCGTGATGACAGGTGATTTTTTCATAAAATCCCTCCATATACATATCTATTTCATGGGGAATTCTATACTTATACGGAAAGCAAAGTCAACGAGGCATCGGCAAAGGAATCACCGCTTCTGGTTATGAGGGTTATTCCCTGTGCCTTGACGGCATCGTCCACCAGAAGGTTCACTATCAGGGTGCAGGAGTCGCCCTCCCCTATGTCGGATTCGTCATACCTGACAGTGAACTGGATGGGGAAATTCAGAAGGTTGCGGATTCTCTGATGGGATATTTCGGTCACAAGACCGGTCGATGCATCTGTCTTGAGCATCGAGATGTCGAGGATATCGCTTGAGGTCGGGAAATAGAAGCCGGCTCCGTAGCTGACGGTACCTCGAAGAAGTCCGATGGAGCTCTGGCTCTTCTGTGTCTGTGTCAGGCTGAACTGCGTGGCTTGGGTCGAAGCAGTGGTACTGCAGGAAACCAGACAGAAGAAAACAAAACAGAGCAGAAGGAAGAAAAGCTTTCTCATATCTCAGACCTCAGGTCCCATTGTTTCTTCGTAATGCTCGGTACCGAGGTCGAGGATCCTGGAGATGTGCTCGTCATTGAGGGCATAGATGACGTTCTTGCCGTCCTTTCGCCAACGGACAAGCCTGGAGACCCTGAGGAGCTTGAGATGCTGGCTGGCAACTGACTGGGAGATTCCGAGGTTCGAGGATATCGTATTGACATTGGCTTCCCCCGCATCCAGAAGAAACAGGATGCGCAGTCTGGTCGGATCTCCGAAGACCTTGAAGAAATCAGCGATGTCAGTGACCTCCTCTTCAGGGAGGATTCTCTCTTGGGCCATTTTTACCTCGATATCAAGTATATTCTGAAAAGTGTTGTCTGAAAAGTTAAATCAAGATACCTTAGAAGAAGTTACACGATATAGGGATAGGAATGGCAAAAAAGGAAAAGCCCTCGGGACAGCAGCGCTTCGAGCAGTATTACGGCGAACTCTATGGAGAAAGATGGCAGACCCTCAGGGAGGCCCTGCTCAAACCGTCCAATCCGGTTTCGCTCTCAGACAGGCTCGTTGAACCGTATTACATGGATCAGGCCTCAATTTTGGCTGCATCTATTCTTCCTATTTCGGAAAATAATTCCGTACTAGATATGTGCGCAGCCCCGGGAGGCAAGACTTTGAGCCTTGCGCTGCGTCTGAATGGTAAAGGAAGCCTCACTGCAAATGACCGTTCTGCCTCAAGGCGCAACAGGCTTCTGAACGTAATACAGACCTGTTTGCCTTCCGAATTGAGACAGATCATCAGGGTTACGGGCCATGACAGCACCAAATGGTCGCTCCATGAGAAGAATGCCTACGACAGGATTCTTCTGGATGCGCCCTGCTCCTCCGAGCGTCATGTACTTACTGACAGCAGCGCTCTCTCCATCTGGAGCCCCAATAGGCCCAAGCAGCTTGCAATCCAGCAGTTTGCGATGCTCGCTGCTGCTCTGGATGCAGCCAAAGCCGGAGCATACATCCTTTACAGTACCTGTTCTATCTGCAATCTGGAAAACGAATTAGTCATTGAAAAACTCATTAGCCGCAGAAAAGGCCTTTTTGAAGAGGTAGATATGGTTGTTCATCATCCGGAGCTTGAAAATCTTTCAGAAAAACTGGAACATGGCCGTATAGTTCTTCCCGACAGGCAGAACGGTTGCGGTCCGCTCTATTTCTGCCTGATCAGGAAAAAGGAAACCGACGAATGAACAGCACAGCCTATGTTGCGATAGACAGATGCGAAAACTATAATCAGGAACAGATATTTTCTTGTCTTAAAGAACTTTGCGAAAAAGCAAACATGCCGGATGTAAGAGACAGGAAGGTTCTCGTAAAGCCCAATATCCTCTCAGATGCCAAGCCCGAGAACTGCATTACCACCCATCCGGAGGTCGTGAGGGCCGTAATCCGTATCCTTAAGGAAAACGGAGCCTCCGAGATCTACGTAGGTGATTCCCCGGGCCTTCACAACCCCGGTTTCTGCGGGAAAAACTGCGGAATCCAGGATGTCTGCGTCCAGGAAGGGGCAATCTGGTGCAATTTCCTGCAGAATCCCGCAACAAAAAGGATAAACGGAACCAAAACGAAGCTTCCGATGGCCGGAATACTCGATGAAGTGGACATGGTGTTCTCCGTGTGCAAGTTCAAGACACATACGCTGATGTACTCCACGGGAGCCACAAAGAACCTTTTCGGTCTGGTTCCGAACCTGAACAAGGCCGTCTGCCACACGAAGTACCCCTCGAAGGAGAGCTTTGCAAAGCTTATCGTAGGAATCCATGAGACAATAAAGCCCGCATTCTGCATCATGGATGCAATCATAGGAATGGAAGGAGCAGGACCGGCTAACGGTAAACCCAGACCCATAAACATTTTACTTGCATCAGATAGCTGCTATGCCATGGATACTGCCGAGGCTCTGATCATGGGATATAACGTCGATGATATACCGATTCTCAACGAGGCACGAAGCCGCCATCTCCTTCCTCAGAACATCGAATACCCCATTCTGGATGCTAGAAATCTTGTAATTGAGGACTTCGACCGCGTTCCCATAAGCAGAAAGACCCGTTTCATACGTTCGCTCGTCCTTCCTTTCTTCTCCACTCCTATCCTGAAAAGGAAGCAGAGACGCGAACCGGCCCCTCAATTCAATGACAAAAGGTGCATCCGCTGCCTCAGATGCGTTAATATCTGTCCTGCAAAGGCCCTTGAGCTCAAGGAGGAGGCAGATAAGACCAAACATGTGGTCTGTGACTACAAGAAATGCATCAGATGCTACTGCTGCCACGAGATGTGCCCGGTCGATGCTATTACAGTACACAACAGGGAGAATAAAGAGAAATGACCAGAATATACCTTCTGAGTGCATTATTGGGCATAATCCCAATTTCGGAGCTGAGAGGGGCAATCCCCTACGCCTATTTCAAAGAAGTACCGCTCTTCTGGGCATTCCTCATCGGAGTGCTTTCAAACGCGCTGGTGCCCTTCATAGGCTTTGTGTTCTTTGCCACGCTGCACACTCTTCTGGACAAATGGAAGCTCTACCACAACTTCTTCGAGAAAACCATCGCCAGAGCGCGGAAAAAAGTCGGAGAAAAGGTTAATAAGTACGGCTTACTAGGACTTATGTTGTTTGTAGCTATACCTTTACCCATCACAGGCGCTTGGACGGGAACCATAGGAGCATGGGTTCTCGGACTGGATAGGAAGAAGAGCATACTATTTATAATTCTCGGAGTCCTGATTTCCGGAATCATAGTATCAACAGTCATCTATACAGGTGCAGGCATTGCCAAGATATTTACAAAGACTGTAAATATTTAACTTAGTTTGTAAGCACTACTCCCAAACCAGCCGGAAGGCTGATTTCATTGTCTCTGACAGCTATATTGACCCTATCGTAGGTGCACAGCGCCACATCCAGGCCTGAAACGCCGGGCGCGACGGTATCGAGCCTGATTGTCCGGGTTTTCCGGCTCATGTTCAGGATCACTGCCGTGCATCTGCCGTCCTTGGTGAAGCTGTATGCAAGAACCGAAGAAGGAACGCCGCTGCAGAAGAAGGCATCGGCAAGACCGATCTCCGCCCTGCTCTTTCTGAGAGCTATGAGCTTTCGGTATAGGGCCAGCATCGTGTCCCTGTCGTGCTCCTGCCACTCGACGGTCAGGTGGCGCCAGAATCTGCTGTAGTTGGGCTTGAGCCAGGGCTTTGAATCAGAGAACCCCATGTTGGGCGAATAATCCCACTGCATTGGTCTGCGCTCAGCATCACGACCCTTCATGATAGGCCAGTACTGCTTTCCCAACGGATCCTGTATTTCCTTTAGTGAAAAATCTTTGCTTTGAAGTCCAAGCTCCTCTCCGAAGTAGATGACGCTGCACCCGCGCTGGATCAGAAGGTAGACTGCAAGAAGCCTTCCCACGCTTTCGCTGTTGCCCGCACGGGTAATCGCGCGCGGCACATCGTGGTTGCTGAGCACCCAGCAGGGAGTCTTTCCCTTATCCAACGGGTTGAGTTCATACCATGTTTTGGCGGTTTTTCGCAAATTTTGAGCATTCAGACGCTTTTTTGTCATCGAGAACTCGAAGCACAGCTGCAGTTCATCGTTGTTCTGACCTGTATAGGAGGCGCTCTGCTCCATCTGGCTCTTGCCCTGGATCATGATTTCACCCAGAAGCGCCCTGTCGTCGTACTCTGCTATCACGGAACGCAGCTGACGGATGTATTCGTGCGTATACTCGGTATTGCGGTCATAGATGTGGTTCTGCATGTCATAAGGCCTGGGAGTCTCGCCGAACATGAACGGATTTGACCTCAGCTGGGGGTCCTTTCCGACTGCATTGATGACATCAAGCCTGAAACCATCCACGCCTTTATCAAGATAAAACCTTACCTCATCGAAAATTGCATTTCTACAAGTCTCATCATGCCAGTTGAGATCCGGCTGCTCCTTGAGAAACGAATGCAGATAATACTGCCCGCGCTTCTGGTCGAAAGTCCATGCGCTTCCGCCGAAGCAGGCCTTCCAGTTATTTGGCACATTGTCTTTCCAGATATAGAAATCCGTGTACTGTCCTTCCCGGCTTCGGCTCTTCTCGAACCACGGATGCTGGTCCGAGGAATGGTTCAGCACCATATCCATCATGACCTTCAGACCCAGAGCATGGGCTTCGGAAAGCAGGGTCTCGAAATCCTCCATCGAGCCGAAGATGCCGTCGATCTGCCTGTAGTCCGAAACATCGTAGCCGAAATCCTTCATCGGGCTCCTGTAGATGGGACTGAGCCAGATGGCATCGACCCCAAGACTCTTGATATAGGGCAGTCTCCGGACGATACCCTTAAGGTCCCCTATCCCGTCCGAGTTGGAATCCTGAAAGCTTCTGGGATAAATCTGATAGATCACAGCTTTCTCATACCAAGCCATATAACCTCTGAATTAAAACTGTAGTATTTTACTATTGTTATGCTATCATTTCTATTAAATTACTATATTACAACGATTTAAAGAATACAAAAGTTCTATAGAATGACTATAGAACTTTCCAAATTTTACAATGATACTTATATAACTTTTATTCAGCTTTTGTATTTCTTTGAGAATTCTTTCAAAGCAAACCTGATTCCGCCTGCCCAACCAAGACCGAGCTCCGCGAACAGGTCCTCGAGCTCCTTCTTGAACGAAGGCTCAATCGAAAACGTGGTGAGGATCTTGTTCTCTTTCCTGCGAACGCTGTCACTTGCAAAAAGCTGCTTGGCTTTTACGGTGATGTCTTCATTGTACTGGACTGAATCTTCAGGGTTTCTCTTCAACGCCATAACACTACCTTCCTACCGGTCTCAGTCCCAGATGACACTTTCGAGCTTCATGATTGACTCAACCGTCTTATCCTTCAGCCCTCTGCCGCGCTCTTTATACTGCTGGGGAGCCATGGAGGCCTCCTGAGCCTTTCTGAACACGGGATCAACCGGAATCCTGTAGACCTCAAACGAACCTTCCTGGGCCGCTTTGAGTATATCTCTATGTTGTTTTATTCTTTCATCGTAGGAATTGATTATGACCCTCGAGTGCCTGACCTGGCTGCGAAGGTTCTTCTTCAGTCTCTTGAGCTCGTCTATGAAAATCTCAAGACCGTCAAGGCTGAAGACTTCGGGTGTCATGGGTGTGATGACCTCATCGCTGGCAATGATGGCGGAACGCTCGAGCCTTCCGAGACCCGGCGAAAGATCCAGTATGATATGGTCGAAATCCTTGGACAGCTCATTGACCAGATCCTGGAGCACGAAGGGCTCCTCGGAGAGCTTGGTCTCGCTGTAGTTCTTCAGTACTCCGCCAATGCCGAAGGTCGGAAGCAGATAGAGGTTGGGAACCTGCTCCACCGGAACAAGCGCATCCTTGATATAGCATCTGCCCTGCACGACATCGGCAAGCTCATACTTCGGGGTTTTCTTAAGAAACCAGGACGATGCGTTACCCTGCGGGTCAACGTCAATCAGAAGAGTCTTGAAACCGTCCAGTGCGGACTGACATGCAAGAGTACCTGAAATAGTTGTTTTTCCGACACCACCTTTCTGAAGGTGAAACGCAATTGTTTTAGCCATGATTTTACCCTAAAACAAATATATACTATGCAGTAAAATCATACAAGTCTTTTTTATTTTAAAATGCCTTTTGTACGCTTTTTTATGCAGTTCGATATTGATTTGCACTATTTTTATATAAGTTTTCTACAATTTTGATAGCCAAATACACCCATAATTGTAATAAACAGTAGCATTCTTTGCATAAAAAAGGGACCCTTGCGGGTCCCCTGTAACACCTTATCGGTGATTGTCAGTTTGCCTTACGAATCGCCGAGAAGGCTCCTGAGGAATTCATCATCCTCGGATTCGGGATCGGTATCCTGCTTGGATTTCACTGTCTCCTCGACCTCGCTGTCATAACCCGGCTTTTTCTCATAATAGGCATCTTCCCTTCTCTCGCGCCTTGCACTGATGATAAGCGCAATGATGATGTAGATGACTCCGATGAAGCATACGAAGATTCCTGCGCTCAGAAGCTTTTCCTTGACGACGAAATTACCGACCTTCTTGATCAGGTCAGTCAGCTTATCGACGAAAGAAGCCTTCTTTGCATCCTTGGTTGTCTGAGGCTTTGCAGGCTCTGCTTCAGCGGGCTTCTCAGCTTCTGCAGGAGCTGCTTCGGCAACAGGCTTCTCTTCCTGTGCCGGCTGGGCTTCGGCTTCCTGCTCAGGTGCCGGTGCGGTGATTACCTGGCTCCAGTCCTGCTCGGCTTCAGCCTGCGGCTCTACCACGGCGGGCTCTTCTTCAACAGGCATCTCTGCAGGTGTTTCTGCTTCGGCAGTTTCTTCAGCAACTTGTTCTTCCGCAACAACTTGCTCTTCTTCAGGTATAAATTCGACCTCTTCGGCCGGAGCTATTTCCTCAGCCGGAGCTTCCTGCTCGGGAGCTACTTCAGGCGTCTCAACGACCGCAGCAGCTTCCTCCACGACGGTCGGAACAACGGTCTCGACCTCCGGCTCGGAGACAGGCGTCTTGCCTGTGGCACAGGAAACCAGCAAGGATAGAATCAGTATCAATATCAGAAGGACTCTTCTCATCTGAACCCCCTAATCATATATAACATAACATACAATCTATAGTTACTGCAAAGTTATATTCAGAATGATTTCAGAACATCTATATGCTTTGCAGCCTTCTCGATCTTCTCTTCGAACTCGGCCTTCTTGGAAAGCTCCTTGTCAATTGCCTCCTGTTTGGCGTTGTTCATGAACTTCTCGTTGGAAAGCTTCTTGAGAACAACGTCCAGAAGAGCCTGTGTCTTGGTGATCTCCACGTTGAGTCTTGCAATCTCCTTATCCACATCAATTGCATCTCTCACAAAGACATAGGTCTCGAATCCGGTGCCGGCGATCGGGAATGCTCCCTTGACATCGACCTCGCCCTTATCGTCGATCAGAAGCTCTTCCGCATTGGCGAATACCTTAAGAAGATCGATATGGCCCTTCATGAATGCAGAGAGATCACCGGCCTGGTCGAGCTTGACGACCATCCTGAGTTTCTTCTCCGCACCGATTCCGAGCTCGGCTCTCATGTTCCTTATTCCTCTGACCATATCCTGCATTGCAGCCATCAACTGGGCCTCAAGCGGGTACTTTCTGGCATCAAGATACTCTGGGAAGGATGTTGTAATCAGTTTGCCTTCCGTGTTCGGAAGCTTAGACCAGATCTCCTCGGTGAGGAACGAAAGCAGCGGATGCATCATCTTCATTGACTCTGCCAGGATGTCCATCAGGATGGAAACAACCCTGTCCTTCTCGGCATCGTCATCCGAATAGAGGGAAATCTTGGAAGCCTCGACGTACCAGTCGCAGAAGTCGTTCCAGAAGAAATCGTATACAGCCTGGGCGGCTTCGTTGAACTTGTAGCCTTCGATGGCGTTTCTGACCTTCAGGACATTTTCGTTGAGGCTGTGGTAGATCCACTTGTCGACCGCATTGAACTTCGAGGGATCGATTTCAACCAGATTCCTGCCTTCGAGGTTCATCAGAAGATATCTGGTGGCGTTCCAGATCTTGTTTGCGAATCTCGAGCCGAGCTTGAAGCTGTCCATATCGACCAGGACATCCTGACCCTGCGTTGCAAGGTAGCAGATGGTGAACTTCATGGCATCAGCGCCGTAGAGGTTGACCACATCGAGCGGATCAATGCCGTTTCCGAGGCTCTTGGACATCTTGCGGCCCTTTTTGTCCCTGACAAGGCCGGTGATGTAGATATCCCTGAACGGAGCCTTGCCCGTGAACTCCAACGAGGCCATTATCATTCTGGAAACCCAGAAGAATATTATGTCATAAGCAGTTACGAGAGTACTTGTCGGGAAGAACCTCTTCATGTCCTCGGTATCCTGAGGCCATCCGAGGGTGCTGAACGGCCAGAGCCAGGAGCTGAACCAGGTGTCAAGCACATCGTTGTCCTGATGGATCTTCTTGCTTCCGCACTTGTCGCAGCAGCAGGGATCCTCGCGTCTGACCATCATCTGACCGCAGTCCTCGCAGTACCAGACCGGAATCCTATGGCCCCACCAGAGCTGGCGGCTGATGCACCAGTCGCGGATATTCTCGAGCCAGTTGGAATAGGTGTTCTCCCAGCGCTTGGGATAGAATCTGATTTCTCCGTCCCTCCAGGCCTTCAGAGCCTTGTCCGCAAGGGGTCTCATCTTTACGAACCACTGTTCGCTCATGTAGGGCTCAACGGTGCTGTTGCACCTGTAGCAGTGTCCGACTTCATGCTTATATTCTTCACACTTAACGAGATAGCCCTGCTCTTCGAGAACCTTTGCGACCTTCATCCTGGCCTCTTCGGCAGGAAGTCCCCTGAACTGCTCGGGACAGACATCGTTGAGCGTTCCGTCCGGATTCAGGATATTGATCGGCTCGAGGTTGTGTCTCTTTCCGCACTCCCAGTCGTTTGGATCGTGGGCAGGAGTGATCTTTACCATACCGGTTCCGAACTCTATGCCTACGAAGCTGTCTGCAATGATGGGAATCTCGCGGTCCGTAAGCGGAAGCTTGAGCATCTTGCCCACAAGAGCTTTGTAGCGCTCGTCATCCGGGTTCACGGCAACAGCCTGATCGCCGAACATGGTCTCGGGTCTGGTCGTGGCAACGGTGATGTATCCGCTGCCGTCTGCAAACGGATATCTGACATCGAACAGATGCCCTGTGTCTTCCTGGTGCTCGACTTCGTCATCGGCCAGGGCCGTTCCGCAGTGCGGGCAGTAGTTGACCAGATACAGGCCCTTGTAGATCAGGCCTCTCTCGTAGAGGGAAACGAATGTCTCCCTGACAGCCTTGGAGAGTCCCTCGTCCATGGTGAATCTCTCGCGTGACCAGTCACACGAGGCACCGATGGTCTTGAGCTGGTTCACGATGATGTCGTGGTGCTTCTCCTTGACCTGCCATGTGCGCTCGACGAACTTCTCGCGACCCAGGTCCTGACGCCTCAGGCCTTCCTTTGCAAGCTGGCGCTCGACGACGTTCTGGGTGGCAATTCCGGCATGGTCGGTTCCCGGCAGCCAGAGTGTCGGACGACCCGTCATGCGGTAGTATCTTGTGAGCGTATCCTGGAGCGAGTTGTTGAGCGCATGCCCCATGTGAAGAATACCCGTAACGTTCGGTGGCGGCATTACAATGACAAAGGGTTTTCCTTCCTTGTCTGCCGGCTTGAAGTTGCCGTCCTCCACCCATTGGGCATAGATCCTTTCCTCAAAATCCTTGGGATTGTAGGTCTTCTCGAGTTCAATGGCTTTCATCTCAGCTCCTCTGCGCACACATGCGCGCACACTATAAAACTAATTAATAAATAGTACCCTAAAAGCCGACTCTGCGCAATAACCAGAGTCCTAAAATGCAAATATAATTTTAACCCCAAATCACCCTTAAATTCCTAGCAAATTTCTATCGTTTCGATATAATTCCAATCAGTTCCAATTAGTTTCAATTTGTTTCAATATTTATTCAATATCGTTTACATATTATTTAAATTAATATTCAATATATATTCCAGTCAATTTCCCACGCATTTTGTGCATCCCAAACCCCATGCAAAGGCAAATTCTCCCACATATACGGCGTGCAATGTGATACTTTAGTAAAGGAACAAAATTCATGAAGTCGGAGGTTGCATATAAGGGGACCCTGAATGTTCGTCTTGGTGAGGGAACTCACAGAAGAGCAGCCATATATGCTCTAACCCATAACCAGAGTCTTAATAGTTTCATTGATTTCGCAGTCCAGGAAAAATTGGCTGCATACGGGAAAACTGAGGACAAGACCTGACTAATTCAGTGAAACTGGCTCAGACTCTGAATCCGGTCATCGTTGCAAATGCAATGAGAAGCCCGTTCTCGTCCTTGACCCGGATCTCATAGAAAACCGTAGTACGTCCGTCCTTGATCCTGCGGGCCTCGGCAATCAGTCTGTTTCCTTTGGCAGCATGAAGATAGCTTATCTCGCTGGTCATGGAACAAGCCTGACCGTCACAGGCAGCCCCGTAGCAAAGGTCTGCAAGGGTGAAGATCGCTCCTCCCATCACTACACCTCTGGCGTTCTTGTGAAAGTCCTTTATATCCATGCTGCAGACAGCATACCCTTCACCGACTTCATCAATCTCAATTCCGCTGTGAACAGCGAATCTGTCATCCTCGAAAAAAGCCCTTGTTTCTGCCAAATCTCTTCTCATATCGATAAACCACCTGCTTCGGATGATACAGGACCATCCTCTTTTCATCAACTCGTTTACCAGCGGTCCTGCAGTCGACCGGTCTTGCAGTCCGACAGTCTGACGGTCCTGCAGTTATAGTTTTTTAATTATATATATTAAAAGGTTTTATAATCATTTTGTCTTTAAAAACATTACAGTCTTGCAGTCCTGCAGTCCGACGGTCTTGTCATTTTGACATGACTGCAAGACTGCAAGACTGACGGACTGTGCCCATTTCAATAGACAATATAACACTAATTTGTTTTATTATAATATTTTATATTTTTCACACTGAAAGACTGCAGGACCGCAAGACTGCAAGACCGGTCGACCGTCCAAAACCACAACAGAAAAAAACTAAAAAAACTTCAAAAATCCCCTCGGAATTTCTAATGAAAACGACAGTTTTTCTGTTATAGGAGACAAAGGTCAAAAAAGGAGGTCTGTCATGGCTGAAAACTCAAACCCGAACAGGAAACCCGGAATCGGTAAACGCGGGAACGTCGAAAGAAACGCAAAGGTCTTTCATGTCGTCCAGAGGACGATGATGAAACTGCCGCTGTTGGAATCGGATCAGGTCTTTGACTATTGGCAATACCATTTCAGAATCTGCTGCATCGAGGAAAACATCTCGATCCTGTGCTTTACGGTAATGACAAATCATATTCATGCAATAATTTATACTGAAG
Source organism: Spirochaetales bacterium (assembly GCA_017470995.1). GTDB lineage: Bacteria > Spirochaetota > Spirochaetia > Sphaerochaetales > Sphaerochaetaceae > UBA9732. The sequence goes on from JAFUXI010000066.1 coordinate 17,607, forward strand.
ATTACCGGAGTATAGGTAGAGCTTTCAGGAGGCTGAATACGGGTCTGAGCCAGTTCATATCAAACAAGCTCATAAAGGATTCGGATTATACAAAGATGTTTCCGGAAGCTGAGGAGTTCAGGCTCTTCAGTTCCTCTCCGAGGCTGTTTCCCATAGAAGGAACAATACCGCTCTTCATAGACACAAGATATCTGTTCGACAATCCCAAACACCATGGCGCATCAAACACAGGGCTCTATTACAGACATTCGAATTTCATGACACTCTACAAGGGTGAATACGAACGCAAAGATCTGCGGCTTTTCTACGACCTGTACAACATGTATCCGGGTCAGGTCATGAAGACCATCAGCAAAGGACAGAAGGAATTCATCGAAGCCCTTACTGAAATCTCCCGGAACCTGGACAGACACAAGGAGAATCTGGTGTTCAAGGTCAATCCGGACAAAGATTGGACAAGCTCGGCAGAGAACGTCAGAGACGGATATAAATTGTTTGATATTCAGTAGATGATAAAGATTCAGCCCCGCACAGGCGGGGCTGAAAGGCATTGGTTTTTACTAATTTAAAACAAAATTAGTTTTCTGCTGGGGGAGGAATGATCTCGAGGACATCGGCCTCGAAGATCACGGTACCGTCGGAAGCGACGATCCTGTTCTCGCTGTCCAGGATGACTCCCGTGGCAACGATCTGACCCTCGGCGTCTCTTGCAAGACCGTCGGAGGTGATTGTGATGCCCTTGTCCTTGACCTTGGCGATCACGTGGACATCTGAGCTGATCTTCTCAAGTGAGAGCGGCTGGATGCTTTTGAGTCTGATGTCGACATCATAGCCTCTGGCATCGAGGTTCTTGAGGATCTCGTCGAGCGAGTAGTTCTCAAGGCTCTTGGATGTTGTTGCATTATCAGTCGATCTGGTCTGAGTGATGTTTGTCAGATCAATCGAGGTGTTGACGTCCGGAAGAGGAATTGCGTTATCGGAACTGCCGTTTCCGCCGAAGACTGCCCATGAGCCGACAAAGACGACCACGAATGCGGCTGCAACACCGAGAAGCTGCGGTGCTGTGAGTTTGAAAGTCTTGCGGAGGAAGGAATTACCCTTCTTCTTCGAAAGATGGTTTTTCTCAATCATCGAGAGAACCCTGTCCATGCGGGGCTGGATTTCCTCATCTGAGAGCTCGGCGTTCTTCATAGCGCCCTTAATCGAAAGTAGATTCTGATAGCGGGTTCTGCAGCTGGGACAATAGCTCAGATGCTCCTCGACCTGGCTCTTCCAGGGCTCGGTCAGCTCGCCGTCGAGATAAGTGTTGAGAATCTGGTCGTCAAGGCACATTCACTTCCTCCCGGTCCAGTTTTGCTTCAAGCTCTTTTCTTGCCCGATGCACCCGGACCTTAACATTGCTTTCCGAAATCTTCAGCTGCTCTGCAATCTGCTTGTAGTTCAGACCTGCATATTCCAGAAGAACAATCACAGTCTTGTAGATCTCAGGCAGTTCGCTTACCGCTTTACGCACAGCTGCCGTCGATTCCTTCAGAAGAAGCTCTGAGGCACCGTCCTTGAAGGGATTTATCTGCGGTCCCCTCATGACTTTCTCCAACGATGCGGATTCCCTCATCTTCCTCTTGTTGTGGTTGATCGAAAGGTTCTTCACAACCCGGATCAACCAGAACTTGGCATCGTCCATAGTGGGAAACACCATGTCCTTGTCGTAGAATCTGATGAATGCATCCTGACAGATATCCTCGGCAACATCCTGATTGTAGGTAACGTGGTAGGCAACCTTCATCACAACCGGGAAAACCTCGTTGTAAACCTGTCTAAAGGCAAGCTCATCGCCGCTTCTGATTTCCATAAACTTTAACAACCGTCCTCATCAAAAGTTACATATTATTACATCTTTTTTTGCAAAGATGGTCCGGCAGGTGTGTCCTTGACCGTGTAACCGAGCTCCTCGATCTGATTCCTGAATAGATCCGCAGAAGCCCAATCCTTGTTTTTCTTGGCCTGGGCACGCTTTTCGACCAGTTCCAGAACCTCTGCCGGGAAATCCTGGGGACCCTGGGAGGAAGCCTTGACTTCAGAGAGCTTCAGGCCGAGCACCTGATCCATGTAGTTGACCACGTAGCGTTTCTCGGCGTTGGAAAGACCCTCGTCCTTGAGCATGTTCCAGAGGACCGACAGGCCTCTGGCCGTTGCAAGGTCATTGCACACGAAGCCGTCGAACTGATCCATGTAGGCCTTGCCCTTCTCCGAAATATCCGCAGCAGATGCAGCGGAATCTCCCAGAGAAGCGATTCTCTCCACAAGGCCAAGCCTTGCGGTTCTGGCGCTGTCCATGCCCTGGTAGGAGAACTGGAGCTGGGTCCTGTAGGTGGCTCCGAGGCAGAAATACCTGTAGTCGAGAGGATCATAACCATGCTCTTTAAGTACTGACATGGTAAGGAATTCTCCCGAACTCTTTGACATCTTGCCCTTGTCGGAGAGAAGGAACTCTCCGTGCATCCAGTAGTTGACCCACTTCTTGCCCGTTGCGGCCTCGCTCTGGGCGATCTCATTGGTATGGTGAACGGGGATGGCGTCGATTCCGCCGCAGTGGATATCGAACTGCTCGCCCAGATAGTACATGCTCATGGCAGAGCACTCGATGTGCCAGCCCGGGTAACCGCGACCCCACGGGGAATCCCACATCATGGCCTGCTCGCCGAACTTGCTGTTGGTGAACCAGAGCACGAAGTCCTTGGGATTGCGCTTGTTGGAGTCGATGTCGATTCTCGCGCCGCTCTTGAGGTCATCGAGATTCAGTCTTGCAAGACGACCGTATGCCGGGAAGGTATCGATCGAGAAGTAGACGTTTCCGCCTGCCACGTAGGTGTGGCCGCCCTCCTCCAGACGCTTGATCAGATCGATCATCTGCTGGATATGCCGGGTTGCCGGACATACGACATCGGGGCGGATGATGTTCAGGCTGTCATAGTCCCTGAAGAATGCGTCGGTATAGAACTTGGCGATGTCCCAGACGCTGCGGCCGCTCTCGCGGGCGCTCTTGGCCATCTTGTCCTCTCCCTCATCACCGTCTCCGGTAAGGTGTCCGACGTCAGTTATGTTCATTACATGCTTGACTTTATATCCTGCATGGCGCAGTACGCGCTTGAGAGTATCCTCGAAAATGTATGTCCTGAGGTTTCCGATATGTGCATAGTTGTAGACCGTGGGTCCGCATCCGTAGAGCCCCACGAAGCCTTCTGTGATGGGCTTGAACTCCTCGACGGTCCTGGACATGGTGTTGTAAAGATATACTTTCATTCTCACTCCGATTTACGGCTTAAGAATAAGCATAAACAGTAATCTTGTAAATATAGTCTGATTGTGATTAAATCAAAGCGGCGCCCCGATGCAAGGGCGGCCTCATCCAAACACAAAACCAATTTCGGAGGAACAGCAATGGTTATTCTGACGCTGAACTGCGGAAGTTCATCCGCCAAGTATCAGGTATATGACTGGGACCAGAAAGACGTCCTGGCTGTGGGAGTCGTAGAGAGAATCGGTCTTGAGTACTCGACAATCGAGCACAAGGCTACAGGCAAGGACGAGTTCGAGGACAAGTTCACCTGCCCTACACATAAAGAGGCCATTGAGCTCATCATAAAGCTCATCACAGACAAGACTTACGGAGTAATCAAGGATGTCTCCGAGATCGGTGCCGTAGGCCACAGGGTCCTGCACGGCGGCGAGATCTTCAAGAAGAGTGCGCTGGTGACCGACGAGGTCGTCGAGCAGCTGAAGACCATCATCCCCCTCGGACCGCTCCACATGCCCGCCAACATCATGGGAATCGAGGCAGCCAGAAAGGTCATGCCGAACGTCCCGCACGCAATCGTCATGGACACCGCTTTCCATCAGACCATGCCGCCCGAGGCATACATGTACGCAGTACCTTACGAGTGGTATGAGAAGTTCAACGTCAGACGCTACGGCTTCCACGGAACCAGCCACCTCTACTGCGCAAAGAGAGCCGCTGTTCTTCTCGGCAAGGAAAACAAGGATACCAACGTCATCATCTGCCACATCGGAAACGGCGCATCGGTAAGCGCAGTAAAGAACGGCATCTGTATCGATACCTCAATGGGACTGACCCCGCTCGAGGGCCTTGTCATGGGAACAAGAAGCGGAGACATGGACCCCGCGATCATGCCCTACATCATGAACAACACCGGTATGACAGCCAAGGAAATGGATACCGCACTGAACAAGAAGAGCGGTCTTCTGGGAATCTGCGGAATGAGCGATCGCCGCGATGTCGAGAACGCAGCAGATGCCGGCGATGAGAGGGCAAAACTCGGAATGCTGATGGAATGCCACCGCATCCGCAAGTATATCGGTGCATATGCAGCCCTTCTCGGAAGGGTAGATGCCATTGTTTTCACAGCCGGTGTCGGTGAGATGGGTCCCAGGATCCGCTACCTGTCAACCTGTGGTCTTGAGAACTTCGGCATCAAGATCGATGCCGCAAAGAACGACATCCTCAAGTGCCGCAATGCAGAGTTCGAAATCTCTGCCGACGACTCGCCGGTCAAGATCTTCGTCATCCCGACAGATGAGGAGCTGGTCATCACGGAGGATGCAGTTGCACTGATGAACGGAACATATGACATCCACACCAACTTCCACTACAGTTTCGAAGATCCAAACTATGTGAACAAGGGACGCGAGAGAGGCCTTGTGAAGAACCTTCAGAAGAAGCCTGAGATAGCTGCTCTGATTGCAAAGCCGAAAAAAAAGTGAAGTTTTTACAAATACTTTGAGACAAAGGATTTGAAACCTAAGGACTGGGTGTGTCGAGCACCCGGTTTTTTAATAGAAAAAGCAGTTTTTCCGTTATAGGTGGATATGAAGAGAAAAACCATCATATCCACCCTTTTCTTTCTGTTTCTTGCCCTCTGGCCGGTCGGAGCCTCATCCGGAGACAACAACCTTGTCCTGACCTACAGCCAAAAGACACGCTCCAGGGATCTGGAAGTCAGGCTCAACAGCCCGAATATTGCCTACCGGATGACAATCAGGCAGAACCTCGACGGTTCCTTTACCCTGCTCTCTCCGCCGTTTCTGTGCGCAGAGATAGACAGACTCAGGATCGGAGAGCTCAAGGATACCGGACTTCTGTCACTGATGCTCGATCCGATGGGCGCTTCAACAGACAACGAAGCATTCCGAAAAGGAAGAGTCTTCAGCCGTATCGGAAGCCCGTCCCTGAATCCGAAGCTCTCCGGAGCGGCGCTGAACCTTGAGAATCTGAACCTGTTTGCCTTCAGTCCCGTGCTCAATCCGCGCTCGCCGTCAGGCTTCGGTCTGATTGCAGGCAACAGCGAGGTCTTTGCCGGCATTCTTTTTGCCACGCAGAACCGGATTCTGGTCAGGCAATCTGCAGACCGGATGCAGGTGAACTGGAGGCAGCTGGGAATCGGAAAAAACATGATCTTCTCCCTCATCGGAGCCGCCAGCAGTGCCAGGCTGCTTGGCATTGATATCCGCAGCCGCATATTCCTGCAGAATGCATTCGATACGCTCCTAGGCGGTGGCACAACGCTGGGGTTGAGCCTTGAAGCCCAGACAAATCTCCTCCCGATTACAATAAATCTCAGCCACAGAATCGGAGGCTTCGGAGTAAAGCTCAATCGCCTTACAGATGACTCGAGCCCAAAGGACAGCTTCCGAGCCGCATTCAGGGCAGAAAGCACCGAAATCAAGGATCTGGGCATGGAAATCGAATATGTAAGCGATACTTACGAACTTCCGGTCTACGGCGGCAGCAGCCAGAAACGCCGTCTTTACTACAATCTTCAGGCATTCTGGCGCAAGAACAGCCTCAAAATCAGAAACAGCACCAGCTTCGACCAGGACCGCGGGAAGGTTCAGCAAACGGAATATATCGTTGTTATAAAAGAACTTGGAGCAGAACTGGAAGCCTCATTCATACTCAACCGCCCTCTCGGGTCCCCGAGCTTCACAAGCGGAGGCAGACTGAAGTTCAAAGCAGACCACGCCACGCTTGAGGTCGATGATAAGAAAGTACTCCTTACTATGGGTTGGAGCGTACGAAGAGATGGTTATGAGCTTGAGTTCTCGATAGATCAGGACCGGCGCATTACCGCAAGCCTGAGCTTCAGGGGCCTTTAGAAGTTCCTCATGTTGTTGGTCGGGAACTTCGGCTCGCTGGTGACGTTGATACCGAGCTTGCGCAGTCCCGTGGAATCCCCCGCACTCGGGATGTGGCTCATGTGGCTCTCGCATCCGCGAAGCTTGGGCAGCATCGAGAGGGCCTTCTTGGCATTCTCGTCCATGGTGGCGGCCATAGCCAGGCAGATGAGGGTCTCGTCCAGATTCAGGCTGATTCCCCTTCCGCGCAGGCTGTCGCGCTTCATGGCATAGACGCTGTCTAAGACCTGATGCGGAATCAGATCCACATCCTTGCCGATGCCTGCGAGAACCTTCAGGGAATTCAGCACGAGGGCGCTGGAAGCGTGCATCAGAGGCGAGTTGTGGGCCGTCACGAAACGCTCGTCATTGAGCTGGATGGCAGCAGCACATGCAATTCCGTCCTTGCTCTTTCCGCGTGCGATGGCATCGTCAAGAGCTGCCTGGGCGACTCTGACGGTGGGTCTGTCCTCGCAGACAAGGCCTGCCTTGGACATGATGTCGTAGCTTCTCTGTACTGTTTCCTTGGTGCCGATTCCCTGGGCATACTCACAGGCAGAACGATAGTATCTTCTTATGATCTCTTGATTTGCTGCTTCACGGACCACAGAATCGTCGCTGATTCCGAAGCCTAGGCGGTTGACGCCCATGTCTGTAGGCGAGTTGTAGGTCAGCGATCCGCCAGAGATCTTGTCCAGAATCCTCTTCAGAAGCGGGAAAGCCTCCATGTCGCGGTTGTAGTTGACCGCAATCTTGCCCGTGGCAGCCACATAGTAGTGGTCGATCTGGTTGTAGTCGCCGATGTCCGCGGTTGCCGCCTCATAGGCGATGTTCACAGGATGGTCGATGCACAGATTCCAGATCGGGAAGCTCTCGAACTTGGCATAGCCGGATTTGCGGCCGTCGCGGAAATCGTGGTAGATCTGGGACAGACAGGTTGCAAGCTTTCCGCTTCCAGGGCCGGGAGCGGTTACGATGACGACAGAGGCATCGGTCTCGATGTAGGGATTGCTGCCGTAGCCCTCGTCGCTGACGACCATGTCGACGTTGTCGGGATAACCCATGATCGGACGATGGAAGTAGACCTTCACACCGCGGCGTGTAAGCATGTCGGCGAAGTTGTTGACGCTCTTCTCGCCGTTGTAGCGGGTAACGACAACCTTGTTGGCCTTGATTCCCCAGGCTGCGAAGTCATCGATCATCTTGAAGACGTCCGTATCGTATGAGATTCCGAAATCGGATCTCATCTTGCGGTGTTCGATGTCTCCGGCATGGATGCAGATGATGACGTCAAGATCATCCTTGAAGGACTGGAAAACCTTCATCTTGTCATTTGTATCGAATCCGGGAAGCACGCGGGCTGCGTGGTAATCGAACAGGAGCTTTCCACCGCATTCGATGTAGAGCTTACCCTCGATCATGGCTTTCCTTTCAAGGATATATTGTTTCTGCTCCTCAAGATACCTTTCGTTGTTGAACCCAATCTTCATATAATCCTCACTTAACAAGCATGCCTGCTTTCACGCTCTGACTGACGCTCTCACCGAAAAGGGCCTCCGAGATTGCAAGGCCGAACTCCAGGGCTGTTCCGGGGCCTGCGCTGGTGATTACGTTGCCGTCTTTCACCACTCTTTCCCCGTTGAATCCGAGATGGGAGTACTTTTCCTCACAACCGGGATAGCAAGTGCATTTTCTGCCGTCGAGAATCCCTGTGGGAGCCAGCACGAAAGCCGGCGAGGCGCAGATGGCGCACACAAGATCCCCGCGCTTGTAAGTATCAAGGACCAGGGTGTTGACCATCTCGCTCTTATGGAGATTCAGGGCGCCGGGCATTCCGCCGGGAAGCACGATGGCATCGAACCTGTCTTCCCTGACATCCAGAAGTTCCACATCGCAGCGGATCCAGACATCATGGGCACCACGCACGAGATTGCCTCTCTCGGGCTTGAGACCTGCCACCGTAACGGCAGCGCCGCTTCTTCTGAGGACATCGATCGGGGACAGAGCCTCGACCTCCTCGAAACCGTCTGCCAAAATAACCAGAACCTTCTTCTCAGCCATATTACCCTGCCCCCTTGTCCTTAGAAATCCGCCTGCTTAGCTGCTCTGGGATAAGGAATTACGTCGCGGATGTTCTGCATTCCGGTGACATACTGCACGGCTCTCTCAAATCCGAGTCCGAAGCCTGCATGCGGCACCGAGCCGTACTTGCGGAGCTCCAGATACCACCAGTAGTCCTTCTCGTCCAGACCGAGCTCAGCCATCCTGGCCTTGAGCACGTCGAGGCGGGACTCTCTCTCGGAACCTCCGATGATCTCTCCGAGTCTCGGAGCAAGGACATCCATGGCGCGGACGGTCTTTCCGTCCTCGTTGAGCTTCATGTAGAAAGCCTTGATCTCCTTCGGGTAGTCGGTGACGATCACGGGGCGCTTCGCAACTTCCTCGGTGAGGAACCTCTCATGCTCGGTCTGAAGGTCGCAGCCCCAGAACGGCTTGAAGTCGAAGCGGTCGGATGCCTTCTCGAGCTCCTTTACTGCATCGGTGTAAGTCATGTGTGCAAAAGGACTTTCGACAACATGAAGAAGAGTATCCTTGACGCCGGGTTCAACGAACTTGGAGAAGAAATCCATGTCCTCCTGACAGTTGTCGAGAACATACTTGAAGACATACTTCAAAAAATCCTCGGCCACCTTCATGTCGCCCTCGAGCGTGCAGAAGCTCATCTCCGGCTCGATCATCCAGAACTCTGCAAGATGTCTCTTGGTGTTGGAGTTCTCGGCTCTGAAGGTCGGTCCGAAGGTGTAGATGTTCTTCAGCGCAGTGGCGTATGTCTCGCCCTCCAGCTGTCCGCTGACGGTCAGGCTGGTGCGCTTTCCAAAGAAATCCTTGGAGTAATCGATCTTTCCGTCCTCGGTCCTGGGGATGTTGTCCAGATCCAGTGTGGTTACCTGGAACATCTGGCCTGCACCCTCGGCGTCGCTGGCGGTGATAAGCGGAGTGTTGACGTAGTAGAAGCCGTTCTCCTGGAAGAAGCGGTGCACGGCATAGGCCATGGTGCTTCTGACCCTCTGTACGGCTCCGATTGTGTTGGTCCTTGCCCTGAGGTGTCCGATTTCCCTGAGGTACTCGAGCGTATGTCTTTTCTTCTGAAGAGGATAGTCAAGCGGACAGTCCCCGACCAGAGTAATTTCTGAAGCCTGGAGCTCGACCTTCTGGTCGCCGCCCATGGAGGCAACGAGCTTTCCCTCGCAGATTACCGAGCATCCGGTGGTGATGGAATTGAGGAGATTATTGTCCAGAACCGCCCGATCTGCCACGACCTGAAGCCCCTTGAGGCAGCTTCCGTCATTGACATCGATGAATGTAACAGTCTTGCTGTCACGCTTCGTTCTGACCCAACCTTCGATCCTAATGGTTTCGGGTCCCGGTTCCATTGTCTTGATTTTGCTGATTAATTCTGCCATATAGCAATCTCCTCTAATGAAGAAGAATGATATTTACATGATTAAGAATAGTCAATAATGATAGAAAAGAAGGCTTGGCATTCAAGAGGAATTCAATTATACCGAATTAGGATTTGTATCAGTCTAATTCGTAGAAATAGCAGGCTCCACGCTCGCAGACATGGGCATTGAACTGCATCGTGGACTCCTGCACCAGTTCGACGCAGTTGTTGTTGTCCGACAGATGGATCAGGTGCACGGGCTTCCTGCTCGAGTCGAATCCCGCATCCAGCAGAAAGGACCTGGCCTGGTCGTTGGACAGGTGTCCGCGCTCTCCGGCCACCCTTCTCTGCAGCACCAACGGGTACGGCCCGTGGCGGAGCATCTGGACATCGTAGTTGGACTCGAGGAAAAGGACATCCGCCCTGCGGGCATATTCGACCATCTCCTGGCTGTAGACCCCTGTGTCGGTCACGATCACAAAGCATTTGTTGTCAACCGAGATGCTGTAGCCGCAGCTTCCCGGACTGTCGTGGCTTGTATAGAAGCACCTGACGCAGAATGGTCCGACCTGTACATCTGTTCCGGGCTCGATAGTCCTCTGGCACTCGGGAGCGATGTTCAGGGCAAAGTACTCGGTGCGCCCGTGCTCATAGCAGCGCCTTGAGACATAGACGGGTCTTCCGGTTCTTCTGGCAAATGTGCCCGCGCTGTGGGCATGGTCGGGATGAAGGTGCGTCAGGAAAAGAGCCTGCACCGTATCCAGGGTAAAGCCGCCCTGCTCCATCCTAAGCAGCATCTGCTTGAACGAGTAGCCGCAGTCCACTAGGATGGACTGACCTTCACAAGAGAAGATGTAACCGTTGCCGCAACTTCCCGAACCAAGGATTGAATACCTGACCACTTCTGCCCCCGAATACGAAGAAAGGCACCCGAAACGGATGCCTTACTGTTTAGCGGCGAAGGGCCACGATCCCCTGACCGATCGGATATGAGCCGATTGCTCTACCAGCTGAGCTACGCCGCCAAGACTTTGACTTTATAGAACATTTGGACAAAAAGAACAATACCCCAAAGGGTACTTTTTTGAAAATCGGATGATGAGTGACCTCTTACGCGGGAATATGCCCGGCTCAGTGCTCCTCGGAAATGATGCGCATGGAGACTATCTGCGACCCGTCCAGGATGAAGGCCACGCAGGAGAGCGTAAAGCGCACGTTCACGCCTACCGTTCCGTCTGCGTTGAAATACGGGACGGAGAAAATCATTTCCTGACTCGGGAGGTTCTCGGAGAACCACGAGCCGAACAGTTTCACAAGCGAAGACCTGACGCTTTCGTGGAGGTAGGTTTCAGTCCATTCGAAGGAATAAGGCTCCCTGAAGGCCTTGGCAAGAAGGCTGACCGCCTCGCAGCTGTCATCATCTCCGATCTGGCCCAGAACCGAGTCTGAAGGCAGAATTGCAGTCGAGCCGTGCAGGGCCGGAAGCGCCGAACGTATTTCGGCTGCAGGCAGGATCGATGAGACCAGAATCAGCATGAGAACGGCAACGATGGCCCTTCTTTTCTTCATGCCTCTATTGTCCTTCAAAAAAGCCGTTTGCTCAACAGTTTTCAAACACAGTGTTTTAGATTATGATAGGACTATGAAGGAAGCCAGAACAAGCGAATACGATAGCTCAAAACTCTCATATACCAACATAATCGAAGGCAATATGATGCCATGGGTCATGCGTTTCATTAAAGACGTCGGCAAAGGCATCAACGATTTCGACATGATCCGGGACGGCGAGGACATCCTTCTGGGCGTCTCCGGCGGAAAGGATTCGCTTGCATTGGCAATGGCCCTTTCCATCCGTCGCAAATGGCTTCCGATAACCTATAGGCTCCACGGCATAATGATCAACTGGATAGATCATCCGATCGACGAATCCTACAGGCCCCGCCTCAAGAAGTATTTCGAGGACCTGGACATCGATTTCGAGATCATCGACGAGCCCCAGTTCCCGACCACCTTGCCGGAGGACTACAACTGCTACATCTGCGCACGCAACCGCAGGCGAATTCTATTCGAAATCGCAAACAAGCGCGGCTTCAGGCAGATAGCGCTGGGCCATCATCTGGACGATCTTGTGGAGACCAGCATGATGAATCTGTTCTTCAGAGGCGAGTTCGCCACCATGAATCCCATCCAGGAGTTCTTCGAAGGGGATCTCTATGTCATACGGCCGATGATCGAAATCCATGAGAACACCCTTATCCGTCTTGCCCAGACCTACGATCTGCCGGTGATCAAACCGGTATGTCCCTATGACCAGACCAACATCAGGTCCAAGCTCAAACCGCTGGTCAGGGAGCTCTCTCATATGGACAGATTCGCACGCGAGCATGTAATGCACGCCCACAATCTGGACTGCAGAATCAAGAGGAATACTGACTAACTTCAGTTTACCTGCAATTTACGTCCAATTAGAACCGAAAACTCATTGCTACATTCTCGAAATACAGATAATATAATACTGATATATAGTATTCAGTTAACACCTGAAGGAGTGCTTATGAAGTCATTTTTCGTAAATGCCATCGCAAAGAAGACCGTAGCGTTGCTTCTGGTCCTTGCAATTGCAGTCGGCGTCGCATTTGCTGCCCCGCTGGCTCCAAAGTCAGGATTCGGTGATGCCAAGGTCTATGACAGCAGCTACAAGGCTGTAAAAAACCCGACAGAGGTTTCTGACAGCTTTGTACTCAGGACAGCTACCTCGACAGTAGTTCTCAGCGGAACCAATGCTGAAGTGGAAGTGGAAGCCAATTCTCTTCTGCAGTTCATCAGCATCGGTGACCAGCCTGTGTTCTACCTGCTGGATGGAAGAGCAATCTTCACTTCAAATTCTGCGTTTGAAGTAAGAACACCGGTCACAACCTACCAAGGACAGGCCGGAACCTCCATCTATGTCATTACAGAGGATGAGGAAGAAACCGCATACGTCAATTCGGGACTTGCAACGGCTACGAACCTTATCACCAAGGAAGTAACGGAAATCGGTGATGGTCAGTACATCGACAATGCAAGAAGAGGTTTCACCCCCACATCCACTACAAAAGAAGAGTACTGGGCAAAGAGCACATCTGCTTCCGAACAAGCGGTTCCCGCCAAGGAAGAAACACCAGCTTCACAGGCAGAAGAAACCGCTGCTCAGCCTGCAGAACAGGCGGAAACAAAACCTGCAGAGACAGCTCCGGTTCTCTCGGAAACGGTCACAACTGAGGCCGGTGCACTTGAGCATACCTTCGAGTACAGAGGCTTCAGAGCAGTTTTGAGAGCCTATATCGGCGTTGCAGAGCTCGATTATCCAGCATTTGTCACAAACGAGGAACTCGATGCTGCTGCCAGAGCCGCAGTTTACACCTATCCGGATCTCACTTCGGAAATCGCATACGAGATTGTTGAACCGGGATTTGCCAAGGTTTATTATCCCGAAACATACGGCAAGGCAGAGTTCGATTACGCCGTTCAGATCCTGGAGAAGGAGCTTGCCGGTTATATCGATGCAGTTCTCGGTCTCGAGCCCGAGCAGGTCGTACAGGAGCCTGTTGCAGAGCCTGCAGAGACAGTCGGTCCTCTCGTGAAGGAGTTCAGTCACCGCGGAATCGAAGCAAGGATCGAGGCATACATCGGCGAATGTGATATCTTCTATCCTCAGTTCGTAACCAACGACGAAATCGATGATGCAGCAGCCGCAGCAGTCTGGAAGTATCCCGAGTACACACAGGGCATCACCTATGTAGTAGTCGAGCCCGGTCATGCAAAGGCCTATTATCCTGTCGAATACGGTCCGGATGAGTTCTACTTCGCAATGGGACTCCTGGAGAGCGAGCTCTATGCATACATCGACGAGCTGTTCGCAAGATATGCCGCAACAGCCGAGCCTGCAGAAGAGCCGGCAGCCGAAGCTCCCGAAGCACCTGTAGAGCCTGAGGTCGAGAAGACTCCGATCGAGACAACACCCAGAACCGAAGAGCCTGTCGTTGAACCCGAGCCTGTCGTCGAAGACAAGGGCTTCAAGTTCGGCGCAACTGTAGCATTCATCTACGGACACGGAGACAAGGGAGACTTCTACAACGGCATCTCCTTCCTGCATGACAGAGTCGGCCTGTTCCAGAAGAACTATATGGTCATAGTTGATCCTACATTCTCGGTCGGCAACTTCAAGTTCGGTCTTCATCTTGTCGCTGACTTCAGAAGCGGCAAGCTGGTCAACCCGCTCAACAAGTTCACAGGCAGAGGTGTAACGGGAATCGTGAACGGTGTAATGCAGTTCATTTCCCTCTTCAATTACACAAACGGCAACTTCGTCATCAATGTTGACAGGACCTCTGATATCGAGTTCAGAAGCCCGATCTTCGCCGGTCTCAACCGTGAATTCGAATATGATCCTTCCGGAAGACTCCAGGCTACCATGGCATACAAGGGCGGAGAGTTCGGCTTCAACGCATTCATCGATGACCTGTCATTCCAGGCCAAGCTTGAAGGCAGAAGCCAGTTTGCCGGAGCCAGAATGGCATTCTTCGTCGGTAAGATGCAAATCGGTCTGAGTGTAGTTGCTGACCTCAAGAATGGCTTCAGGGACATCGCCTTCTATCCGGGCGGAGATGCTTTGATTCCGTTCACGATCAAGGACATTGACTTCGCTCTCGAAGGCGGTGCTGTGGCTTCCTTCAGGAAGACCGGCAAGGCTGCCATGATCGAAGGAAAGTTCAAGAAGACATCCGGTCTGATCACATTCGGCGTCGGTGGAGCTTATTCCGTGAGATACAACTTCAACGATCTGATCAATGTCGGTCCGACTGACGTGATCTCCACATGGAGAGGAAAATCCATCGATATCCTTGCCAACGTCGGCCTGAATACCGAGATCTTCAAACTCTCTGCAGAAGTCAGAGCTCCGTTCACCATCAAGGGTTCGAGCAGACTGGTATACAACACCGTACTTGACAAGTACGGCAACACCCAGACCATTTCTGCTGACACAATGACATTTAAGGCTGATGTAATGCTCGGCAAGTTCACATTCACCGCCGGTGCAGCATTCAACGGTTTCGCCGGTCGTGTCGCAGACCTGCTCAAGGCAATCAAGAATGCTTCCGGTAGAAGAGCAGCCCTTGCAGGCATTGTGGATCCTGGTATCTCCACATTCTATGCACAGGCCAGCTTCTCGTTGGATATCGGACCTGGAAGCCTTGGTGCATATGTCAGAGCAGATGTTGCTGGCATCGAAAAGATTACAATACCTGTCTCAGCAGGAATCAAGTATTCCTTCTGATAGGGACAGACGGCAATGGCATCAATCAGGCAGCTTGACCCGATTGTAGCATCCCGTATTGCAGCCGGAGAGGTGGTCGAAAGACCATCCTCCGTGCTCAGGGAGCTGCTGGACAACTCCATTGATGCCAAAGCCACAAAGATAAGCATTTATATCGAAGAAGGCGGAATAAAAAGCCTTACGGTCATCGATAACGGAGTCGGCATGGATGCCGATGATCTGCTTCTGGCGTGCGAGAGCCACGCTACCAGCAAGGTCCGTTCCCTCGATGACCTTTTCAATTTAAAGACCCTCGGATTTCGAGGCGAAGCCCTGAGCAGCATAGCAGCCTGCTCCAGACTCACAATCAGTTCAAACGGCAACAGCATCACGGTGGACAACGGAAAGAAAAGCCCCGTGGTCCCCGGAAGCATCATGCAGGGAACCTCCATATGCATGGAGGACCTGTTCGAGAACATCCCCGCCCGCAGGCTCTTTCTCAAGCGCCCCCAGAGCGAGGCCTCAGAATGCCGCAAAACCCTCATAGAAAAGGCCCTCGGTTTCGAGAACATTGAATTCCTGTTCTTCTCCGACGGAGAGCTCAAGCTCCATTTCGAACCCACAGACAGGAAAAACCGCTCGGTACAGGTCTTTTCCCTGGACAAGTCATTCGTCCCGGCACAGATCCTTCAGATGAGCTACAAGGGCGAGAACGAAAGCCTCTGGGCCGTGTGCTCCGATCCCGGCTGCCACAGACGCGACAGGACCCAGATCCGCATCCTGGTCAACAACAGGATCATCGATAGCTACCAGTTCGTCCAGGCCATAACCAACGCCTACTCGGCAGCCCTTCCCGGCGGGGCCTTCCCCTATTTCCATCTCTTCATAGATGCCAACCCAGCCCTCGTGGACTTCAACATCCACCCCACCAAACGCGAATGCAAACTCAGAAACCAGAGCGCCATCTACGGTGCCATCACCACCATGATCCGCAATGCCCTGGTATATAAAAAGGCCGATACCGTCGAGACTCCCCAGCTCTTTTCCGAAGTCAGGGAAGCTCCCGCAAGGCCCTACATCGCCGCCCCGGTTTCCAAAGGCAGCTCAAAACCTTCGATTGCGCAGAATTCGGCAAAACCTTTCGATTCCTCCTGGTTCGAAAGCGCAAAGGCCATCCTTTCGAAGAAGGACAATGCTTCGGGGCAACAGAAAGAAAGTCCTGCAAAGCCTCAGGAAACTCCTGTGCAAAGAGCTCCGTCCGTCGTCACCACGACCAGGATCATTCCCGAGTACAGATACATCGGACAGGTCTTCAACACCTTCCTTGTAGTGGAGATGGAAGACAAGTTGCTCTTCATCGACCAGCATGCCCTGCACGAGAGACTGCTCTACGATGAGATCCGCGCCCTGAAGGACTTGCAGCGCCTGATAGTACCCTACAGCTTCGAGGTGGAGCGCTCCGTGGACGACTTTCTTATCAAGAACAGCTTCATCTACAGCGACTTCGGAATCGAGCTCACAAGGCGCGAGGACCTTGTCTGGGACATGGCAAGCATCCCTGCAGCATGCAGGAAGAACGAGGAAGAGATCGTAAGCTTCATCAGAAACCAGACAGGAGATCTGGAGAGCGTCCAGAAGGGCCTCTTTGCCATCATCGCCTGCCATGCCGCAATCAAGGCCGGCGATCCGCTGGACAACGTTACTGCCACATCGCTGGTAAAAAGATGCTTTGAGCTGGACAGGATGGTCTGCCCCCACGGAAGGGAATTCACGTTCTCGCTTTCAAAACAGGAATTATACAGGCAGGTCGGAAGAATCGTCTGAGCTTTCCTGCACAGGCTCGGGAAGCGGCAGAACGGTCAGATTCTCATCGCTGTCATACCAGGCCTGATCCGTATCCACCGACATAAAATGCTCTTTGGCAGCCTGCACGTCGCCGTAGTCGACCTCGAAGGTCTTCCTGACGGTGCTTCCGTCCTTGTACATGACATCCAGGCTCCAGATTCCTATGGGAAGCATGCTTCCGGTCGGCATGCAGATGTCAGAGCTTCCCAGGTATGTCCACCCGTCCAGTTCCACCTTGTTGGTTGCAAGCGACCAGCTCAGGTTCCCGCCGGGAGCCCTTAGCGAGAACTGCACCGAGCCCTCGTCCCCTTCGGACGTGGTGACATAGAGGCTGAGGCCCATTCTGCCGTCCATGCAGACATAGGGTTGGGCCTGAACCGAATCAACGGTGAAATCGGTCTTCGAACATGAGACAAGAAGAATCAGCAATGCCGCTAACAGCAGAATCCTAAGCTTCATCGCCCTTCTCCCTGAGCATGGATACGACCGGATTTGCATAGCCCTGGAATACCATATCCCTGACTTCCGGCTTCAGGTGCTTGTAGTGCTTCACGAAGGACTTGGTATTCATGTCCGCATACTTGTCGGCAAACATCTTGGTCCTGTTGAGGTAGTCGTATGAGAAGTAATTGGTGTCCCAAAGTCTGTAGTTAGTGTGAATTTGTCTATCTATCTCCCGCACAGCGGCCTTCGGATCTGCAATATCATCGCCTGAAAGAGGCATTCCGACCTGGATGTGGACGTTACCCTTGTTCAGTCTCAGACCTCGTACCAGATCCAGGATGTCGGCATACTTTTTCTTCACGTAGACGTTGTAGACGCCCTCGGCCTTGAGCTTTCTGATCTGGGCCTCGCTCTTGGTTACATCGCAGGGATCGTGCTGATAGCTGATTGCGACCGGGACGATGGAGGCCCTTCTGATGAAGTCCTGGAAGGAGATTCCGTTCTCGCGGTAGGCAAGATAGAGCATCTTCAGAATCGCGGAGCTGGTATTGTCTATTCCGTCCTTGGAGCGGCCGCTCTTCTGGGCTATCCAGAGGCTTACCTTCTTTTCCTCGATGCAGTGCCTCATGTACCTGCTGAGCCTGAGGGTCTCTTCCCTGAGATCGGAGGTATTTGAAAGCGATCTCTTGACCGTGATGGCCCCGTTGACCTTGAAGAGGTCGGTGGTGAACTGGTTGACCAGAAGGTTGTCGCCTATGACCATCTCGCAGCGCTTTCTGTCGGATCTGTAGAGAGCCAGATCCAGAAGCGCAGTATCGAGGACTATGTCGCGGTGGTTGCTGATGTAGATGTGCGGCTCGTCGGAACCAAGCTGCTCTATTCCGTCGAAGGTAAAGTCGTCGATGCTGGAGGATTCAATCATGTCCAGGAACACGTCGCAGGTAATCAGCTCCTGGAACTCAAGGTAGTCGTGGACCTGGGACAGAAGGACCTTCAGAAGCCGCTTGGAATGGAAGGATTTCCACTTGTTCACGACCCTGCTGTGTCTGGAGATGATGTCGGTGAAGTTGTTCAGAAGCTGCGGATACTGCTGCAGACGCGAGATTGCGTCCTCGAAATCCTGACCCTCGTAAGGGCCGATATCTCTGAAATCGTCCTTTCTCATATGATCCTCTCTCATACGGCCCCTCCCATGATGATTATAGCAGATACACCGTGCAATTGAAAGCAATGTAAGGAAATTGGAGGAATATCACAACGCGGATATACATTTTTTATATTTCCATCAGTTTTCAATATTAAAATTTGACTTATACGAAAAGCATGCTACAATGATTCATGTGAGGGCCCATGCCCTCTTATCGATCAATAACGCAACGGGAGGAATCTATGCTCATTCTCATTTCAGATGCATTCGATGCATCGCTCGAATCCAAACTCCAGGCTTTCGGAGAAGTCACTACCGACAAGGCAAGAGCCCCTGAGGCCGATGTCATCCTGGTCAGAGCCAAGACCATCTGCGACAAGGCCTATATCGATGCCGCAAAGAACTGCAAGCTCATCATCCGCGGCGGCGTCGGAATAGACAACATCGACAAGGCCTATGCCGAAAGCAAGGGCATCATCGTCCGCAACACCCCGAGAGCAAGCTCCATCGCTGTTGCAGAGCTCACATTCGCCCTCATGCTCAGCGTTCCCAACCACATCGAGGAATATGACCTCGGTATGAAGAACGGACAGTGGCTCAAGAATATCAAGAGAACCGAGCTCTACGGCAAGACACTCGGACTGCTGGGAATCGGAAACATCGCAAGCAAGGTCGCAGAGCGCGCCAAGGCCTTCGGAATGAACGTAGTGGCCTACGACAAGTACGTCACAAGCTCACCGGTTGCAACGCTTGTTCCCTCCGTTGAGGATGCCGTCAGGGATGCTGATTACATCTCAATCCACATGCCGCTTACCGATGAGACAAGAGGAATGTTCAACGAGAAGCTCTTTGCCATCATGACCCGCAAGCCGGTCATCATCAACGCAGCAAGAGGACTCATCGTGGATGCCCCGGCCATGGTCAAGGCACTCGACGATGGTCAGGTCTCCTGGTACTGCGCAGATGTCTACCCCAACGATCCTCCTGCAGAGGACTATCCGCTGCTCAAGGCCCAGCACGTCACGCTCACCCCGCACGTCGGCGCAAACAGCAAGGAAAACCTCCTCAGAATCGGTGAGGAAATCGTTGCGACTATCAAGGACCTCATGGGCGACGGGAAAATCTGATGAAGCTTGACGATACCAACATTGCAATTATCAAGGAACTCAGAAACGGCAGGAAGGCCTTCTCCTCCATCGCCGACAAGATTGGGATTACGGAAAACACCGTCCGAAGCAGAGTCAACAAGCTCATCGAGGACGGTGTGCTCCAGATCTCCGGCCTCGTGGATCCCCAGTACATCCCCGAGATGCAGGTAGTTGTCATGGGCGTCAAGCTCAGCACCCTGAATCTCGAGGACAAGGCAAAGGAGATGCTCCAGCTCAAGGGCGTCATAAGCGTAATGGTCGTAACCGGCCGCTATGACCTGATAGTCCAGCTGGCAACAAGCACCCAGGACGACCAGAGCCTTCTGAATTTCTTCAAGAACGAGCTCTCGAAGGTCAAGGGCGTCTCGGACGTCGAGACCTTCGTGGTATACCAGAGCCACAACTACATGATTCCATACATGCTCTGAGGCAGTCATGGAACGCAACATCCAGACCCGGGCGATAGTCCTGTCAGTGAGAAAGTACGGGGAGCTTCACAAGGCCCTTACCATTCTCTGCCCGGACCTGGGTCTTCTTGATGTAATAATCTTCGGCGGGCGCAAGGGAAAGAAAACGGCCCTTGCGCCACTGTTTTCTATCAATGACCTGCAGATCTACCACAACCCGGTAAAGAAGGAATATTCGGTCACCGAAGGGGTGAGCACCTTCATTCCGCAGGCAATCAACGAAGATCTGGGTTGTACCTATACAGCAGCTTTTTTCTGCGAAATACTTACAAAATCTCCAACTGATGAACCGAATCAGACCTTCGTTCTTCTTGAAAATGCTCTTACCGAACTTGAGAAAAGACCCCAGCTGAGACGCCGGATCACCATTTCGTTCATCTGGAACCTGATGCAGATTTCAGGCACCGCTCCGGATCTCGAAGCCTGCCCCGTCTGCGACAGGCGTTACAGCGATGACGAGGTCCTTCACTTCTCCAATCCCATGATAGTGCCCTGCTGCCGCTCGTGCGCCGACAGCGAGTATCTGGTGCTTCCTCCGGGAGCCAGAAGATATCTCAGATACACTGCGGGGATGGACATCGCCTCTTCTGTGGAAGTACAGCTGAGCGAAGCGGCAGAGAGCCGCATCTACAACTACATGCTTCGCTGGGCCGGGCTGTTCTCACAGACCCAGCTCAGGACACTGAACGAGCTTCTCAATTTCTGACAGTCTTTCTCAGGGGTGCAGGAAACCCTCCAGAGAATCCACGGTACCGTTAATGCGCTCGATGGCGTAGATCTTGGCATCCTCGAAGTAGAAGGGCTCCATGCACCAGTAGATTCCTTCCTTACCGAAAGCAGTCTCTTCCGAATACTCCGAGCTTCCCTCCGCCACCTTGAGGATGTAGCTTCCGCCGGTAAGCTGCACGGTATGGACCTGGCCGGGATACATGAACCATTCGTACTCGGGAACCGGATCCTTCTCCCTGAGGATATCGTCCACGTCCTGCTCCTTGTAGAGCCTGAACGTGGCCGAGGCTCCGCCCGTGGAGCCGATTTTCAGATAGGCAAGACCGCCGTACGGACGCCCCTGCAACACCCTGAATCCATTCGGCCACTTCTGCGAGAAGTCCCTGTCGTTTGCAAGGAATCTGGAACTTGCAAAGTTCTGTCCCAGAATTGCCTGAGAGTATGCATCATCGTAAGCCGAGAAAAGACCTCCCGAGAGGTTGCCTGCCCAGCCGTAGTGAACATGAAGCGGCAGCACCCGGGCCGAGATTCTTCCGTCGCGCACCTTGATTGTCGAATCCTGCATCAACTCGATTGCATAGTCGTCATTGCTACTGATGGTTCCGGCCTGAATATCCAGACTTCCTCCCTTCTGGACCCTGATGCAAAGACCGTCGGCACAGAAAACTCCGCCCTGATACCTGTCGGCTTTTCCGGTCACGATGGCAAGAGATCCGGAAGCGATGACGATCGCAGGCTTTCCGAGGCTCTTGTTCTGGAAGATGGTATGGCCGTTGAGGTTCAGGTTCCAGATCTCTCCGGTATCCAGGACAAGCGAAGCGCCCTCTTTCAAATGGAGATCCTGTTTCAGCGAGATGAAGCCCTCGTCGATCTGAACCGAGGCTCCTGCGTCCAGGAACTGCTTCACGAACGGGCTGTCTGCACTGCCTTTTCCTGATTTGGATGCTACAGGCTTCTGCTCCTGGGCGGTACCGGTACTTGCGCACGAGGCAAGAAGAAAAGCAATCAGCAAAGCACAGAGCAGAACTGCGGGGGTACGGCGAATGGACATAGGAACCTCCTCAGGCGGTTTTCTCGGAAGATCTGATTCTCCTTGAAACAAGGTATAGGAGAATGCAGAGAACTATCACTACTGCGAATGCGGCGAACCAGATGCTCCTGTTCGGCAAAAACGATGTGGTTCCGTCGCTGTTTACGATGACCTCGGCGTTCCTGAGCACGGCAGCTCCGATTGCAGGACCGATGAGGCCGGGCACGAAAACCTGCCCTATGATCCTCACGCCCTGGAACTGACCGGAGCGGTTCTCCGGGATATTGTCCCTGATCATGGCGCCGAAGACGCTCATGCCGGTAAGATATCCGCCCAGCATCAGCATGGAGCCGATGAGCACGGGAACGACCGAACGACAGAAGTACAAGATCACATAGCCGGCACAGAGCATCACGACCACAGGTCTCATGCTGAACATAAAGCCTTTCTTGTCATAGGTCTTTCCATAGAGGGCGGTAAGCACGGCAGCGGCTATGATCGCCGGCGCCATGATTATCACGTAATTGGCAATGCCGAGGGTCTTCTCATAGTAGATTATCAAATACGGCATGAATATCTGAATGGAGATTCCGAACACCGCAAACAGTCCCAGGACCTCATACAAAAGGATGTTCTCTTTGAAAACCGATGGCCTGAAACTATACAATAGCGTCTGAATCATTGAGTCTTCACTCTTTTTGAGCCCTTTTGCGTCTTCAATCAGGAACAGGCCTGCAAGACCGATGAGGAAGGTATCTCCGCAGATGATGTAGTAGATGGTGACCCAGCTTCCCTGCTTGTCCAGATCGAATCCCATGAACGATCCGAACACCACGAGAACCGATACCAGGGGCATCATGGAGTTCATTCCCTCGATCCTGCCGCGGTTGGTGCTATCGCCCCTGTCCGTGAGCCAGGCATTGTATGCTGCATCGTTTGCAGTGGAACCGAAGAAGGTCATCACGCAGTCCATGACAATCGTGAGCATGACGTTCCTGATGTAGGCGAAGACTATGATGGACAGTCCCCAGAGCATGTAGCCGTAGCTCATGAAGGCCTTGCGGCGGCCTACCTTGTCCGACAGCGCGCCCATGACTATCGTGGTCAGCGCTGCCATGACGGCACTGGCCATGACCATTGCGGAAATCTGCGATGCCGTCGCATGGAACATCTTGTAGATGAACACGTTGAAGTACATGTTCTCGACCACCCATGCTATCTGGCCCATCAGCCCGAACACCAGCATGGAGATCCAGAACCTCTTTCCCAATCTACTTTCACTCATGGTAGAGTATTATATACGATAATATGGTTGAAAGCACCTTGAATTTGACATATTCTAAAGCTGTGACCCGCCTCAGGCGGAGAACTTGTGATACGGCATTTTAATTTTTGGATATATAGATGAAATGGAAAACCAGGCAAGCCGCCTTCGATGACATCAAGGCGCTGGTGGACAGGTTCGGCTTGGATCTTCTTTCTGCAAGGATTCTTGCAGGCAGAGGCATATGCACGCCCGAGTCCGCCAAATTCTATCTGGAGAGTGATATCTCCTTTCTGCACAATCCTTTCCTCTTCGAGGACATGGAGAGTTTCTGCGACCGTATCCTGCAGGCTGTAGAGGACAACGAGAAGGTCCGGGTGTTCGGCGACAGGGATGTCGACGGAATTACAAGCACAGCCCTTCTTGTCTCTGAACTGAGATCGATGGGCCTGGATACCACCTACGCCGTCCCCATGGGAGACGATCCCTACGGAATGACCGTAGACAGCGTGAGGCAGGCCATAGAGGACGGAGTCACCTTGGCCATAACCGTTGACTGCGGAATCTCCTGCATAGCCGAGATCGACTACGCCCAGTCCCACGGCCTGGACGTTCTTGTAACCGACCACCACATCGCCGGCGAAGACCTTCCGCCTGCAAGCGCAATCATTGACCCCAAGGTTCCCGGATGCGGCTATCCGTTCGAGCATCTGGCAGGCGTAGGCGTTGCCGCCAAGTGCATCTGGGCAATCAGATTCGCCCAGAGCCGCTTCTACAACAGCCCCATCATGCTGCTTCACGCCTACCCCGGCAACGGAACGGTAGTCATCGAAGCCGCTAAAATCAGGAACATGGAAGTCACCGACCGCATAGCCGAGGAAGTCGTTCCGGGAATCCTGCCCGAACAGAACAGCAGACTGCTGAAGTTCCTTGCCTGCGGAGTTCCCATCTACGTTTTGGACAAGCAGGAGGAACTTTCCCAGCTCAAGAAGGCCTTTCCCAAGGCGGACATCTACATGAGCGACCTGCGGCCCGAGTTCGAGAAGTTTCTTCCCGCAGTCAGGGGAAGATCCCTGTTTGCCCTCAGCCAGGTCAGCCGCTTTGCAAGATACACCCAGATCAGAAGCGAACTGGATACCCTGATCGGACTTTTCGGAGCCTATGTACGTGCCTGCTCGCCGATGCTGTACAAGGACTACATGAACCTCATGGACCTGGTGGCAATCGGTACGGTCAGCGACCTCATGCCCATGACAGACGAGAACCGCATCCTGGTCAAAGCAGGACTGAAGGTCCTTGAGACAAGCCCGCGCGACAGCATGAGACCGTTTATGGCAATGCAGAACCTTCTGGGAAAGAAACTGACCACAACCGACATCGGCTGGCAGATTTCCCCGCTGATGAACGCCTCAGGAAGACTCGGAAAACCCGATACCGCCATAGAGATGCTTCTGTCCACAGACCAGATCCATGCCCTCGAGAGCGCACAGAAGCTGAGCATCCTGAACAAGGAGCGCCAGAAGCTCGGAGAGGATGCCTGGACACGCCTCCAGGGCAAGGCAAAGAAGAGCTATGAGCAGTTCGGAACCAAGCTTGTGATGGTCTATGATGAGCATATAGCTCGTGGAATTACAGGTATTATTGCAACCAGGCTACTGAAAGCCTTCAAGTGTCCGTCCATGGTAATCACCCAGACAGACGACGGCAGAGCCATCGGATCCATGAGAAGCACCAGCGGTTTCAACTGCCACGACTTCCTTTCCCGCTATGCCGAACTGTTCGACGACTTCGGCGGCCATGCCCAGGCCGGAGGCTTCTCACTTGACCCGAAGAAGGTCGACGAGCTGTGCATCCGCATCTCCGAGGACATAGATTACATGGACTGCCCGGATGCCGACGAGGAAGAAGCCCTGGAAATCGATGCAGTGCTCAGGCCCGAGGAATTCAACCAGAACACCATCAAGGTCATCGAGCGCTTCGAGCCCTACGGGGAGAAGAGCGGCCCCATCGAGTTCCTGATCGAGGGAGCGCGCATCGAGACCATCACGGTCATGGAAAACTCCAAGGATCCCTCGCAGGCGCATCTGAGGATCAACCTCTCCTACGGCTCGCACCAGTGGCCGGGAGTGTTCTGGAGCGCAGGTCCCCGCGTGGGAAGGGATTTCGATGAAGGCGACATTGTGGATGTGGTATTCAGGATGGGGCGCAACTACTACAAGAACCAGGAGCTGATCCAGCTTACGCTGCAGGACATCCGCAGGCACCTATAGAGTCATTGTTCTGTCAATTGTATTATTCGGCTACTCTACTATCCAGTCCAGGAACGTGGATTCTTCCTTCATGCCGTTGACCATGTTGCGTATCTTGGTTGCGGCAAGGACCCCCAGCTCTTCCTTGCGGTGTCCCAGAGACTCGAAATGGATTGCCGAGGTCCGTGCAAGGTAGCTGTCGTCGAAACTGACGATCTTGGGAACCTGCCTGCCGCTTCTGGTCATATCCCTGACCAATGCGGCTGCGACCTGGTCGTTGTAGCACACTACCCCGTCGAAGCCCTTTCGGTCCAGGACGTCCAGCATGGCGTTGTCGATCGTCATGCCGTGATCGATTATGTCCTCAGTGGTATACCAGCGCACCTCGATGTTGTCCAGGGCAAGGCCTGACTGCAGGACGCCTTCGGAGAAACCTGCGTACCTCAGAAGACCCTGGCGGTCATCGGACTTGAAGATACCCAGCATCCTCCTGCATCCGGCTTCGATGAGCTTCTTGGCTGCAATCATTCCGCCGGAGCGGTCATCCATGCCTACCACGACCGAATTCGGGAGTTCCTGATATGAGCAGTGGAGGAACACTAGCGGAATTCCCATTTCCTCGATCTTGGTGTAGAGATTGATGTTCGGGTTCGGAAAACCCGTCTTGGAACCTTCTACGATTATTCCATCGCATTCCTTGAGGTTGATCACATCGTTGAGGATCTTTCTCTCAAGGTCCACCTTGTTTCCGGTAGCAGCGATATGGATCCTGTAGCCGGTGCCGTTGAGGGTGCTCTCGATACCGCGGACGATGCTCGGGAAAATATATTCGCTGATGTATGTGCAGATTACGAAGATGTTCTTGAAGGCGCTCTCCGGTCCCCTTCTCTCGGGAACGTTCTTGGAGATGAAGGTTCCGCTGCCCTGAATCTGGTACACGACTCCATCTGCCTTCAGACTGGAGATGGCCTGTCTGACGGTCTGTCTGCTGACCTTGAATCTTGATACGAATTCATACTCCGTGGGCAGTTTTCCGCTTTTGGCGTAAGCGCCCGCCTTGATCTCTTCCCTGAGTTTGTCTGCTATTACGGAATACTTCGACATAAAATCTCCAAAACCCCTTTTGAGCAATCCTAGACAACTTTACTTCCGAGTACAATACAAATCGGAAAAAAACACATACAACTTCATAAATACAACTTCAGGAAACCTGAAGAAGATCGGCTGCCGCAGAGTGCGACAGCCGGATGATTCTTATCCTTCGGGGTTGAGAACTATCTTGATGGACTCCTCTCCTTCCGTTGCCATATCGAAGGCTTCCTTCCATCTGCTGAGCGGGAACTCATGGGTTACGATCTTCTCGGCCTTGAAGATTCCCTTCTCCAGCATGCTGATTGCCACATCATAGCCGTGCTGGCCTCCGATGTGGGAACCCTTGATATCGAGCTCCTTGCGGTCTCCGATGACCGACCAGTTGACTGTGGTGTCGGAACCGAAGACTCCGAATTCAACGAAAGTTCCCATCTTGCGTATCATATCCAGACCCTGCACGCATCCGGAAGGATGGCCTGTAACGTTGATATACACATCACATCCGTAGCCATCCGAGAGTTTTCGGACCTCTTCTGCGGCATCGCACTTGGCTGGGTTCAGGACAATGTCGGCACCCAGTTCCTTGGCTGCCTGCAGTCTCTTCTCCTTGGTATCGACTGCAATCAGAAGCTTTGGATTCTTGAGCTTTGCAAGCTGCAGGTCGCAAAGTCCGATCGGACCCATTCCGGCAACAGCCACGATATCGTTGAACTTGATGCCTGCCCTCTCGATCGTATGGACTGCACATGAAAGCGGCTCGATCAGCGCGGCATACTTTGCCGGAACGTCCTTCGAGACCTTATGCACGATGTCCTGGACCGTGTACTTCATGTACTCGGCCATTCCGCCGTCTGCGACTATCTTCTGGTGGCCGTGGATATGCTGGTACTGGCACATCCACCAGTGACCTTCCTTGCAGAACTTGCACTCGCCGCACGGCACGATCTGCTCCGCTACAGCCCTGTCTCCCAGCTTGAGGTTCCACCTCTTTGCGGCATTGTCGCCGATTGCGGCAACGGTGCCGATGAATTCATGTCCTGCCACGACCGGTCCGTCCATGAATGGCTTGACCGTGGGGCTTCCCCAATAGACCTCAGCGCCATGATAGGCCTTGATGTCTCCCGCACAGATTCCGCAGTCTTCGACCTTGATCAGAATCTCATCCTCATTGATCTGCGGTACCGGAATATCCTCGTACCTGTAATCATACCCTCCGTGGGCAACCAAGGCCTTCATGGTCTTGGGAATGTTAGGCAAACTCTTCATATTTCCCTCCACTCGAATCGACGCAACCCCATATTTCTCCATTTTAAAAGTTGTTCATACAACTTACCTAAATTCTACCACGGCATAACCATTTGTAAAGATATTTGTATTGTTTTCTCGCGAATCGGTGCTATACTATATTTAGTAACAATGCGCACAAAAGAGGTATATCGATATGGATCTTAAGAAAACCGTCATTGGTATCGAGCTGGGATCCACCAGAATCAAGGCAGTCATGGTGGATCAGAACTTCAAGAGCATCGCCTCCGGCGACTTCGAGTGGGAGAACAGACTCGAGAACGGAATCTGGACATACCACTACGATGAGGTCGAGACAGGTCTCAGGACCTGCTTCGTGCGTCTCTGTTCAGATGTAAAGGCCAAGTTCGGAGTCGAACTTACCACCACGGGCGCAATCGGAATCTCGGCCATGATGCATGGCTACATCCCCTCGGACAAGAACTGGAAGCCCCTTGTGGGATTCAGGACCTGGAGAAACACGATTACCGGAGAAGCTGCAGAGAAGCTTACCAAGCTCTTCGGTTTCAATATACCTCAGAGATGGTGCATCTCCCACCTCTATCAGGCAATCCTCAACAAGGAGGAGCACGTCAAGGACATCGCCCATGTCGAGACGCTTGCAGCCTACGTCAACCGCCTGCTCACCGGCCAGAACAACATCGGCGTGGATGATGCCTCGGGCATGTTCCCGATCGACAGCGACACAAGTGACTTCAATACCGACATGGCAGACAAGTTCCTCACCCTCACGGGTCTGGATATCAGAAAGGTCTTCCCGAAGGTCCTGGTGGCCGGTCAGGAAGCAGGAAAGCTCACCGAGGCCGGAGCAAGATTCCTCGATCCGAGCGGAATACTGCAGGCTGGAATCCCGATCGCACCGCCTGAGGGAGATGCAGGAACGGGAATGGTCGCAACCGATTCGGTAAGACTGAACACCGGTAACGTCAGCGCCGGAACCAGCGACTTTGCAATGATAGTAACCGACAAGAAGCTCGGCGTACACAGGGAAATAGACATGGTCACCACCCCGTCCGGAGCTGCTGTTGCAATGGTTCACTGCAACAACTGCACCACGGACATCAACAGCTGGGTCAACCTCTTCGGAGAATTCGCAGAGAAGGCAGGCCTTGCCATAGACCGCAACAGACTATTCTCCCTGCTCTACTCCATCTCGCTTGAAGGAAAGCCGGACTGCAGCGGCCTGTTGAGCTGCAACTACTACTCGGGCGAAGGCGTGACGGACTTCGACAGCGGTCTTCCGCTCTTCCTGCACAAGCCGGATTCGCAGGTACATCTTGCAGACTTCATGAGAACGCACATGATGAGCGCAATGGCCACCCTCAAGATCGGAATGGACATCCTGAGATCCGAGAACGTTAAGATCGATAAGATCTTCGGCCACGGCGGCTACTTCAAGACCCCGGTTGCCGGTCAGAGAATCCTCAGCGCGGCAATCGGAGCTCCCGTCTCCGTAATGGAGACTGCCGGTGAAGGCGGCCCCTACGGCATGGCCCTTCTTGCAGCCTACATGATCTGGGGCAAGGGCAGCACGCTGGAAGACTATCTGGACCAGCAGGTCTTTGCCGGCAGCAAGACCATGACCATCATGGCCGACGATGCAGAGGTCAAGGGCTTCGACGCCTACATAGAGAATTACAAAAAGCTTCTTGATGTGGAAAAGAAGGCATTGGAGGTATTCAATGCTTGAGAAACTAAAAGAAGAAGTCTTGAAAGCCAACCTGCTGCTTCCGAAGCACAACCTTGTGACCTTCACCTGGGGCAATGTCTCGGCGATCGACCGCAAGTCCGGACTGATAGTGATCAAGCCGTCCGGAGTCGAATATGACGAGATGAAAGCCTCCGACATGGTGGTCGTGGACCTCGAGGGCAACGTAGTGGAAGGAAAACTCAGGCCCTCCAGCGACACGCCCACACACATCGAGCTCTACAAGGCATTTCCCGATATCGGCGGCGTGGTCCATACCCACAGCCGCTGGGCAACCAGCTTCGCACAGGCCGGACTGGAAATCCGACCGATGGGAACGACCCATGCAGACTACTTCTACGGCCCCATCCCCTGCACAAGATCGCTTACTGACGAGGAGATCAAGGGCCAGTACGAGAAGAACACCGGAACGGTGATAATCGAGACCTTCATGGGTATCGATCCGAATGCCGTGCCGGGTGTACTTGTTCGCAACCACGGTCCCTTTGCATGGGGAACAAGCGCCGCCAACGCCGTGCACAATGCAGTGGTGATGGAGGAAGTCGCATTCATGAACTATCACGCGATGACGCTGAGACCGGAGGCCCCATGCGTCAGCCAGACTCTTCTGGACAAGCACTATTATAGGAAACACGGAAAGAACGCCTACTACGGGCAGGAGGTCAGAAATTGAAAAAGGAATTCTGGTTCATAGTCGGAAGTCAGGACCTGTATGGGGATGAAGTCCTCAGGACAGTCGCAAAGAGAGCACAGGAAATGGCGACAGAGCTTTCCAAGGCACTTCCCTATCCTCTGATCTACAAAGTCACTGCAATGAGCAACAGCCAGATTACGGATGTCATCAAGGAAGCCAACTACGATGACAGCTGCTACGGAATCATAACCTGGTGCCATACATTCAGCCCATCGAAGATGTGGATCAACGGCTTCGCCAATCTGCAGAAGCCTTACTGCCACCTTGCCACACAGTACAACCTGGAGATCCCCAACGAGGAGATCGACATGGATTTCATGAATCTCAACCAGGCAGCCCACGGCGACCGTGAACACGGTTTCATCGGAACCAGGATGCGCATGCCGCGCAAGGTCATCGCAGGCTACTGGAAGGATCCTGAGGTCCAGAAGCGCATTGCAAAGTGGATGCGCGTCTGTATCGGAGTGCGTGTCTCCAGGACCATGAAGGTCATGCGTTACGGCGACAACATGAGAGAAGTCGCGGTCACCGAAGGCGACAAGGTCGAAGCCCAGATCAAACTCGGCTGGCAGGTCAATACCTGGGCAGTCGGAGATCTGGTCAAGGAGATGGCCGCAGTCACCGAGGCCGAAGTAGACGAGCTCTTTGCAGAATACAAGAAGAACTACGACATCAACACCAAGGATATCGCAGCCATCCGCTATCAGGCCCGCGAAGAGATCGCAATGAAGAAGATGATGGACAGAAACGGCTGCAAGGCCTTCGCCAACACCTTCCAGGATCTCTACGGCATGGAGCAGCTGCCGGGCCTTGCATCCCAGCACCTGATGGCCCAGGGCTACGGCTACGGCGCAGAGGGAGACTGGAAGGTCAGCGCCATGACGGCAATCATCAAGGCAATGGGAGAGAACGGAAACGGAGCCTCGGCCTTCATGGAGGACTACACATACCATCTGGTCAAGGGCAAGGAATGCTCTCTGGGAGCCCATATGCTTGAGGTCTGCCCCTCGGTTGCTGCAGGAAGACCCAGGATCGAGACACACCATCTGGGAATAGGAATGAACGAGAAGGATCCTGCCCGACTGGTATTCGAGGGCAAGGCCGGAAAAGCAATCGTAGCCTCGCTGATCGACATGGGCGGCAGGATGCGCCTGATAGTACAGGACATCGAGGCAATCAAGCCCATCATGGAAATGCCGAACCTCCCAGTTGCCAGAGTCATGTGGAAGGGACTGCCGGATCTTGCAACGGGAATCGAATGCTGGATCATGGCTGGCGGCGCACACCACACGGTGCTCTCCTATGATGTAGATGCAGAGATGCTCGCTGACTGGGCACGCATCATGGAAATTGAGTTCGTCCACATCGGCAAAGACACCACGACAGAGAAGTTCGAGAAGGAGCTCTTCTTCAACGATATCGCCTGGAAGCTCAGATAACTCGATTATATTTGCTTGAAGCAAGGGGTGTTCAGCCAGTCTCGTGATGGGGCTTTCTGAACACCCTATTTTTATACTGTTTTATATACCAGTTTTCTTTTAGTTTTGAGAGTTTTGGTATATTTTATACCTATTCATATATTTTTTCTTGATAATGGTATATTTCTGCTTCATGCTTTTAGTATGCAGAGAACAAATCCTTCAAAAGCGACAATTCGCACTCAAATGGAATCGTTACTGGACTACCTGAAAAAACTTAACTATAGCGTTGAGAAAGATGAACCGGACGGATATCTGACCGTTAAGAAGGTCCAGGGTAAAACGAGGTTCTTTCTGAGGAGTGCAGGCGGAAAGTGTACATATCTCGGGAATGCAAAACGAGACGAGATATCACGCTATGCCAAAAAGCGATATCTCAGAGAATTAAGAAAGGTTGCAAGGAAAGAGATAGCCCAGCTTGAGGAATGCCTGAGAATACTCGACTCTGAGAATTCAGATATCAATGAGGTCTACTCTGCCCTACCGGACGAACTGAGGTCTTTTGTTGAGCCACTGTCGATGTCGGATGACGATTATGCAGCCCAGTGGCAGGAAGGGAACCTGGTAGTTAAGAGAAAGAGAATCCATGCCGAGGATGATTATCACAAGTTCAAAACCATACGTGGAGACTATGTCGGTTCAAAGAGCGAAGCTATAATCGCTGACAGATTGTTTGCAAATAACATCCCCTATCACTATGAAGTTGCATTTACTCCTGAAGCGGAACCCGATAGTTCGCGCCCTGTATTCGATGCATACGGAAGGCTTGTTGGATTTGAAGCCATCGGATTCGATCCATTTGATAGAGATACGCTTCATCCGGATTTCTATGTCCTCAACAAAAGGACAAGAAAGGCATACTTCTGGGAACATCTCGGCAGACTCAGCGATCCGAGATATTGTACTGACAATCTCAACAGGCTGGTCAGAATGATAGATGCCGGCTTCACAATCGGGGAAGAAATACTGATTACACATGAGGACGCCCGTAACCCGCTGAAATTAGAAAGCATCGATGAAATCATAGAGAAATACCTGAGATAAACAAGTCAGGCACTCATGTGCATAAGCCGGTCCCAGCCTGAGCAGAGCCTTTTCTGCTCCATACGGGTGGGCCCGCATCGGTTATGGCCAGCGGGCACACCTATTGCGCAGAGCCACCGCACAGGCTGAGAACAGCTTCTGCACAATCATGCAGAGGCGACTGAAGTGCAAAAAAAGGCCGCCGCAGAAATCTGCGACGGCCATTGATACCGATTCCGATGTAACTATCAGTAGATACCCCAGAAGGCTGCCACTTCGTTGCTTCCATACCACATGAACTGGTGCGAAATGTAGCCGGCGCATCTCCAGGCAATGAGGATTGCCACGAAGAAGGCACCGAGCCAGACGCTTCCTGTCAGCTTGTAGAACTTCCTGTAGATGTAGTTGCAGATGGGAACAAGCGGAATGATGGAGAGCGTGCACTGGATGTGGAAGATATCCGGGTTGCCTGCGTTCGAGTATGTGTAGATGAACGAGATTGCCATCAGCAGGATCATACCGAGTGAGGTGAACAGCACGTTCAGTGCGGTATCGGCACTATCTGACACACCCTTGAAACGCACCATGTTGTTGAGGGTGCTGATCACAAGCGTTGCAGGCAGGATCAGGATGAAGTACCTGGCCATTCTTCCGAACGAATAGTTGTTCATGACATCGAACGAACCGTCGATCATCAGGAATCTCGAATAGAACATCGTATTGATGAAGTTGGCGGCTGCATAGCTTGCAGCGAACAGGATCACCGCAATGAGGAGTGTCTTGAAGATATTCTTCACTCCGCCGATGTTCAGCTCCTTGAGCGATGATAGGCACTGCTCCTTGTTCTTCTTGTTGATCCTGCCCAGGATGAAGTACAGTAGTGCGCCGAAGAACATCGTCAGGAAGAGCATCTGGAAGCATCTGACCTGACCGGGCTCCCATGGCAGCCACTTGCTCATGCTCTTGTTGGAGAGCGTGAAGCTTTCATCGGACATCTGTGCTCCGTAGGCACCTGCGAATCCCGCGATGATCGTTGCGATCAGGTAGAACACGAAGTTCTTGCCCTTCAACGGCATCCTTGCCTCGGGCAGCTCGTGCTTGACTGACTTGAACAGCTCAGTACTGACCAGTAGTGCGATGATCGAGCAGAGCGCACCGATGAGTGACAGGAACGACAGCGTGCTGAAGATGAGAATCAGATAGCCGTGGAAGCAGCTGTGAGTGTCGATCGGTTTTGTGTTCGGGTCTGAAAGCTCGCCGTTGTTGTATCCGCAGACCTGTGTGTAGAACTCCAGGTACTGTGAAATGGCTCTCTGGCTCCACAGGTTGCCGTTGTGCATCGTTACCGGGTTCAGGAAGAAGCGGGCGTTGTTGTTGTCGATGGCGTTCTTGAGAGCCGCGCTGTTGGAGATGTTGACGCTCCAGGCCTCGCCCAGATTCGTTGACTCCGCGGTGGGATCGTGGATGTAGTCGGCGATATCATACCAGCTGTTTCTTGCAACCGGTGTGGTGACGTGGAAGATTCCCTTGTACTGTGCTGTGCTGCCCAGCTGCAGGCTTCCTGCGACCTTCTTGGACCAGCCGCTCTTGAAGAGGTTCGTCCAGATGAAGCGTGTTCCGATGTTATTTGCGGGGACATCGTCGCTTACGCCGGACTGCTCATGTGTTCCGAGACCGACGATGAGGTTCATCTGCGGGTCACGCACAACCGTGTAGCCGGCGACCGTCGTCTTGACGCCGTAGGCTCTCTCCGTGAGCCTTGCAGCCTTGAAGTAGGTGTTTACGATCTCTTCCTGCTGTGCCCTCTTCTCGAGATATCTTCCGTAGTCGACATCGCTGAGCCTGTCCTTTGCGAACTGATCGGCGTCCTGTGTGATCTCTTCCTCAGTAAATGTGAGGCCGAAGTCGTTGTATAGGACATTGATGAGCCTGTCGTTTAGTGTCAGGTTCAGTCCGTAGTAAGTGACGACCTTCGTGAAGAGGTGGCGGCCCGTGGAGTGTGCCCAGCAGCAGATTCTAGTCGGGTCTACAATTGCCATTGAAAGTGCATACTGGTATGCATCCCACATTCCCATGGTTGCACCACGGTTCCATCTGGCACCGTCCATGCCGGTGGTTCCGTCTTCAACAATCTGCGGCTGATCCGAAAGACCTGCACCGTAGGCGCTGATGTTCAGGACCACGAAACCGCGGCGGGCCATTTCCCATGCCATCATGCTGTCTGCCGCCAGCGGCTCGGAGCCTCCGTGGGTCAGCAGGATACACGGGAGATTGCTGTTGTTGTCGGCGTCAGCCGGATAGTACAGCTCAATGTGAAGATCTCCGCCTCTGACGTTCAGTATGACATCCGAGACATTGATCTTATAGCCTCTGGTCATCAGGACCTGGGCCAGCAGACTGAATACGATGATGAGGGCAACGAACAGGGCCAGGAATCTCAGGGCTCCCTTCGTTGTCTTCAATGAGAAGAACTTCTCCTTTTCCATAATTCCCTCCAAGATAACAGAAATTTGTTCATACAAATTACAGGTTCATTATAACACGTGATTTCCAACTGTAAAGCTAAATTTGTAAAAACAATTTTCCCATGAATTTCACGGAATTTGTATTGTTTTCAGGCTCTGGAGAACCTCAAAAATCATACAACTATAATATTTTTAGAGAAACTACACCTAGAAAATGAAAAAAAACTTCAGGAATGTATCGTTTTTAACAATTTCAATACAAATTCTACGAAAAACCGAAATTTGTACTTGTTTTTCTGTTGTGACATATAAAGTCCTGATATAACATCAGAAGAGGAAAAGTTCTGCTGATTCCAGCCTGGTCGGCAGATCCGGCTCTGTGGCAGTTTGGTCACAGAGCCTTTTTTATGCCTCTCTCTTTCCGGAAAGGAATCTTCCGAAGACGAGAGGCAGATAGAAAAGTACCATGGTGATGATGATGTTCCAGTTCTGCTGGAAGAAGATGTTGCCGGCAATCAGCTTGAGGATGGCAAGCAGCAGGATCAGGCCGAAGAGCATCTTGTGTGAAATCGAGACAACCCTACCCCACTTGTCCGCTTTCTTGCCGCAGGCCATGAAGGAGAACACGGCAAGGACAATCAGCAGAGGGTTGATGAAGATTATGTTTTCGTTGAACCAGGTCACGTCATGGTTGGTGAAGGTCATCATGAAGAACAGCACGGTCCCGAGTATTCCGAAGATGATTTCCACTATTCCACTATATATATAATGTGCCTTTCTTAAGCCCACTAATAATAGCGCAAGCGATATTCCTCCGAGCACAAGCCCGAAGATCAGGGAGAACAGAATGTTGTTCTGAGGCTTGGCCGGGACTTCGCAGTAGGTGCCTGAATTGTCAAGAATCGTTTCTTTTTCCAAGCCATAGAAAGCAAGGACGCCCTTTTCCAGCATCTCGGGTAGGAACATCTCATCCCAGAGGGTTGCACTTCTGTCTATGCTTGCGCTTTGAAGGAAGTCCAGACCCCAGAGCACGAACGGGTTCTTCGAGAGAGCACGGGAGGCCTGCTGCCTGAAAGTCAGTCCGGAAATGGACTCGGCCCAGGCTTTGAACGCCCCGCCTGTTGTCCTGTCGATTATGTCCCTTAGTCTGGTTGCGCAGTTGTCTTCGTAGTGGTGATAAAGATAGACGCGGTTCTCCGATCGGGTATTGGCATTAAGAAATCCTACGACGGCCTTCTTCTGCTCGGATGTAAACGGCAGCACGACCTTAGTGACGCTTCTGCCCTCATCCTCGATCTCTGCCAGCTGATAGGCAGCATTCGAAGACAGACACAGGAACCAGAGCCTGCCGAAGGCGAAGTTTATGAAGAAGTCCTCGTCATTGAAGGAGAACGTACCGTAGTCGAAGATGATGTTGCGCCCGTCGGGAGTGCTGACAAGGAAGGCCGAATGACCGAACCATGAATAGAGCGGACCACCCGAGGAGATCGTCAGAAGCGAGATCTCGCAGTTGTCCCAGAATGAAGCATAGCCGTCATCGGTCTCATCGTAGTATGTCTCGAGCATGGGGACGGAATCGAAAGGATGGACCTCCTCGGCATTCCTGATGCTTATGCAGAACGCGGCACAAACCGCTATGAGGCTCAGGATTGCTACGCAGAGGGCTTTCTTCATGCCTGAATAATAACATCACAAGGCTTCATATAAAAGATATGGATTTAAAGTATACAAATAGTAGACTTTATAATATACTTTATCTGCAATCCCGTACCATGAAGGAGGCAATCATGAACCTCGGAACCGAAAGCGAGAACCTTGAATTCAAGGAAACGCTGACTCAGCTGGACAACGGACTCAAATCCCTAAGCGCCATGCTCAACCGCCATGGCAGGGGATGCGTCTGTTTCGGAGTCAGGGACAACGGAGACGTAATCGGCACCGACGTGGGAAAGGACACCCTGAACAAAATCCGACAGAGGATTTCGGAGCTCATCCAGCCGAAGGTCGTTGCGGACATAAAGACATGCTCTTCCGATGACTGCAAAACCTATATTACGGTAAGCGCAGAGGGTTGCGACATACCCTACTCTTGCGACGGAAGGTACTTTATCCGCATCGTCGACTCGGATGAGAAGGTTCCGAACGATCTGTTGAGACGCATGCTGATTTCCAGCAGCATGGATCTGGCAAGAAGCCGTGCATCCGACATTCAGGACCTTACGTTCTCCCAGCTCTGCACATTCTTGCTGGCAAAGGGCATACACATAGAAGACAACGAACGACTCTATTCCAGCTACGGGCTGCGTACCGCAGAAGGGCTCTACAACATCATGGCCTTCATTCTGTCCGACCAGAACAACTTCTCAATCAAGATCGTGCGGTTTGCAGGAAAGGACAAATCAGTAATGTCGGAGCGAACCGAGTATGGCGGCAGATGTCTTTTGACCTCGCTCGAGCAGGTCCTGCAGTATGCGACGGCAATCAACACGACCAAGGTCGACCTTTCTGGAGGACAACGCAGGGAGAAGGAACTCTTCGATTTCGAGGCATTCAGGGAAGCTTGGGTCAATGCCTGCCTTCACAACAGCTGGGCGGAACTCCTGCCGCCGTCGGTCTTCATTTTCGATGACAGGATTGAGATCGTTTCCTACGGGGGACTTCCGTACGGCCTTTCGGAAGAGGATTTTTACAACGGCAAGAGCGTCCCGGTCAACAGGGCGCTGATGACAATATTCTCACTGACGGGTTTTGCAGAACAAAGCGGCCACGGAGTTCCCGTCATAGTGGCAAGATACGGCAGAAAGGCCTTCTCGTTCAGCAACGGGATGCTCACGGTCACCATTCCGTTCTCCTACGAGCCAGATTTTGGAAGTCTCAGAAAACGCATGAGCCATGCAGTCCTTCCACAGCTGACGGAGAAACAGTTCAGGATCCTCAGGTACCTTGCGGAGAACCCGACATCAACCCTATCTGCTGCAGCAGAAAAAGAGGACATGAGCCTTGCCTGGGCGAAGAAGATTGCATTGGTGCTTCAGAGCATGAGCGTGCTTGCCAGGGTCGGTTCCAAGAAGACCGGAGAATGGAAGGTGGATCCGGATCTTTTGGACTATCTTCAGGACAAATAGAAAGAGGAGTCCTCGCGGACTCCCCCATTACATGATCCGGACTCGGTTTCAGGCTGCAGCCTTCTTTGCCGTGATCTTCTTGATCACGAAAAGCGTAGCGATCATAAGGACTACTGAAATCGGAAGAACGATGCCCCACTTGGGAACAAAGCCTGCGATTATGTAGCTTACGAACGAAACAAGGGCCACAGTGATTGCATAAGGCAGCTGGGTGTTGACGTGGTTGATATGGTCACAGTCGGCACCGGCGCTGGCCATGATTGTTGTATCCGAAATCGGTGAGCAGTGGTCACCGCACACCGCTCCTGCCATACATGCGGAAACACAGACGACTCCGATCTGCGTGGTGATCGGGAAGACGCTGATAGTAATCGGAATCAGGATTCCGAATGTTCCCCAGGATGTTCCGGTCGAGAACGAGAGGAAGCATGCGATCAGGAAGATGATTGCGGGAAGCATGATCTGGAAGCCGGCTGCAGATCCTTTGACCACAGTCTCGACGAATTCCTTTGCCCCGAGGCTGTCGGTCATGGACTTGAGCGTCCATGCGAAGACCAGGATCAGGATTGCCGGAACCATTGCCTTGAAGCCCTCGGGCAGGCAGCTCATGATGTCCTGGAACTTCAGGACGCGCCTGATGAGGTAGTAGATGATTACGATGATGAAGGTGCATGCGCTTCCGAGAAGAAGGCCTACGGATGCATCGGAATCGGAGAAGGCCTGGATTACTCCTGCGCCCTCGAAGAATTCGCCGCTGTAGAGCATGCCGATCACACAGGCGATGATGAGAACCACAATCGGGAACACGAGGTCGATGACCTTACCGCTCTTGCGGCTCTTGTCCTTGATCGTCTCCTCTTCCTTGACCTCGATTGCCTCCGAGAAGGAACCGCTTCTGCTGATCATATTGTCGATCTTCTGCTTTGCGGACTCGACCGTGTAGGGCTCGAACTTGAGCATCGGGCCGTAGTCGAACTTCATCAGAGCCAGACAGAGCATCATGACGATTGTCAGGATGGCGTAGAAGTTGAACGGAATTGCCTTCACGAAAAGACCGAATCCGCTGACTCCGGAATCCTTGACGAAGCCCGAAACCGCAGCGGCCCATGAAGAAACGGGAGCTATGATACAAACAGGGGCTGCCGTTGCGTCGATGAGGTAGCTGAGTTTCTCCTTGGAGATGTTGTGCTTTTCAGCTACGGGACGCATGACCGATCCGACGGTCAGACAGTTGAAATAGTCGTCGATGAAGATCAGAACGCCCAGGGCCGTGGTAGCCAGCATGGCTCCGGTCTTGGTCTTGATGTGCTCTGACGCCCAGCGTCCGAATGCCTCGGATCCGCCGGCCTTGTTCATCAGGGCGACTATGGCGCCAAGAAGGACCAGGAAGATCAGGATTCCGACATTGTAGGAATTGGCAATGGATGCCACGAATCCGTCCTGGAATACGTGGACCAGCGTGCCCTCGAAGCTGAAGCCGGAATAGAGAAGACCTCCGATGAGGATTCCGATGAACAGCGATGAATAGACTTCCTTGGTGGAAAGCGCAAGTCCGATTGCAACCACAGGCGGCAACAGGGCCCAGATGGTATAGGTGAAATCCTTGCCCGAGCAGGCTGCGATGATCATCAAAGTCAGTACAAGCAGTACGAAGATGCCCTTGACGATTGTGGCTTTCTTGATTTTTGCCATAAAAAACCTCCACTTCTCCATGCCATGATATCTACCACGACACGGACTATGGAGGTCTGTGACCGATAGCTCTCCGCCATTGCTGGCGACAGTACGCAGGATATTGTCCCGCATCCCGGACGAAAGTCTTCCCAGGCAGAAGACCATCTCCTCGGCAGTTGACCCTTTTTCCGTCCGGCATTTCCTGAAGACCGATCGGGTACTCTTTTCAACCGCACCTCTATCATGATCTGGAGTTTCTTGCCACTGATGTTACTATACATAGTTGCACAGAGTCAACCTCGCGTTATAAAATTGTATAATATGGAAGTCAAGCTGCCCGAAATCCGCAAAT
Source organism: Spirochaetales bacterium (assembly GCA_017470995.1). Taxonomy (GTDB): domain Bacteria; phylum Spirochaetota; class Spirochaetia; order Sphaerochaetales; family Sphaerochaetaceae; genus UBA9732. Next base: position 57,779 of record JAFUXI010000066.1, read on the forward strand.
CAGAGGTCCTCAGATACCTGGGATACAATGGCCAGGACCTCGGCAGTACGCTTGAAGAGCAACTTCAGCGATGCATCGATGCGGTAGCCTCCTCTGCCCGCCCGAGGCTTACATACAGGATCTTCGATGTCAGAAACTCCGAAATAGAAGGTCTCAGCCTGGAAGGAAGCGACATAAGGGAGCTTCTGGAATCCTCGAAGCAGGCGATCATCATGGCGGCAACACTCGGAGCGGAGGCCGAGGCCCTTCTGAGGAGGACCGAGGTTACAGACATCTCCGATGCAGTGATCATGGACAGCGCCCAGAGCGTGGCGATCGAGAGCGTATGCGATGCCTTCGAGGCGAAGATGAGAATCTTCTACAGGGAGGAGAACCTCTATCTCACCGACCGCTACAGCCCGGGCTACGGGGACCTGCCCCTGGACAGCCAGAAGCTTCTGATGAATGTCCTTCAGACGGAAAAACGCATAGGTCTTGCCGCCACTGCTAGCAATATGATGGTTCCAAGAAAGTCCGTAACCTGTATAATCGGAATATCGGACAGGGCGCAAAAGCTTCAGCGCAGCGGCTGCAGTACCTGCATGATGGCACAAAAGTGCACTTACAGAAAACAAGGGAGAGTCTGCAATGGCCAAAACGATACTTGACGGTGCGATGGGCACGATGCTTCAGAGCCTTGGGCTCGGAATCGGAGAGAAGCCGGAGCTCTTTGCCCTCAGAAATCCAGAGGCGGTACTCTCCGTCCAGAAGGACTATGTGAAAGCCGGAAGCGATGTTCTCTACTCCAATACCTTCGGGGCAAACCGAAAGAAGCTGGAAGGCACGGGCATAAGCGTTGAAGAAGCAATCAGAACCAACATAAGAATAGCAAGACAGGCCGCAGAGTCGGCAGAAAGAAAAATCAAGGTAGCACTGGACGTAGGACCGATCGGCGAGCTCATGGAGCCGCTTGGAATCCTGTCCTTCGACGAAGCCTATGACATCTTCAGACAGATGGCAGTCTGCGGAGAGCAATCCGGAGCGGATCTGGTAGTCTATGAGACCTTCACGGACCTTCAGGAGCTCAGGGCCGCGGTGCTTGCCGCAAGGGAGAACACCGCCCTTCCTGTCTGGACTACGATGAGCTTCGAGGAGAACGGAAGGACCTTTACCGGAACGGATCTTCAGAGCATGGCAATGACTCTCGATGCCCTTGGCGTGGATGCCATGGGAATCAACTGCTCCTTGGGTCCCGCTGAGATTCTGCCTCTTATGCAGAGGCTCAGAAGTTACACCGACAAACCCCTGATCGCCAAGCCCAATGCAGGTCTGCCCGATCCCAAAACAGGTGCCTATTTTATCAGTCCAGTTGAGTTTTCTGAAGGTATGTCCAAAATATCGGACATCGGAGTTGAGATACTAGGCGGCTGCTGCGGTACCACCCCGGCCTTCATAAAGGCACTGAAAAGCACCACGACAGAAACAGAAAGACACCCGGAAACAGCAAGGATTTCAGGCGTCTGCTCCGCAGCAAAAGCCGTGTCGTTCGACAAGATCAACGTAATCGGTGAGCGCATCAATCCCACCGGAAAGAAGAAGCTCAGAACAGCCCTGGCCGCCCGCGACATGGACTATGTAAAAAAGCTTGCCATGGAGCAGGCACAGGCCGGAGCTGCGGTTCTGGACATCAACGTCGGTGTTCCCGACTGCGATGAGGCAGCGCTGATGAAAGAGGTTGTCCAGGCTGTCCAGAGCGTGGTGGATCTTCCGCTTATGATAGACTCATCGGATCCCGGGGCGATTGAGGCAGGACTCAGGTACTTCTGCGGCAAGGCCATCGTGAACTCGGTCAATGCAGAGGATGCAAAGCTTGAATCCGTTCTTCCTATTGCCAGGAAGTACGGGGCGGCCGTCGTAGGTCTTGCAATGGACAAGGCCCTGCCCTCCACCGTAGAAGAGCGCATGCAGCATGCCCGGAAAATCCTGAAGAAAACAACCGAAGCCGGAATCCGCAAAGAGGATCTGATAATCGATGCGCTGACTCTTACGATCTCTGCCCAGCAGGACCAGGCCGGAAACACGCTTGAGGCAGTAAGAAGAATAACCGGAGAGCTGGGTCTTCATGCAACGCTCGGAGTAAGCAACGTAGCCTTCGGTCTTCCGCAGAGAAACCGCATTGCCGCAAGCTTTCTGACCATGGCCCTTCAGAACGGTCTGGATCTTCCGATTCTCAACCCCAACGACCAGGTCATGATGGATGCTCTTGCCACCTACAAGGCCCTCAGCGGAGAAGACAGGGACTGTGAGAACTACATAGAGCGCTTCTCGCAATCCGAAGAAGAAAAACCGCAGACTCCAAAGAGCACTGAGATGACTTTGGAGGAGGCAATTCTAAAGGGGCTGGGCAACGAGGCAAGGCTTGCAACCGAAAAACTGCTGGAAACAACGGAGCCCATGGAGATCATAGACAAATACCTGATTCCCGCCCTTGACAGGGTCGGAGACCTCTATGAAAGCCAGAAGCTCTTTCTGTCGCAGCTGATCAATGCGGCAAATGCCGCGGGCAAGGGTTTTGACCTTCTGAAGTCCAGGATGAAGAAAAGCGCATCTCAGAACAAGGGCAAGATCATAATCGCCACTGTCGAGGGCGATATCCATGACATAGGAAAGAACATAGTCAAGGTGGTTCTCGAGAACTACGGCTATCAGGTCATTGATCTGGGCAAGGATGTTCCCGTACAGACGGTGGTAAAGCGCACCATCGAGGAAGATGCACATCTGGTTGCCCTATCGGCGCTGATGACTACGACCGTTCAGTCCATGAAGCGCACCATCGAGGCCCTGAAGGAATCGGGCCACAAGTGCGTGACGATGGTCGGCGGTGCCGTGCTTACCGAGGAATATGCAATGGCCATCGGAGCCGACTACTACTCCAAGGACCCCAAGCAGAGCGCCGACATCGCAAGGAGGGTCCTGGGATGAAGACGATAAGAGAATACCTGAAAGACAACATCCTTCTCTTCGACGGTGCCATGGGCACCTACCTTGCAACCAAGGACAAGGCTCTGAGAAACGAGGTGGAATTGTCAAACCTCACCCACCCCGAGAAGATTCTTGAAATCCATAAAGAATACCTTGAAGCCGGTGCAATGGCCCTGACGACAAACACCTTCGGAGCCAACAGGCAGAACTATCCGGAGAGCTGGGGCAGAATAATCGACGAAGGCTTCAACTTAGCATCAAAGGCCGCCCTTGAAAGCGGTGCCTTCGTCTTTGCGGATATCGGACCGATAGAGACAGAGGAAACCGAAAACCCGGCTGAAGAATACAGGATGATTGCCGAAAGGTTTCTGAAAAACGGTGCAAAGCACTTCATATTCGAAACACAATCGATGTCCGAAGGAATTATCGAAGCTGCAGAATTCATAAGATCTGTTGATGATCAGGCATTCATAATTGCTTCCTTTGCAGTAATGCCCGACGGCTTTACCAAGGACGGGGAATTTGCCTCCAAGCTGGCAAAGACTATCGGAAGCTGCCCTTACATAGACGCCTTCGGACTCAACTGCATGCAGGATGCCCTTCACATGAAGGACCTTGCAAGAACTCTCAGATTCGGGGACAAACTTCTTTGTCTGATGCCCAACGCCGGCTATCCTACGGTTCTGGGTCGCAGGGTCTTCTATAAGGGAGATCCGACCTTCTTTGCAAGAAACGTCTCCGAGCTTGCTCTTTGCGGCGCACGGATTCTGGGCGGTTGCTGCGGAACAACGCCCGAGCATATCAGGCTCCTGAAGGCCGCACTCCCTGCGAAGGCAGAAATCTCGATAACGGTCTCTCAAGATGAGAAGCAGATCACCGACACGGTGACCAGTTTGTTCTGGGACAGCCTCAGGGACAAGAAGAAAAAGACTATTGCCGTCGAGCTGGACCCGCCGGAGAATGCATCATTGGAAAAGTTCATGGACGGAGCCAGAAGGCTTCAGAAAGCCAATGTGGATGCAATCACGGTCGCAGACTGCCCCATCGGAAGGGCCAGGATGGACTCAAGCCTGCTTTCCTGCAAGATCAGGCGCGAGCTTGACATTGATGTGCTGCCCCATCTGACTTGCCGAGACCGCAACCTGAACGCAACCAAGGCCCTTCTTCTGGGCCTCTATGCAGAACGGGTACGCAACGTTCTTCTGGTAACCGGAGACCCGGTTCCGTCGGCCCAGAGGGACGAGGTAAGAAGCGTCTACCAGTTCAACTCAAGAAAGCTCTCGGCCTTCGTGGATGAGCTGGGACGTCAGGTCCTGGGCGGAGGCTTTCACATCTTCGGGGCCCTGAACGTCAATGCCAGGAACTTCGATGTGCAGCTGAAGCTGGCACAGCAGAAGATAGACAACGGGATGACGGGCTTTCTCACTCAGCCGGTTCTTTCCGACAGCGCCATGGAGAACCTTGAAAAGGCAAGAAAGACTCTGGATGCCTACATCCTGGGCGGCCTGATTCCCATTGTCAGCGAGCGCAATGCCCGCTACATGGACAGCGTTGTAAACGGCATGAAGGTGGATCCGAAGATCATCGAAGCATACGAGGGCAAGGACAGGGCCCAATCGGAGATCCTAGCGGAAAAGTTCACAGTAAAGATTGCAAGTGAGATGGCGGACCTTGTAGACGGCTTCTATCTGGTCACTCCCTTCTCAAGGATTTCCCTGATGGAACGCATAATCTCCCAAATCCAGGCTTTGTAAAGAAAAACGGCTCCCGAAGGAGCCGCTTTCACTCATAATCACCTATACCTGCCAAATCATTGAATCCGAAGCAAAACCGCTTTGAAACGAGGCGACATACCTTTCTGGTAGGCGCCGAGATGAAACGCGGTTTTGAGAAGGATTATGCTTTGGAGAACATGTCCTTACCGACACCGCAGACTGGACATACCCAATCCTCGGGAAGGTCTTCGAATGCTGTTCCCGGGGCGATTCCGTTGTCGGGGTCGCCTACTGCGGGATCATACTCATAACCGCATGCATCACAGACGTATTTATCCATTGTCAGATCTCCTTCTTCCACAGACCGTGGAGGTTGCAATATTCATAGACGGCCACAGGCTCGTCTCCGGGGGCGACGAGGAACTCTGCCTTGGGCTCCTGACCCGGCTTGAGATCCTGCTTCTGATATCCTTTCTTCGTTTCGAGGATGATGAACTGAATGTAGTGTGCATCAAGCATGGGATGGGCGACAGATCCGACCTGGACCTTCACCAGATTACCTTCGACTGCAACCTCGGGGACATGTTTCTCCCTGGCGGCATCGACTGTGTTGGCGACAATTTCCTCCATCTTGACTCCGCAGCACATGGGTGTGCAGGCAGCCTTCTCTGTGAGGAATGTTACGAAATTCCCGCAATGGGCGCATTTGTAGAAAAGCATATGCTCCTCCTTAGAGCTGATACATCTAATTTAGCACATTAATGCCGAAAGGCAATATCTCAGACGACCATTGTGAGGACATTCAGGCCCAGCATGTTCTGGTACTGCATCGATTTTGCGATGCCCGAGATAACTCCGCTTCCGCTGCTGTAGCCGAGCCTGAGCGTCCTTTCCATTACGCCCTCTTGTTCAGTTCTCCATAATCACTTCGATATTGCCCTTCTCCAGTTCCTTCAACGGAACAAAGACGCTCTTGCCTTTCTCGATGTGAGACGGGTTCTTGACCGTGATATGGAGCTTCTTTCCGCGGAAGATACGGTCCATCTCAAAACCGTCCCAGGAGGCAGGGATACACGGGTCAATGATCAGACCGTCATAGGTCGGTCTTACGCCGAGGATGTAATGGGTTGCAGCAAAGTATGCCCAGCCTGCCGATCCGGTCAGCCATGGGTGTCTTGCACGACCGTAGGCGGTGTGGTCACGGCCCATGATGAACTGGCAGTAGGTGTAAGGCTCGCTCTGGCGGACCTCGATCTTGTCGTTCTGTCTTGCCGGGCACAGTGAGTCATAGAACCTCATGGCAGTCTCGCCCTGCCCGATCTTGGCTGCGGCAACCCATGCCCAGGGATTGGGATGGCTGAAGATGGCTCCGTTTTCCTTGATGCCCTTGTAGACTCTGGTGATGAAGCCCACCTCATCGTCCGGCGTGCCGTAGCTGGGGGCATTGAGATGGATTCCCCACTCGCCCCACAGGTACTTGTCGATGGCCTCGACCGCCTTTCTGGCATGCTCGCCGGTTGCAAGACCGCTGCATACTGCCCAGGAATTGGACTCAAGATGAACCTTGCCTTCCTTGTTGGTGTGCGTTCCGATCTTCTTTCCGCTCTTGGTAAAGCCTCTGATGTACCAGTCTCCGTCCCACAGCTCCTTCTCGCAGGCCTTTCTGACCTTTTCCTGCATCTGCTTGTAGTAAGGAACCTTCTCGGTTGCACCGCAGTGCTCAAGAAGATCAATGAACTCATCTATTGCCCAATAGTGCAGGAACGACACAAGTGCGCTTTCACCTCCGCCGAGGTTCAGACAGTCGTTCCAGTCGGCTCTCAGGCCAAGGCAGATTCCGTGGCTTCCGATCTGCTTTGCACTGAACTCCAGAATCTTCTCCATGTGCTCAAGCACCGTACCCTGCCCGCCGTCGGCATAGCCGAAGACCTCCGAGAGGAAGCTCATGTCGCCAGTCTCGCGGATGAACTCACAGATGGAAGGAACAAGCCAGAGAGCATCGTCGCTGCAGGTATCCTTCAGACCGTGGACCATGCTAGATGCCTCGGGTGTGGGCTTGACGGTCGGGCTCTTGAACGCAGCTACCTTCGGTGCATCCGGATCGAAGACTTCAGGGCTGAAGAGGTGAAGGCCGTAGCCTGTTGAAGTAAGACCGCGCAAAAGCTGGACTATACGTTTTCTGCACTGAGAGGGATTTGAAGGAATGACGCACATTGCATCCTGTGCCGTGTCGCGGTACCCCAGTCCGGTTCTTCCGCCGACCTCGATGAATGAGGCAAAACGGGAAAAGACCACGTTGGTCTCGCTCTGGTAGAGATTCCATGTGTTGAGCATGGTATCCATGTCTGCATTGGGGGTCTTGACCTGCAGGGTGTCGGTCTTGGCTTTCCAGTAAGCGCAAAGCTCATCAAATGCCTTATCTACGGCAGAACTTGAAGAAAAGAATGCTTTCTCTTCTTTTCCGGCCATCAGATCACCTACTCCGAGTATGAAAACGAACCTCTTTTCCTCGCCCGGATTGAGAACGAATTCCTTTGACAGGGCTCCGCACTGGTTGTTGCCCAGCTCCGTGCTTGAAGACAGCTTTCCGGTCTGTACTCCTATCGGATTGCTCTCGGTGTGGTAGACACCGATGAAAGAGTCGCGCACGCAGTCGAAGCCGGAAGGCTCGAAGTCGGATGTGAAGTAATGGTACATGGTCGGGTTGTAGAAGTTGTCGCACTCGATCACGCCGTCTTGGTATCTTGAGCCGCTGCAGTACATGCTCATCTGGAAGTTCTGGTTGTCGATCTCGATGATGTTGAAGCTGAACTCGAGGTATCCGAAAACAGAGAGCTTACGGACATCGGATCCGGTATTCTTCACGCGAACATCCCAGATTTCGCTCTTATGTCCGCGCGGGATGAAAAGCTTCTGGGAGGCTTCGATACCGCGGTACTTGCACTCGAAGATCGAATAGGACAATCCGTGGCGGGTGCGATAGGTTGCAGAAAAAAGGTCTTTACCCACCGGCTGCCAGGAGATGCTCCAATAGTCGCCGTCGCTGTTGTCGCGAAGATAAACATAGTGACCCGGTCTGTCCAATGGTACCGCATTTGCCCTGAAGCGGGTGATGCGGTGGGTCTCCGGGTCTCCGGAGAACATGTATCCGCCTGCATTGTGCGAGATAACAGTTCCGGTATCCTCGGTTCCGAGGTAGTTGGTCCACGACACCGGCACATCGGGCCTGGTGACTACATACTCTTTTCTCTCGTTGTCAAAATATCCGTACTTCATAGTCCTATAAAATCCCTGTAAGCACCGGGAGTGCTTCCTTCAATCATCTTCGCGCCGCAGACCTTTTCATAGAAGGCGGCAGGTCCGACACCTCCGATTATCGCATAGGCATAGCCTTCATCGCGCATGGACCAGAGGGCCGACAGCAACAGTGCCGCCCCTACTCCCTTTCCCCTGCAGGACTCGTCGACCGCAGTGGGGCCGAAGAAATCTCGCATGGTGGCATCGTAGCAGGCAAAGCCGAGAAGTTTGCCTCCCTTTTCTGCCACAAGGCAGCTGACCGGCTGGTGTGAGAAGCAGACGGTACACTCGCCTTTCCAGCTGGTGCCGAAGTTCTTCTCAACATAGTCCAGAATACCGTAGAGATCCGGGGCCATAGCCCTTCTGATGTTGATTCCCTCGCCCTCCAGACGCCTGATCAGATCATCGCAGTCGGGAAGATCGTAGAGATTCACTAACATGTCAGCCATTATCACAACCTCCGTCAGAGAAACTAGAATACAGATCGCGGATGCACAGGGAAGAAGAAAAATCCTCCAGAGAGACATCCTCATTACAGTAGAAATGTACCACCCTCCTGCCGTTGAGGGTAAAGAAATCGTCATCGAATCTGCCGCAAACCGAAGAGGCGTCCAACATCACGTAGAAGGCGGGACGCGACGATGAGATCTCGACATCAAAGCCTCCGGAGACCTCCTTGATCGAATCTATCCTAAAATCCGGATCGCGGATCAGAGCATCCTTGGGTCTGCAGAGCAAAAGGGTGCTCTCGACTCCTGCAAACGAAGCGCAGGCGAAGGTCCCCCTTCTGTCCAGAGAAGAAAGATCCAGGACCAAGGCATCGGAGACGGATACGCTCCGTACGCTCAGAGGCATGCGCTCGAGGCGAATTACATTGCCCTCGAAATCGACGAGGCTGAACAACAGCTCATCTGAAACAGCCTTTCTGCCGTCGTTAGCGACCTTCACGTAGAGCTTGTCGCCTTCGATGTAGATCAGAGGAGCGGCACAGCTGTAGAAGCGCCTTGCAGCATAATGAAGGGCCTTCCACTTTCCGCTGTACTCGATGCTGGACCAGGACGATACCGGCCAGACGTCGTTGAGCTGCCAGTAGAGCGTTCCCATGCAGTAAGGCATGAGGCTTCGCCAGTATGTGACTGCAGTCTCTATGGCATAGGCCTGCTGGACCTGACTCAGATAGAGCGTTGATGCAAAGTCCTTGGGTGCATTGAAATAACGGGAAAACATCTCCTCTATGATGGAGTTGCCCTCGTCGTTTCTCTGATGGTGATCCATCACGGCGCTGTGGATGTCGTAGTCCTCGGGAACGGCAAAGGACGAAACCTCGCTTAAGGACGGGAAGCTCTGATAGCCGAACTCAGAGCAGAAGCGCGGGCGTACATCATGGTAGGCCTCGAAATCTTTTCTCTCATGCCAGACGGTCCAGTAGTGCATGTCCCCGTTTCCGTCACTGTGCCAGTTGTCAGAATAGTCGCCCGGACCTGCGCACGGACTGGAGGGCCAGTACATCCTGGACGGATCCTCCTCCACCAGGATATGGTCTATCCAGTTCACATAGAGCTTCTCGTAGTCCTTGATATAAAGCGGAAGGTTGGCTCTGGTCTCCTCGTACCAGCCCAAAGCCCCGAGGCACTCGTTGTTGCCGCACCAGAGGGCTATGCAGGTTCTGGAAGAAAGACGGCGAACCTGATTGCGAAGCTCGGCTTCCACGCTCTGAAGGAACCAGGGTTCTGCCGGGTATGTGGAGCAGCTGAACATAAGATCGTGCCAGATAAGAATGCCGTATCTGTCGCAGGCATCGTAGAACTCCTCTTTCTCATACCAGCCGCCTCCCCAGACGCGAAGCATGTTCATGTTGGCCGCGGCAACCGAGGCGATGATGCTGTCAAAACGCTCTGCGCTCTGAAGGGCGGGCCTTGCATCAAGCGGTATCCAGTTGGCGCCCTTGCAGAACACATCGAAGCCGTTTACGCACACGGTCAGCTCCTTGCCGCCCATGGTACTCTTGTTCTTTACTTCAATGGTTCTAAAGCCTATATTCCTATGTTTTTCAAAGCTATCTACACAAAGTAGGACATCATAGAGTTTCTGCTCTCCAAGTCCGTTGGGCCACCAGAGCTCCACGGAAGAATCTGGAACCGCAACGGAGAAAGCAACCGGATTCTCTCCTGAAACCAGAGAAGCATCAACGCTCATAGAGCATCCTGCCACGGAAGCGCAAACGGAAGCAGAGCAAGATCTGAAAGCCAATACGCGAGCACATACGCAAAGCTCCCAGCCCGACGCAACCTTCTTGGGAATTGCCGAGAAGGACTTGAGATAGACATCGGAGCATTCGTACAGGACTATGTCCTCGTAGATTCCGATTGTCTGAAGACACAATCCCCAGTCCCAGGCAGCATTGCACTGGGCCTTTCTGACCAGGTTGCGGTGCGGGGAGTCATACTTGTACCTTGAACACGGGGACGGATGATCCAGTGAAGCTGCCCGCTCGATTGCAAGCTTTTCCGAGCTTCTGAAGCGGAACTCGATCGAATTCTCCCCCGAAACAAGGAAGGAAGTCACATCAAGATCGAAGATCCTGTGCTCGTTGTCAAACGAACTCACGAAACAATCATTTACAAATAAAGAAGCAACGGTATCAACCTTCTCCAGATGGAGGATGTAGTGCTTGGACGGATCGTAATCCAAGGAGAAAGAACGGGAGATGTTCCAGTCACTCTTTCCGATGAAGATGGTCTCAAGCTCGTTGCAGCCATAATAAGGATCAGGAACTATAGCCTGGTCTATCAGGGCATCCTGCACTGAACCCGGAACGGGCATCGTAAAAGAAGAGCCGTTGACAATACCGTAGTTGTTCTGTTCGACAGTAGTGGCTACCAGATTCCACTGCCCGTTTAAGGAAATCTTTCTCACAGCATGCCTCCTGCCTGAGAGTCTTCCCAGCGTACCGGACTGCAGACGATGTTCATCTTCCAGCAAAGCCGGGCAATCGAATCACGGCGGGCAAGACAGCGCTCCCAGTTCTTCCGATCTCCCAGGTACATGCTGTCTGCAAGGGCAAAGGAGCGCGGGAACATCATGTACTCTATTTCGCGCCCGTTGTGAAGCAGCTCGGTCCAGATATTGCACTGGGCGCCGAGAATGAGCTTTCTCTGCTCTTGTGGCAGATCCTTCATGCCCAGATCGACGCTGAAGGTATCCTTTACGGAGAAATGTCCCCACTGCTGAGGCTCATAGGAATCAGCGGTATAGCCCTTGTCGAAGTACAGTCCCTGCTGTGGGCAGAGAATAACGTTGTGACCGCGAGACGATGCAACGCGAGCTCCATTGAGACCGCGCCAGGACATAACCACCACGTTCTTGTCTATCGACGGGGCGTCTACTACCTCGTCCCAGCCGATGGCACGCTTCTTGTACTTGGCAACAAGAGAGGCAGCCTTGGACGTGAACCAGCCCTGAAGCTCGTCGAGGCTTCTGATTTTCTCTTTCTTCATCAGAGCCCGGCACTGAGGGTTGTCCTTCCACTGCACATGCGGACACTCGTCGCCGCCTATGTGGATGTAAGGTCCGGGGAAGAAGCGAGAAAGCTTTGCAAAGGCCTTGTCCAGAAAGGTCCAGAGCTCGGGGCTTGCAGGGTTGAGAACATCCTTGAAGATACCCCACTTGGTCTGAACCTCAATCTTCTTTCCCGTGCATCCGAACTCCGGATATGCAGCCAAAAGAGCGGTGGCATGGCCCGGAGTCTCGATTTCCGGAACAACCGTCACTCCGTGCTCAGTGCAGAACGAAACTACAGTTCTGATGTCCTTATCCGAATAGAAACCTTCCATTTCAAACGGATAGTTGATATATTCGTCGTTTTTTCTTACCGATGAGATCTTCTTCAGAAGCGGATAGCCGGGAACCGAGAAGCGCCAGGCCTGATCATCGGTGAGGTGCCAGTGAAACACGTTGAAGCCGATAAGCGACATGATGTCCACTATACGCAGAATCTCATTCACAGGCATGAAGTGCCTGCAGACATCTATGAGAAAACCCCTGTAGGAAAAGCTGGGGCTGTAATACTCGAATTCACATACGGGAACAGATCCGTCGAAGAGGATCTGAAGCTGTCTGATGTACTTGAGGCCCTGCTCTGCGGCCTCCTGAGAGACTGCAAAAACCGAAGCCGAACCTTCTGAAATGCAGACTCTGTTGGCATCCGAATGAGCACAGACAATAGCCTCGGATGAAAGCGTTGTAAGAACTGAATAACCTACGTCCGCAGACTTGATCTGCGGTGTAAGCATGCGGTCTATGAATCTTTCCATGGTATCCATAATATTCAAAAAAGGCGGGTCCGAAAACCCGCCTAGAATTAAATTCCGTAACAAATTACTTGCCGATGAATGCGTGCCAAGCCTTGTTGACTTCTGCAGCTGCTTCATCGACTGTTGTCTTGCCGAGACCGATCTCAGCGAGGACTGTGTTGATGACTTCGTAGACTGCCGGATCAAGGACACCGTCGATAACCGGTGTTGCAACCTGGATTCTGCCGTACCAGTCGGATCTCTTGGATACGAGCGGCTCGAGGTTGTTCTCTTCACAGACCTTGGCAACGTCGATTGTGGTGAGTGACGGGAATGCAGCGCCGGTGGTGAGTCTCCAGGTCTGGACATACTCGCCTTCGAGGTACTTGACCAGTGTCCATGCAGCCTCGAGCTTCTCGGGAGCGATGTCAGCGGAGATTGCCCAACCGGTTCCGACAACTGCTGAGTTGGACTCGTGTACGACTTCGCCATCGAGTGCGGGGAAGTTCATCAGGCTGACGTCATTGGCCTGCTGCTCTGCTGAGAACAGTGCCTGACCTGTGCTCTGGTCGAGCTGGAAGGAACCGCATGCCCAGTCGCCGTCGATATAGAAAGCGCTCTTGCCGGCTGCGAAATCGCCTCTGCCTGAACCATAGGAGATGCTCAGTGTGTTGCGGTTGATGATTCCATCCTTGTAGAGGTTGTCAACAACTGTGAGAGCCTTCTTGAACCAGTCGTCCTCGAAATCCCACTCGCCTGCTGCAAGCTTGTCAGCCCAGTCAGCGCCACCGAATCTTCCGGTGATCAGTGAGAACAGACAGCTCTGCATGACCCAACCGTCCTGGCAGTCCATTGTGATGACTTCGATTCCCTTTGCGTTGAGAACAGGAACCATGGCCTTCAGGTCGTCATATGTCTTGGGGATCTCGAGACCGTTGTCTCTGAGAACCTTCTCGTTGACGAACATCATGGATGTTGCTGTAAGTCCGTTGGGGAGCTCTCCGAGGTATCCGCCGAGCTGGGGTGCTGTACATGTGGCAGCATACTGATCGAACAGACCGTCTCTCTTCAGGAGAGTTGAAAGGTCATAGAGCAGGTGCTCTGTGTGGAGTGTGGAAGATCTTCCGCTGGGCCAAGCATAGAGGACATCGGGAAGGTTGCCCTGTGCGGCATAAGCCTCTGTCTTCTGGTGGAACGGCTCGTTGAACAGATCCTCTCTGATGATCTCGATCTCGGGATGAATCTCTGCGAAGTGATCCCAGACCTTTGCAATCTCGTTGGCACTGTTGGGCTCTGACATATCAATATAGTTCAGAACTGTAAGTGTAACTTTATCGCTCTTCTTTGCCTCTGTGGCAGCCTGTGCGAAAACCATTGAGCAAACAGCAATGGCTACGAAAAGAACAGCAAGAAATTTCCTCATTTTTCTTTACTCCTCTAAATGTGTTTAGTTTGTTCAGTGTGTGAACTAAATACATTGTACACTACGAGAACATACTTGTCAAAGAAAAAAAACATGAATTTTTCAAAAGAAAAAGGCGGCCACGCAAATGACCGCCCTGAAAATATTTAACTAAAAAATCAACCCTTTACTGCACCAGCACTTACACCCTTGGTGATTTCCTTTCTGAAGATGATGTAGAAGATCAGCATGGGAATCAGTCCGATCATCAGCGAGGCAAAGAGCTTGCCGTAATCGGTCGACAGCGATCCTGCGAAGCTCTGGATTCCTACCGGAAGGCTCTTGTTCTTGGTACTTGAGGTGAGCATGTTGATGAGCATGAACTCGTTCCATGTTCCGGAGATCTGCAGGATGGCGATGGTAGTTCCTACCGGAGCGGCCATGGGAGCCATGATGCTGATGAAGATCCTGCCGTAGTGAGCACCGTCAAGACGGGCGCTCTCCACCAGGGCGTTGGGGATGCTCTTCATGAACTCTGTGGCAAGATAGATTCCCATCGGAAGACCTATTCCTATATATGGAATAAGGACTCCGAGCTTCGTGTCGTACAGACCGACCTGGTTGATTACGATGAAGAGCGGGATCATGATGCTCTGCAGCGTCATGAGGATTCCGACCACATAGGAGCCGTAGATCCACTTGGTGTTGCGGTTGTTGATCTTGGAGAATGCAAAACCGCTCATGAAGCTCAGCGCCAGGATTGCAACGGTAGTGATTGCTGTGTAGATGACACTGTTGATAATGTAGATGCCGAAGTGTCCTCTGGTCCATGCCTGCGGGTAGTTCTGCCAGAAGAAGGTCTTGGGGAAGCCCAGGCGGTTCATCTGGTACTCCTGGCTTGTCTTGAAGGAGTTCATGGCCAGCCAGAGCAGCGGTGCGATGGCAAGGATTGCAAACAGTATCAGAAGGGCATAAGTAAGGACCATGCCCACCCTTCTCTTGGCCGAAACGTCGTCTCTGATGTAGCTCATTCGCGGCCTCCGAATTTCTTCTCAACGGCCTTGGTAATGCCGATCAGGGCGAAGCTGATGATACACATGACAATGGATACGGCATTGGCCAGCGGGTAGTTCGGGGCTCCCTTGAATGCGTGGTCATACATATACAGCGAAAGGACATAGGTCTGCTTTGCAGGTCCTCCGCTTGTCATGACATAGATCAGATCGAAGCTCTTTAAAGATCCGGAGATCGCCAGAATGGCGCTTGTCACGATGACACCCGAGAGTGCCGGAAGGATGATGTACCTGAGGGCCTGAAGCTCCGTGGCTCCGTCGATCTTGGCAGCCTCGATTATCGAGGTGTCAATCTTCTGAAGGTTTGCAAGGAAGATGATCAGATAGGTTCCGGTGTACATCCACAGGATTACCAGAAGGACCGCGATCATCGGATGCTCGCTGTTTCCGGCCACATAGGACGGATTGAACAGCCTTATGATGTCCGGCAAAGCTCCGTTGGGGGCCGTGATGGCCTTCCAGAGGCGTCCGATGACGACTGTGGAGATTACGCACGGCAGGTAGATGACCGTCTGGAAGAAATCCTTGCCCTTGATCATGCCTCTGAAGATCAGATAGGCCATGAAGAATCCGAGCGGGATCTGTCCGAAGACGGAGATGAAGACGATCCAGAGGTTGTTCTCAAGGGCAAGCCAGAAGTACTTGTCCGCGAACATATCCTTATAATATTTGAACCCGACGAGAGAAATTGCCTTTCTCTTGGGACCGAAGAGAGCTCCGCCCTTGTAGTTGGTCAGGCTCAAAAAGATTGCAAAGACAGTCGGGAATGCCATGACAAACAGATAGATCAGGAAGGCCGGCAGGACAAATGCCCAGAACGCCCTCCTCTCTTCTCCGTGGGATGTCATTCTCGATGCCGAATACATGCTGGCATAACTACCCATATTTAGATTTAACCCCCTATTTCATTAGCTATTCGCTGATTTTATACCATCATTGTTTCTGACCCTGCAGAAACGCTATCGTCTCTTCCCACATGAACTTTCCGTCCTGTCCGGCCGTTGTGAGATCCGGTACGCTGAACAGGTTGTGAAGGCACATCATGGCCGCGCCCTTGGCGCTGACGCACTCGTCCACTGCGTTGAACACAAGGCTGAATCCGAAGACTTTCATCAGGCCCAGGAACTCGGGCACCCGCTTTTCCAGAGTCTCCATTACCCAGGTCTTGTCCGCAAGCGGACGGCCGTGCAGGATCACCATCTCAGGATCCAGAACCGACACAAGCGGGATAAAGGATCTGAAAGTATCCTCCAGCCACTGCGCAAGGCACTCGGGATTTTCTCCGGTGCAACGGAGAATCTCGACCGGAAGGCCGCTCTGGTTGTTCATGCCGCTCTTCCAGGTCACGCTCTTGAACTCGCCTGCTGCGTTGTGAGTTCCCCTGTAGACCTTGCCCGAGAAGATAAGGCCGATACCGGCTCCGATTCCGACGATGTCGGGCGATGTCTTGAACTCCTCATGGTAGTCTGCAACCACGCTCATGGCGTTGCCCCAGGCTCCGTTGGAAAGCACGTCCAGCCAGGCTGCCGTGTTGGCATCGTTCTCTATGAATACAGGATAATCGTACTTGCTGCGGATGTAGGAGCTGATGTCCACGTCCTTGATTCCGAACGGGAAGGAGTTGATTATGCTGCCGTAGGTGTCGTCCACGATTCCGGGAACTGCGAAACTCAGCGCCAGGACCGGGGTTCCGATGTTCTTGTGGGCCTCAAAGGCGCGATCGATTAATTTATCCACCATCTCCAGGATGGGAATGACTCCGAAAGATCCGGTTTCACGCCAGAGTTCGGTTCCGTCCGCTGAAAGGATGACGGCCCTGTAGTGCGAGGGCTGCATGTCAAATCCGAAGACGCATCCGAAATCGGGATTGATGGAAAGCTCCATGGCCTTGCGCCCGCCCTGCTGCGTGGAAGAACGAAGCTTGCCTTCCCTGATTACGCCCGCGTTGATCAAATAGGATGTGATGTTGGTGACCGTCGAGCGGTAGAGTCCGAGCTCTCTGGCGATCTCCGCACGCGAGATGCTCTTTCTCTGCCAGACCAGACGAGCTACCAGAGAGGTGTTTGCATTCTTCTGGAACAAATTGTTGTCTATAGGCATCGTGCTGCTCCTCTCTCCCCACTTGGATTACCGGCAAAAAACTTTTTTCGAAGTTTGTTTACACAGTGTACAAACATAGGTTATCATTACTTCGGAAGCTCAGTCAACAAAAACTGACGAAAAAAAAGAGGAAGGAAAAACAATGTTCACCAGACCGGCTTTACCCGAGGATTTTCTGATCGGAACCGCAACTGCCAGCTACCAGGTGGAAGGAGCTGCAAACGAGGAAGGACGCACAAGCTGCATCTGGGACGACTTTGCCAAGGTTCCCGGCGCTGTCTATGAGATGCAGGACGGAAGCGTAGCAGCCGACCAGTACCATAGATATAAGGAAGATATAGAGCTGATGGCAAAGCTGGGCTTTGGGGCCTACCGCTTCTCTGTCTCCTGGCCGAGGATCCTCCCCCACGGCGGCACACAGGTCAACAGAAAAGGCATTGAATACTACAGAAACCTCTGCAAGAAGCTTCACAAACACAACATGAAGGCCTGCTGCACCATCTACCACTGGGACATGCCCAGCGAGATCCAGGCCAAAGGCGGCTGGGCAAACAGGCAGACTGCTTACGACCTGGCCTACCTTGCAGAAATCCTTTTCATGGAACTCGGAGACCTTGTGGACATGTGGATCACAATCAACGAGGCCATGTGCATCACGGTCCTGGGCTACCTTCTGGGAATCCACGCCCCGGGCATAAAGGACGAAGACCAATTCAGAAAATCGGTGCACCATGTCAACCTCGCCCACGGTCTCATAGTAAAAGAATACAGAAAGACAGGCCTTTCGGCCCCCATCGGAATTACGCACAACCTTGAGACCCCCCGCCCTGCAAGCTGCGACAAGAAAGACCAGATCGCAGCCGACCACCACAGGGCCATCAGAAGCGGCCTCTACATGGACCCGATCTTCAGAAAGCGCTATCCCGAGTACGTGACCGACGAGCTGAAGTGGAGCTTCCCGATCGAAAAAGACGACATGCAGATAATCTCGCAGCCCATAGACTTTCTGGGCATCAACTACTACAGCGAGCATGCCGTGCAGTGGTCGGACACTGCTCCGTTCAACGTCACGATGGCTCCGCGCTGGGAGGAAAAGACCAGCGGAATCGGCTGGGCCATTACTCCGCACGGACTCTTGAGACTGCTCAAGTGGACAAGCGCCTACACCGGTGGAAAGCTTCCCATCTACATCACTGAAAACGGCGCAGCCTGCGATGACAAACCGGTAATAGAGAAAGCAGATGATGGCTCAGAAACAATAAGAATCCACGATAATCAGAGGATTAGATACCTTTCAGATCATCTTAACATCTGCAAGGAAGCAATCCGCGAGTGCGTACCGCTTAAGGGTTATTTCTGCTGGAGCTTCATCGACAACTACGAGTGGACCCACGGCTATACCAAGAGATTCGGCATAGTCTACTGCGACTACGAGACCCAGAGGCGCATCCCAAAGGACAGCGCCTACTTCCTGCGCGATGTGATGGCAGGCTACGGGGACTAGGCACCACAGACAAAAACAAAACAACAAAGAACAAAAGATAGAGGAAAAAGATGAGATTCGGACACTTCGACGACAAGAACAGAGAGTATGTAATCGAAACCCCAAAGACACCGCTTCCATGGATCAACTATCTGGGAAGCAGGGACTTCTTCACTCTGATTTCCAACACTGCAGGCGGCTATGCATTCTACAAGGATGCGCGCCTGAGGCGCATAACGCGCTATAGGTACAACAACAATCCGCTGGATCAGGAAGGCTTCAGACTCTACATCCGCGATGAGTCCGAAAAAGAGCCTGTGATCTGGAACCCGTCATGGCAGCCGGTGAAGACCGAGCTGGACAGCTACAGCTGTCGCCACGGCATGGGCTACAGCATCTTCGAGGGAAGCAAGAACGGCATAAGCGCAAAGCAGACCATGTTCGTCCCCGCCTATGACAATGCCCTCCTCTATCACGTCACGCTCAAGAACACCACCGACAAGACAAAAACAATAAAGCTTTTCAGCTTCGTGGAGTTCTGCCTTTGGGACGCAAACGACGACTGCACCAACTTCCAGAGAAACTACAGCATCGGCGAAGTTGAGGTCCACGGATCTGCCATCTACCACAAGACGGAATACCGCGAAAGACGCGACCACTATGCAATCTTCTGGTGTTCCCGCGAAATTGATTCATATGACACTTCAATGGACAGCTTCAACGGCCCCTACGGTTCTGCAAGTAACCCACAATCAATAATGCAAAACGGAAAACTAAGCAATTCCATAGCCTACGGCTGGAGACCCTGCGGAGCCCATCAGCTGAACATCACTCTCAAGCCGAACGAGGAGTACACGGTCACCTTCGGCCTTGGTTACATCGAGAACCCCGAAGAAGAGAAATGGGAAAGCCTGGGCATGGTCAACCGCACCAGAGCCGAACAGATGATAAAGCGCTACAGCACCGACGAAAAGGTCAAGGCCGCCCTAAAAGAACTAGAAAACTATTGGGACGAACTTCTGAGCAGAATCCAGATAAAAACAGATGACGAGAAGCTTGACCGCATGGTCAACATCTGGAACCAGTACCAGTGCATGGTGACCTTCAACATGAGCAGAAGCGCCTCCTACTTCGAGAGCGGCATGGGCCGCGGCATGGGCTTCAGGGACAGCTGCCAGGACCTCCTGGGCTTTGTCCACATGATTCCCGAAAGAGCAAGGGAGAGGATTCTGGACATTGCGGCAACACAGTTCCCGGACGGGTCCGCCTACCACCAGGACCAGCCTCTGACAAAGCGCGGAAATCTGGCAGTCGGAAGCGGCTTCAACGATGATCCGCTTTGGCTGATTGCAGGAACCGATGCCTACATAAAAGAGACCGGAGATACAAGTATACTCGATGAAATGGTACCTTTTGACAATAATCAGGACATCGCAGAGCCTTTGATGGAGCACCTCAGGCGCAGCTTCAACTTCACGGTCACCCACCTCGGACCTCACGGACTTCCCCTGATAGGCAGAGCCGACTGGAATGACTGTCTGAACCTCAACTGCTTCTCAAAGCACCCCGGCGAGAGTTTCCAGATCACAGGTCCCAGCGAGGGTCCCGTGGCTGAGAGCGTCTTTATTGCAGGCATGTTCGTCAAGTACGGCAAATCCTACGCGGAAATCCTCAGAAGAAAGAATCTCAGCAAGGAAGCAGAAGAAGCCGAGAAACACATCAGAAAGATGGAGGAAACGGTCCTCAAGCACGGCTGGGACGGAGAGTGGTTCCTCAGGGCCTACGATGCTTTCAGCAACCCCGTTGGATCTCATAAGAACGAAGAAGCGCAGATCTTCATCGAGCCACAGGGCATGTGCGTCATGGCCGGCATAGGAAAAGACACAGGCGAAGCCGAAAAAGCAATGACAAGCGTCAAAAACAGACTTGAAACCAAATACGGCGTTGTCCTCAACAACCCGCCCTTCCTCAGATATCACCTCGAGTTGGGTGAGATTTCCAGCTATCCGCCAGGAGTCAAGGAGAACGCAGGAATCTTCTGCCACAACAATCCTTGGATCACAATCGCAGAGACGGTTCTGGGCCATGGAGACAGGGCCTGGGAGCTCTACAGAAAGATCTGCCCTGCCTACACCGAGGAGATTTCCGAGATCCACCGCACCGAGCCCTACTGCTACTCCCAGATGATTGCAGGCAAGGACAGCCCGCGTTTCGGCGAGGCCAAGAACAGCTGGCTTACCGGTACAAGCGCATGGACCTTCCTCTCCATCAGCCAAGCCATTCTGGGCATTATTCCCGACTACGACGGCCTGACTGTAAACCCCTGCCTGCCCGATAGCATCCAGAGCTACAAGGCGACAAGACTCTTCCGCGGCACAAGGTACGAGATCACCGTCCAGAAAGCCCAAGAAAACGAGGAAACCGGAGTCTGGGCAGACGGCAAGAAGACCGAAGGCCCCATAGCCCCCAACGGCAAGACAATCTCTGTCCTGGTAAAGACCAGATAATCCAAAATAAGGCTCTGCGAAATCCGCAGAGCCCAAACTCAAACAAACCCAAAGATCACTTGAAGATCTTCTCGAAGTGCTCCATTATGGCCTGCTCCACCTTCTCTGCCGATGCAAGGTCCGGTGCGGTGACCGTGACATAGTTCTTGATCTTCGGCTCGGTTCCGGAAGGCCTGATGATTGCAGAGCAGTTGTTCTCAAGAACGAACTTCACCACATTGCTCTTTGGAAGCCCGTCTATGCCCTTGCCGTAATCAACCACAGAGAGAACACCAAGACCGCCGATCGAGGCAAATGAAGCAGACCTAAGACCATCCATGATCTCCTTCATGCAGGCAAAACCTGCGGAGCCCGGGAATTCATAGGAATGCTGGCGGATCAAACAGTAGCCGTACTCCTTGTAGAGCTGGTTCAGCTTGTCCAGAAGAGAAATGCCTCTGGTCTTGTAGAAAGCGAACATCTCGCAGATCAGGAATGCCGCATTGACTGCATCCTTATCGCGGGCATGGGTGCCGGAAAGATAACCGTAGGACTCCTCGAAGCCCAGGATGTAGCTTTCCGGATGACCCGCAGCTTCCAGAAGACCAATCTGCTCTCCGATGTACTTGAATCCGGTCAGAACATTGATTGTGCGTACTCCATAGTGCGAAGCGATGCGACCGGCCATATCGGATGTGACAATGGTCTTCACGAACACCGGAGAAGAAGGCATCTTATTATGCTTGACCCTCTGAGAGCAGATGTAATCGAGAAGAAGCATTCCGGTCTCGTTTCCGGTCAGAAGCTTCATGTCGGATCCGTCGCGCACCGCAATTCCCACGCGGTCGCAGTCAGGGTCGGTTGCAAGCATCAGATCTGCATTGAGCCTTGATGCATACTCGAGGCCCAGCTGCAAGGCTGCGCGGATCTCAGGATTGGGGTACGGGCAGGTCGGAAAGTTTCCGTCAGGCTGCTCCTGCTCCTTGACCACAGTGACGTTTGTAAAGCCGCTCTCGTTCAGGGCACGAAGCACCGGTTTCAGACCTGCACCGTTAAGAGGCGAATAGACGATTGCAACGTCCTTGTCCACCTTATCCCCGAAGAGAACGCTGCACTTCTTGACCTCTGCCATGAAGGCGCTGTAGCAATCCTCTCCGATATAAACAATGGCTCCTGACTTAACAAAGCCTTCGAAATCTCCATGTTTCACGCCGCTGAACGTATCTGTTTTCTCAATGGCACTAAGGATGGCAGCAGCCGCTGCATCAGTAATCTGACATCCATCGGGACCATAGACCTTGTATCCGTTGTACTTTGAAGGATTGTGCGATGCAGTGACCATTACGCCAGCAGAACACTTGAAGAACCTGACTGCAAATGAGACGCACGGAACCGGCATCAGCTGGGGATAGAGATAGACACGAACCCCATTGGCGGCAAGCACTTCCGCTGCGACCTTCGAGAATACATCGCTCTTGATGCGGCTGTCATAGCCGATTGCAACAGAGGGGGAAGAACAGGTAGAGAGAAGATATGTCGCCAGGCCCTGAGTAGCACGTGCAATGACATACTCGTTCATGCGGTTGGTTCCTGCTCCAAGTACTCCCCTAAGTCCTGCGGTACCGAACTCAAGATCCCTGTAGAAAGCATCTTCTATTGTCTTTTCGTCCATTGATGAAAGCTCTGAATGAAACTCCGGAGCCTTTTCAAGCCAGCGCTGGTATTCCTTTCTGTAGTCCATGAAACCTCCAATCGGGTAAAGCATCACATAAAACCCCATTAAAGCATACCATATGGAACAGGGCTGTGGAACAAAAACCTCTTTTGCATTATCATCATGTCCGATGCTCTACACTCCTGATAAAGTCAACCTTCATACCCACAGCTTCTACTGCAAACACGGAACCGGTACAATCGCCGAGTACGTAGAGCAGGCAAAAGCCGAAGGCCTGACCTTATTGGGTTTCTCCGAGCACTGCCCTCTTCCGGACCGCGAATACCAAAAAGGCAACCGCATGGACTTTCCGGAGCTGCCCCTCTATGAGGCAGACATCAGGGCAGCACAGACCAAAGAGCAAAGCAAATACACAACAGAAATAGAAGAGAAAGAAAAAAAGATAACTATTCTACTCGGAGCAGAATGCGACTGGCTGCCGGAAGAAAAAAGCTTCTATGAAGAGCTGATTCAGAAAAGAAACTACGACTACCTCTGCTGCTCAGTACATCACATGTTCGATCCGGTTAGGGGTAAGGAAGAATTCCTGGGGCGCTTCACTACCCTGCCTCTCGGCCATCTGATTGAATATGTGAAGCTCTACACAGATGCCCTGAGAAGCGGAATCTTCACCTTCGGCTGCCACCCGGACATTTTCCTTGCAGGCTACAGGCGCTGGGACGGCGATGCCATAGCAGCTTCAACTGACATTCTTCAGTGTGCAAAACAGTGCGGCATTCCACTTGAGATAAACGACAACGGTCTCAGAAAGCGCCCGATCACAGTTGAAGACGGCTCGACAAGACAGCCTTACCCGGTCAAGGAGTTCTGGCTTCTTGCCAAGGAAACCGGAGTGAAGACCGTCACAAACTCTGACGCCCACAGACCCATTGACGTAGCTGCCCACAAAAGAAACGCCTTCGCCTTTGCCAAGGAAAACAACCTCAATCTATGCAGTTGGGAATTGAACTCAAAAGGAAAGCTGCATATTGAATAATCCCCTCGCCGGGAGGCAGGAGCGGTAGCAACAATGCTACCACTCCAGAAAAAGGTTTTTTCCGCAGAGCTTTTGTCAAGGACTGCCCGGGTGCAGTCACCCAGCGTACTGTCCCTTGACAACGCTCCCGCTCCCATGAAAGGATCTACCTTAATCAACGGAGGAACATTAAGCACACACAACCTTTTTTGTTCCCTGACTTATATACGAAAACGGTTCGGGGATCTCTTTACACCACATCTTCTTGATATCAAAGCAATGACGTTCCAACACTGACCGACAATTCTTTAACGTCAGAAAATCAGATTTGAAGTTTTTCCTGCTCTTGCTCCTTGTCAGTTCTTCAATATTGTTGATATCAGTTGCCCTAACTAGTTCATCTTCCAAATTCATCACCTGAACAAGGAATAGCAGTTTTGCTGTTTTTGCAGGACATATCCGTTTTACTGTTTCAATATTCTGTTTCAGAGTACCGGTCTCAGGTACATCCGAATCGAAGACGAAAACAACATATCCATCTTTGATTGAAATCAAATTTGAAGTCTTTAGGCAGTTCTTTATTACATTGAAGACTCTTACTTTCCCCGGATGAATGAGACTCGGTGCGACTTTTATAGCATCAAGTAGTTTCTGTTCGCATTCTCCTTCAACGAAATATGTGTATGTCTTCATTTCACTACCGCTCCAAAGAATCCAGCAAGGTCTCATCAGGGATGGAAGAAAAAACATCGTTGGCCGCAGCACAGCGAATTGAATCCGTATTGCGCTTCAAAACATCAGAGGCATACATCACAGACACATTGAAGTAATCTCCGTCTTTTTCTTTCCGAAGGAAGGCAAATGAGTGCTTGGGGATATTCAACTCCAGCATATCCGAATTGTGTGTCGTGAAGATCAGTTGCTCATTATCTTGAAGGTTTTCAAGCATGATTCCGAACATCCTCTTTTCGAGGTCTGTCTGGATATAGGAAAAATGTTCATCGCAATAGTAGAATCCGTTTTTATTCGCAATTATGCTGGCCATAAGTATTGCAATATCAATACCTCTCTGTGTACCGCTTGACAGCAGATGTCTATTGGTGATTTCGCCTTTCTGGAGAATTATTTCCTGCCCGTTTCGTCTTATGACATAGGAGTCTTCGATATCCTTGATAACGGCAATATCTTTCAAGGAAGGATCCAAAGTCCCTATTACAGCCTTCAACACCTTGATGAACAATTTGGAATCAACTGAGGATGTCCGGTATTTCTTGTCCTCTGTATCCAAAGCGAAATAATACTGCATCGGTCCGGAAAGACTATGGGAAACGCCGAATGAGTGTTCAGGCTCCTTCACTTCCAGTAGCCTGCGTGATGCAGATTCATAGGTGTCATTCTTTTGAATCCGGGCACATTCATGCCGAACAACTATCTGTGAGACAGAACCGGCAATAGAATCAACTCCAGATGTAAATACTATACGATGAAGAATTCTATCTGCATTGACATAATCGATGCTGATTCTCGCCTTCCTCTCCTTATCGGAAATCATCTGTATCAAATATGAGGGATTCCCCGTCTCTAAAAATGTAAAAATACGAAGTAATGCCCTGCCTAAAGTTGTTTTTCCTGTTGCATTTGAACCCATAAGAACAACCGCTTTTTTATAGCGGAAATTTGGGCAACTCATGAGAAATTCATTCTCAATCGTTGTTTTGACTATCTTTTTGGGGTAACTGAAGTTTATTTTAAACCCGTTGAAGCCGTAGATGTTATCCAACTCAAGATTCATAACAATCATTTTTCGTCATTCTCCCAATGCTTTATTACTTCGTCTTTCACGAACTAATATAGTATAACATCCTACTCTTTTCAACCCGTAAACTGCTACTTCTTCCACAGTTTCAACAAAGGGAAAAAGAGATGATCCTACGTTTACCCGTACGCCCAGCTCGCAAACCACCAGGAGATCATCACCTTTATTGCTTTCATCTTATATGAACCAACTCAGAACATCAAGGAAAAATAGCCATATTTGACAAATATAGCCATATTATGCCAAAATAAAAAAAGGAGGGCCCACAATGCAAAGTGTTTCGGTAGCAGTTGCAAAAGACAAACTCCCCTCTTTACTTCATCTTGTCGAGCAGGGAGAGGATATTGAGATTACGCGCCACGGGAAACCGATTGCCATAATTACACATATGATCGAGGAACCCGTATCCGGAGATGAGCCTTCGAGCTTTGAGATTGCTTACCGGCACTTCAGGGAACAGATCGAGGCAGATTCCGATTACACTGATGAGAATTGGAACGAATACTTCAACATCCCGAGGGAAATCCAGACAGGCATCAGACACGAGGAAGACTTTTCATGAGACCTTTTTACCTTCTTGATACGAATGTAATCTCGGAACTGGCAAAGCCTAAGCCGGATAAGAAAGTAGAGAGGCTGTTCTTTGAAAAACTGAACAGATCCGCTGTTCCTTCCGTGGTATGGGGAGAATGCCTCTATGGCCTTAAGAGAATTCCTCATTCAAAAAGGAGGGACAATCTAACCGAGTTCTACATGAATCGGGTATTGGATTCAATTCCTTTCATCCCCTTTGACGAGCATGCGGCAGCCATCTACTCCGACATTAAGGCAAGACTGCTTTCGATAGGAAAACCGGCCCCTGAAATGGATATGATGATTGCATCAATAGCCATAGCAAACAACATGATTCTCATAACAAGAAACGTCAGCGACTTTTCCGGCATCCAGGCAATAAGCGCCCTGATGCTCGAGAACTGGTTTGATAGTTAATTAGGGGAAATTTCCGCTAATTTCCCCTAATTTCCCTTATTTTGATACTTGAATTGTCAAATCAAATGCAACATTTCTGAAAAGAAGACCTCATGAGGGGTTCTGAAGTCCAGGCATTTGCGTGGCCTCATATTCAATTCGTTCTGAATCCAGTTCATTTCTGAATCCGTAAGCTTGCTCATGTCACATCCTTTGGGAAGATACTCTCTTAC
>JAFUXI010000067.1 GCA_017470995.1 Spirochaetales bacterium
AGCGTCGGAGCTTTCCTCGGCATGCTGATCCCGTTCAGCATGGTCGGTGCAGGAACCGCACCGGGATACATCAATATCCTGGGTCTTGTGGTCGCCACGGTCTGCGGCGCGCTTCTGGGCCTTCTGTTTGGAATCATAGTCATAACCTTCCGTGCCCCACAGGGCATTGCTGGTATCGGCATGCAGATGTTCGGCGTGGGCCTTGCGGGAACCTTCTTCAGATCCTTCATCGGCGGAACACAGTCAATCACCGGAATCTCGGCCTTTGAGATTCCCCTTCTCTCCAAGATACCGGTAATCGGAAAGATATTCTTCACCCATAACCCATTGGTCTATTTTGCCTACCTTCTGGTACCGGTGGCATGGTATGTCATCTTCAAGACTCCATGGGGACTCAAGGTCAGGGCTGTCGGAACACATCCGAGAGCAGCTGATTCTCTTGGAATAAACGTCACGAAGGTCCGCTATCAGAGCCTTGCGGTCGGCGGAGCAATGGCAGGCTTTGCTGGAGCATTCCTGACCCTGTGCCAGGCAAAGATGTTCAATGCAGAGATCATCAACGGACGCGGATTCATCGCAGTCGCCCTCGTCTACTTCGGCCAGTGGCATCCGATCAAGATCTTCCTCGGTGCCCTGCTCTTTACGTTCGCACAGACCCTGCAGACGCAGATCCAGATCTTCGTGCCGCAGTTCCAGTACTATGAGTTCCTCACGATGCTGCCCTACCTGCTTGTCATAGTGGTTCTTGCCTTCAACCGCAAGTCCAACAGGCTCGGACCGTCGGCTCTGGGCAAGGCTTTCAACAGGGAGATGAGAGTGTGACTTTCAACCTGAGGGTAAACGGACAGACGGTAACAGCTCCGAAGGACAAGAAGCTCATCCGCTTCCTGCGCGATGACCTTCGGCTCACATCCGTAAAGGACGGATGCTCCGAAGGTGCTTGCGGTGCATGTACGATCATCATAGACGGCAAGGCCACAAGAGCCTGCTCCGTGCTTGTTTCCGAAGTCCAAAGCTCTGAGATCATCACTGTAGAGGGGCTTTCCCAAAGAGAGAAGGATATCTTCACGGACGCCTTCGGACAGGCAGGAGCCGTACAGTGCGGCTTCTGCACGCCGGGAATGGTGATGTGCGCCAAAGCCCTCCTTGATGTAAACCGCAATCCTTCAGAACACGAAATCCGCCACGCAATCAGAAACAACATCTGCCGCTGCACGGGCTATGCCAAGATAGTCAAGGCAATCGAGCTTGCCGCGGCAATGCTGCGCGAGGAGGACTGCCGCTCGCAGATCCTGGACGACAGGAGCTGGAAGATAGGAAAGAGCGTCCCGCGCGTGGACGTCAGGGACAAGGTCACAGGCAGCGGGATATATCCCGATGACATCTACATAGAAGGCATGCTCTTTGCCGTGGCCGTAAGAAGCAAATACCCTAGGGCCCGGGTTCTGAGCATAGACAAGACCCTTGCCCTCGATGTTCCGAGAGTGGTCGATATCTTCACCGCAGAGGACATACCCGGAACGGTTAAGGTCGGGCACCTCAAGCGCGACTGGGATGCAATGATTGCGGTAGGCCAGGTCACCCGTTATGTCGGGGATGTAATCTGCCTTGTTGCGGCGGAGACATATGAGGCTGCGCTGAAGGCTTCCAAGCAGGTCAAGGTCAGCTATGAGGTACTTCCCTTCGTACGCAATCCTTATGAAGCAATGAAAGACGATGCCCCAAAAGTCCATGAAAGTGGCAATTTGTTGGGGCATACCCACATAAAAAGAGGTGATGTTGATCAAGCTCTGAAGGATTCGAAATATGTTCTCTCGGAGAAATTCACCACCCCGTGGACCGAACATGCGTTTCTGGAAACCGAGTGCGCAGTCTCAGTCCCCACCGAGGACGGCGGGGTCAAGATATACTCCACGGACCAGGGCGTCTACGATACAAGACGCGAGACCGCTCCGATGCTGGATCTGCCAGAGGAAAAGGTCAGGGTCGAGAACTGCTATGTAGGCGGAGCTTTCGGAGGCAAGGAGGATGTGACGGTCCAGCACCTGAGCGCCCTTGTCGCATACCTTACAAAGCGCCCCTGCAAGATGAAACTCAGACGAAGCGAGAGCATCAAGGTCCATCCCAAACGCCATCCGATGGATATGGAGATGACTCTGGGCTGCGACGAGAATGGAATCATCCGGGGCCTCAGGGCAAAGATCATAGCAGACACCGGAGCCTATGCCTCTCTGGGAATCCCGGTTCTGCAGAGGGCCTGCACCCATGCATCGGGACCCTACAACTATCAGAACATAGAGATAGACGGCTATGCCTACTACACCAACAATCCGCCTGCAGGAGCATTCAGGGGTTTCGGAGTTACCCAGAGCTGCTTTGCCATGGAGAGCCTTCTGAACCACATGGCGGATAGAATTGGGCTCTCCCACTGGGAGATCAGGTTCCGCAATGCCATAAGACCCGGCCAAAGTCTTCCCAACGGCCAGATCGTAGACGACTCGACAGGTCTGGTGGAGACGCTTCTGGCAGTCAAGGACCAGTTCTATGCCAACGAGAATGTAGGAATCGCCTGTGCAATGAAGAATGCCGGCGTGGGGGTCGGACTTCCGGACTACGGAAGGGTCCGCCTTGAAGTCAAATACGGCAAGGTGATCATCCATTGCGGCGGCTCCTGTCTTGGACAGGGACTGTGTACCGTCCTCAAGCAGATTGTCTGCGATGTCACGGGCCTGGACGAGGATCTCGTGGTTGAGGAGAAATCCAATACGGCCAATGCTCCGGACAGCGGAACATCCTCGGGCTCCAGACACACGACCGTATCGGGCGAGGCTGCACGGCGGGCCGCCCTCAAGCTGAAGGAAGCTCTGGAAAAGGACAGCCTCGACAAGCTCGAAGGCTGCGACTTCTATGCCGAGTATCTTGCCGAGACCGACCCATTCGGTTCGGACCTACCCCACCCCAAGAGCCATGTCGCCTACGGCTATGCCACTCAGATCTGCATACTGGAGCAGTCCGGGCAGCCGACGCACAAGATACTGAAGATAGTTGCCGCCCATGATGTGGGCAAGGCCATAAATCCCACCAACATCGAAGGCCAGATCGAAGGCGGCGTCGTCATGGGCATGGGCTATGCCCTCAAGGAACAGTATCCGCTTGAAAACTGCGTCCCCACCGCCCGCTACGGCTCGCTGAGGCTGTTCAGGGCCGATGAGGTGCCGCAGATAGAGCCGTTGATCGTCGAACGCGAGGGCCTGAACGTAGCCGGCGGCGCAATCGGACTGGGAGAGATCGTCTCCATCCCCACTGCCCCGGCCATCGCCGATGCCTATTACCGCTTCGACGGAATCCCCCGTACCAGCCTTCCCATCCAGGGCACCCCGTATGAGGATGTCATGGAAAAGCAGATAGTCAGAAAAAGCCGCACCCTCGTGGTCAACAACGATGCCCGCTGCATAGGCTGTCTGGAGTGCGTGCACACCTGTGCAGAGTACTACTTCCGGACCTCAAAGGCCTCGATGGCCTTCATGCGTGTCACCGAACGCAGGGGAATAGGAAACAAGAGCGCCATCGAAGGCACCATCACACGCCCCGTTGTTTGCATACAATGCGGAAAATGTGCTAAAGTCTGCCCTGTCGGGGCCATCAGGAAGAACCTCTACGGCGCATATGTCGTGGATATCAAGATGTGCATCAACTGCGGCAAATGCCGTGAGGCCTGCCCGTTCGGAGTGATGGTGGAGGACACTGACATCAATGCCACCAAGAAGTGCCTTGCCTGCGGAGAATGCGCAAAGGCCTGTCCGATGGGCGTATTGAGCGTGTACATTCCGCCCAGACCCCTGACAGAGGATGAAAGAAAATGATCGAGAAGCTACCTGATTTCAAAGCTCAGCTTGAAGAGCTGGACAAGAGGCTTTCGGAGCCCGATGTCATGAAGGACATGTCCCAGTACAAGAACCTCATGCTCGAGCGAAGCCACATCGTCCCCATCGTCGAGGAGCTCTCGAACCTCAAGTCCCTGATGGAGAATCTTGAGGACAACGAGGCCTTATCCCGCGAAGATGATGAAGAAATCGTAGCTATGGCCAAGGAAGAGATACCTGTTCTCAAGGAAAAGATCGAGCAGAGCGAGAGGCGATGCAAGATGCTCCTCATCCCGCCGGATCCTCTTGAGGGCAAGAACATAATCATAGAAATCCGCGCCGGCACGGGAGGAGAGGAAGCCGCCCTTTTTGCAGCAGACCTCTATAGGATGTACTCCTACTACGCCGAGTCCATGCACTGGAAGATCCAGGAGATAGACTCCAACGCAACCGAGCTCGGAGGCTACAAGGAAATCATCCTCTCAATAAGCGGAAAGGACGTCTACGGCAGCCTCAGATGGGAAAGCGGCGTCCATCGCGTCCAGAGGGTTCCCGAGACCGAAAGCGGCGGAAGGATCCATACCTCCGCAGTCACGGTTGCGGTTCTTCCCGAGGCTGAGGAAACCGAAATCGACATCAGACAGGAAGACCTGAGGATCGACGTCATGCGCGCAGGCGGCCCGGGCGGCCAGTGCGTCAACACCACAGAAAGCGCCGTGAGAATCACACATATCCCCTCAGGCCTTGTAGTCATCTGCCAGAACCAGAAGTCCCAGCTTCAGAACAAGGTCGAGGCAATGAGGGTCCTGAGATCCAGACTCTATGACCTCGAGGCGGGAAAGAAAGCCAAGGAGCGCGCCGAGGAGCGGAAGAGCCAGGTCGGAAGCGGAGACAGGAGCGAGCGAATCCGCACCTACAACTTCCCGCAGAACAGACTCACCGACCACAGGATCAACCTGACTCTCTACAAGCTGGATCTGATAATGGAAGGCCAGCTGCAGGATGTCATAGAGGCCCTGAAGGTCGCTGCCGGAGAGCAGGCCCTCAAGGAAGCCACGTGACGCTGAAACAGTTCTATACACAGACAGTCTCCTCCATCGGCACGACGGATGCCAGGGTACTGATCATGCATATTCTGGATCTGGACGGAACGCGCTTTGTACTGAATATGGACAGGGAGATTCCTTCCGAAAAGTTGATGCTGCTTGAGCAGGCCGTCAGACGCAGAGCGGACGGAGAGCCTGTTGCCTACATCACCGGGGAACGCGGCTTCTACCAGAACACTTTCAAAGTCTCCCCTGCCACACTGATACCCAGGGCGGACACCGAGATTCTGGTGGAGGATGCGGTATCGGAGATTTCCAAGAGGTTCTCCGATCGACAGGAGATCCTGATTCTGGATCTCTGCTGCGGCACCGGATGCATCGGAATCTCCGTGGCTAAAGCTTTGGCAGATAGATTCAGAAAGATAGAGCTGACGCTCTCGGACATCAGCGAAGAAGCCTTGTCCGTCTGCAGAGAGAATGCAGAAACGATAATCTCAGACTCGAATATAGCTGTAAATATCATAAGTTCAAACCTATTTG
Organism: Spirochaetales bacterium; assembly: GCA_017470995.1. GTDB lineage: Bacteria > Spirochaetota > Spirochaetia > Sphaerochaetales > Sphaerochaetaceae > UBA9732. The sequence continues at coordinate 5,450 of JAFUXI010000067.1, forward strand.
AGAACATCAAAGAGCAGTCCTTCACTGCAATCCTCTCAAACCCTCCCTACATCAGAAAGGATGTTATTCCCACCCTGGAAAGGCAGGTCCGTTTCGAGCCGGTTCTTGCCCTTGACGGCGGTGCAGACGGTCTGGATTTCGTTCGCTCTATTTCTGAAGATGCAAGAAACCACCTGACCGAAGGCGGCCTGATCGAGATGGAAATCGGCTACGACCAGGGCCCGGAGGCCTTATCCATAATGCAGGATCGAGGCTATAGACAGACAGCGATAATCATGGACCTTGAAAACTGCGACCGGGTGGTCAAAGCTATCTTGTAAAAGCTTTCGATTAGTTATATTAGTATTCCCTGTGAATGAAGAACTGATTTCGGCTTTTCTGAACAAGATCAGAAAAGGTTACAATGACGAGGATTTCTCCAAGATCCGCATGGCCGCCGAGTATGCGGACCAGATGCACGGGGACCAGAAACGCAAGAGCGGCGAACCCTACATAATCCACCCTCTTGCAGTTGCCGAGACTCTTGCGCTTCAGCTCAACATGGACTGCGATACAGTCTGTGCGGGTCTTCTGCACGATGTCATCGAGGACACGGGAGCCACCGAGGCAGATGTCGAGGAGATGTTCGGACACAACGTCTGCGAGCTGGTTCAGGGCGTCACCAAGATTGCGACCATCAAGAGCCAGAGCAGAAGCGTAGCCGAAGCCGAAACCATCCGCAAGATGTTCATTGCCATGAGCAAGAACATGCCGGTCATCATCATAAAGCTGGCAGACAAGCTTCACAACATGCGCACGCTGCAGTTCATGGACCCCGTCAGGGCCAAGGAGATTGCAAGCGCATGTCTGGACATCTACGCTCCCCTGGCAGACAGGCTCGGCATCTCCTGGATGAAAGCCGAGCTCGAGGACCTGAGCCTTAAGATGCTCAAGCCCGATACCTTCAACTACATCCAGGAATACCTGCAGTCCAAGCGCGGCGAGTACAACAAGTACCTCGATACGGTCAAGCGCAAGATCGCCAACGCCTGCATAGACAACGGAATCAAGAACATCAAGATCACCTCCCGCGAGAAGCACATCTACTCCATCTACATGAAGATGAAGAAGCGCCGCAAGGAGCTGGACGAGATCTTCGACATCCTCGGCGTCAGGGTAATCTGCAACACCGTAACCGAGTGCTACACCCTGGTCGGAATCATCCACCAGCTGTGGCCGCCGATGGAAGGCCGCTTCAAGGACTACATCGCCATGCCCAAGGCCAACAACTACCAGAGCCTGCACACAACCATCATGGGAATGAACGGCGTTATCCTCGAAGTCCAGATCAGAACCTACGAGATGGACAAGATCGCCGAGTTCGGTGTCGCGTCGCACTGGGTCTACAAGGCCGAGAGCGGCTCGGGCGCAAGCAGCCAGAGCTGGGTGAACATGGACAGCCAGCAGCTTTCCAGGATCGCCACCAAGCTCAAGAGCTGGAACTCCGAAATCGAGCAGAACGACTCGTTCATGGACGAGATCAAGGGCGAGCTTCTGAAGGATACCATCTATGTCTTCACCCCGAAGGGCCAGGCCATAGAGCTTCCGGTAGGCTCCACTGCCCTCGATTTTGCCTACACCATCCATACTGAGATCGGAAACCACACCGTCAGCGCCAAGGCAAACGGAAACATCATACCGCTGGGACAGCCTCTGCAGAACACCCAGGTCATCGAGATCGTGACCCAGAAGAATGCCAGACCACGCATCACCTGGCTCAAGTATGCCCATACCACAAGCGCAAGGCGCAAGATCAGAAGCTGGCTGAACAAGTACGACGAAAACCTGCTGATCGACAAGAACATCATCGCAAAGAAGAAGGAAGTCGAGGCAGCCATCGCCGACGCCGAGGCCGAAGCCCAGAAGTCAACCCAGGTGCTGCCCCAGGACATCCCCTCCGGCGAGATCGTACGCCAGTACAAGGGACAGACGAAGAACACCATAACCGTGGGCAAGCAGCGCAACATGATGATCCACATCGCCCAGTGCTGCAACCCGGCTCCTGGAGACCGGATCGTAGGCTATGTTTCCAGAGGACGCGGAATCATCGTCCACAGGCAGGACTGCCCCAACCTCTCGCATATGAATGAAATCGACCAGCGCAAGATCGAGGTCGAGTGGGAATCCACCGAAAGCATCACCCGCAAGTTCATCGTCACCAGCAAGAGAACCCAGGATCTGTTCAGCGAAATCGAAGCGGCAATCCGCAACCAGCACGGACATCTGGTATCCGGCAGCCTCATGGACGATGAGCTCGGGAACCTGGTGGGAACATTCAGCATGGAATGCGATGACGAGGATGCCTATAAGAGGATCATCAAGTCGATCCGCAATGTACCGAATGTAATCAAGATCGCACCTGCCCCGATGGGCTGAAAAGGAGATAGAGATGTCTAAAGTCGTAGTGGCCAATGACCACGGAGCCGTGGAGCTCACAGCAAGAATCGTCGATTACCTCAGACAGAGGGGATTTGAAGTCAACTATCTCGGGACAGCCGAGAACAAGAGCGTGGACTACCCCGACATGGCCGAGCTTGCCTGCACCGAGTTCAAGAAAGGCGGCTACGAGTTCGGAGTGCTCTGCTGCGGAACCGGAATCGGAATCTCGATCTCAGCCAACAAGATCAAGGGAATCAGATGCGCCCTGCCGCAGAACTGCTTTGCAGCCAAGATGGCAAAAGAGCACAATGCAGCCAACTTCATCGCCTTCGGCGGACGCATCGACTATCAGGAAGATGTGCTTGATATGGTTGCAGCCTACGTCGATGCAGAGATCTCCCAGGATGAGAGACACGCACGCCGCAGAGCCAAAATGATGTTCCTTGAGAACTGAATACCTTCAAAAATCAGAACTCTATAAACGGATAAGGCATCAATTCGGAAAAATCGAATTTCTTCACAACCCCGGTTCTGGTAGATACCAGATAGACCGGGACATCCCCGTCGGTGAACTGGGACAGAAACTGTCTGCAGATCGCACAGGGAGGCACGGGTTCGTCCGAACCGGATGCTATGGCGATTGTCCTGAACCTGCTGTAGCCTTCTCCGGCCACGCTTGCCATTGCCGCTCCGCGTTCAGCGCAGATGGTTCCTCCGAGCGAGGCGTTCTCGACGTTGCAGCCACTGTAGACGTTTCCCTTCTCCGTCAAAATCGCAGCTCCAACATGGAAATGAGAGAACGGAGCAAAAGCGTTTTTCTTCACCGCCATTGCAGTCTCAAGAAGGGGTCTAACCTCATCGAGTTCTTCGGACTCGAGCTTATAATCTTCAGCCATTTTAACCTCAGCACTGTTTAAGGAACCGGCCGCTTCCGGCTATGCCGTAGTAGGAGCCGTCTTCCATGATGATCCTGCCGCGCAGGATTGTGGTCCGGACCTTGCCGTGGACCTCAAAGCCCCTGTAGGGGGTGTAGTGCGATGCCGAGTGCATCTTGTCATCCTCCAGCGTCCATCTGGCCTTGGGATCCAGGATAGTGATATCGGCATCCGTTCCGACCTCGAGCGAACCCTTCTGCGGATAGATTCCGAAGAGCTTAGCAGGATTGGTGCTCACCAGCCGAACCACATCGCTCATTGTCATCGGCTTCGTCTGATCCTTCAGGGTATTCAGAAGAAGAAGCATCTCCTCTGTTCCGGGGATTCCCGGATAGATTGTCCTGCAGTCGCTGCAGGAAAGCTTCTGCTCCCTGGTGAAGGCGCAGTGGTCGGTGGCCAGCACCTGGATCTCCCCATCCTTCAGGGCATCCCTGAGAGCCTTGTTGTCGCTCTTTTCCCTGAGCGGAGGAGTCATCACATACAGAGACCCGTCCGGACCGTCGAGGTAGCTTCTGTCCAGGAACAGGTATGTGGGAGTTGTCTCCGCATATACCGTAAGGCCCTTCTCCCGCAGTTTCCTGATGGCGTTCAGACCGCACTCGGAGGAGCAGTGGACAACGTAGAGCGGACAGCCTGCCTCGAGGGCTATGGAGCCGAAGAGTTCAATGGCCTTCCCCTCCGCCTCGGCAGGTCTGAGAAGAGCGTGGGATGCAGGAGAAAAATTCCCCTTCCAGTTGTCCGAGATCTCCTCGATCATCGGATTGAACTCGCAGTGGGCGGTCACGAGCATGCCCAGCCGTTTGGCATTCGTAAACAGATCCAGAAGATCCTCTCTGTTCTCGATCAGATAACCGGTGTTGCGGTAGGTCGTGAAGATCTTCAGGGTCTTCACCCCGTGGGTCTTCAGGTCCTCCAGCTGTTTTCCGATTGTGCTGTCATAGCCGTGGCCGTAGACGCCCTGATGCAGGGTGTAGTCAATGGCCATGCCGGGACGCATCTCGTCGAGTCTGTACTGAAGGCTCCGGACAAGGCCCTGGCCTCTGTTGTGGTCGGCAAAATCCACAACGGTGGTCACCCCGCCGAAGGCCGCAAGGCGCGATCCTTCCTCGAAGCTGTCGCAGGTCACAGTTCCCCTGCTGACCAGATGGTAGTGGGTATGGGCATCGATTGCACCGGGCATTACGACCTTGCCCTCTGCGTCGATCGCCCTATCTTCCTTTGTCAGAATCGAAGCATCAATTGATGGCTCAATTTTTTCAATAGCCTCATCTTTAATCAGGATATCAGCTTTTTTGGAGCATTTATCGTCTGTTACAAGACCATTTTTGATCAGGATTCTTCCCATTATGCTTCCTCTTCACAGACGGGGAAATTCTCCTCCAGGAACTGCAGGTCAAGCTGCGGATAGAGCACGAATCTGGACAGGAGGTTCTCCACTCTTTCGATGGACCTTGCCTTGACTTCCGGATCGATTACCGCCTTGCTCTTGCTCAGAGTTCCTGCCTTTTCCCCTTTTATGATCTTTGCGGGTCTGGAGTTCCTGAGAACATCTGTGATTATTGAGGCAATCTCCTTCATCTCATTCTGCCCCATACCCAGAGTAGTGACGGCAGGTGTTCCGATTCTAAGTCCGCTGGTGTACCATGGACCGTTCTTGTCGAAAGGCAGGGCGTTGCGGTTGAGTATTATTCCGCAGGAAAGCAGGATGCTCTCTGCCTGTCTGCCGTTGAGGCCCAGGTCGCTGACATCCAGGAGCATCAGATGGTTGTCCGTTCCGTCGGTCTGGATTCTCAGGCCCTGATCCATGAAGGCCTTGGCCAGTGTCCTTGCGTTCTCCGCGATCTTTGCCGCATACTCCCTGAATTCAGGTCTGGAGGCCTCCTTGAGGGCGATGGCCTTGGCCGCCATTACAGGGGGAAGCGGTCCGCCGATTACAAGCGGACATCCCTGATCAACGGATTCTGCAAGGTGCTGCTTGCACAGTATCATGCCGCCCCTGGGGCCTCTGAGTGTCTTGTGGGTTGTGGTCGTGACGATGTCCGCCCACTTGACGGGATCGTAGTCGTCTTCGAATACATGGCCGGCCACAAGGCCTGCAAAGTGTGCCATATCGCACATGAGGACCGCACCGCAGGCATCGGCAATCTGCCTCATTCGCTTGAAATCGATCTTCCTTGGATAAGCGCTGTAGCCGACAAGCAGGATAAGGGGTTTCACTTCCATTGCCTGCTTCTCGATCTCGTCATAGTCCAGCAGTCCGGTCTCCCTGTTGACCGAGTATGAGTAGGAGTCGAACATGTGACCCGAGATATTCATCCTGTAACCGTGGGTAAGATGTCCGCCGCTGTAGTAATCAAGGCCCATGAGCCTCTGGTTGCCGGTCTTCTCGCGGATGATGTCCCACTGCTCCCTGGTCATTGCAGAGGGGTTGGAGATTCCCATTTCCTCCAGCGTGGGTACCTGAACCTTGGCATTCAGGATTGCCCAGTAAGCACAGAGGTTGGCATCTGCTCCGCTGTGCGGCTGCACGTAGGCGTGCTCGGCTCCGAACACCTGGCATGCCAGCTTGCAGGCATAGTCCTCGATTGCATCGACATTCTCGCATCCTGCGTAGTAGCGGTGATATGCAAAGCCCTCCGCATACTTGTCGGTCAGAAGGTTTCCCATAGCCAGATGGCAGGAGGGGCTGCTGTAGTTCTCGCTTGCAATGAGCTTGAGGTGGCTTCTCTGGTTGCGCAGCTCCCCTACTATCCTTCCTGCAACCAGCGGGCTTACCTTCGAGACAGTCTCGAGCTGGGCCACATAGGCGGTCATGACCTCGTTCAGGTCATCCTTGTGCTGTGTCAGATACTTTGCCAATACGGATGAAGAATCCATGTCTATCCCTCCGGGTTAAAGAAAAAGCCGTCAAGCGGCTCTTTCCTGAATCTATAAAACTAATTCACGATACAGATCTGATTATCTGTCCTTGTCTTTCTTGCGGGAGATAACCTCCGCTGCTACATAAGCGGGCTGCTGGGCAGGTTTTTCCTTGATGTTCTTCTCAGACTTCCTTCCCTTGCTTTCTTTCTTGATTTCACCACGTGCCATACAGAACCTCCTGTATTACCTAAGTCTGTAGAAACATAATACTACTAAGAGCATCGTGCGTCAAATTATAGTTGACAACAGAAAAGCAATTGCGATACCTTAATTACGCTCGCACACTAAATTATCTGGAGGAATGATGGCTAAAGAAGAAGCTATTGAAGTCGAGGGTCTTGTTAAGGAAGCCCTGCCGAACGTGATGTTCCGCGTGGAACTCAAGAACAAGCATGTGATTCTTGCTCACATGTCAGGCAGAATGCGCCAGAACCACATCAAGATTGTCCCCGGCGACACGGTCAGGATCGAGATGTCACCGTACGACCTCTCCAAGGGCCGCATCATCTACCGCGAGAAATAATCAATCCAAATCAAACCCCTTTTTCCCCTCTGTTAGGCTCTGTTGTTAGTACAGAACAACTTCTTGTTTCCATTTGTACTAACTTCTTAGTACAGAATAACCCTATGCCTCCGTCTGTACTAACTTTCGTCTTCCTGATGCCTTGAGAAAACCCCTGCTGGAGCTCTGAAACCACTCGAAGAAAGAAAACCACACAAAAAACATGCAACAATATTTGCAAATTCGTATTTCGGCCTCTTGTTGTCATTATTCGTGAGCAGTAATTTGAAATTATGGTTATGCATGAAATCCTAGGTGCCATTCAGAGAAGACAGAAGCTGCTGAGCGTCTGCATTGATCGCCTCGAGAAATCCATTGCCAAAAGGGAACAGGGAAACCTGCTTCTTTCAACCATCAACGGCTCGGCAAGATACTACATGCGTCATAAGGGGACTTCAGAGAAAGTCTATCTGAACAAGGATAAGCAGTCTGTCCTGGATGATATCCTTCAGAGACAATATGAGGAGAACCTCCTTGCCTCAGCGAGACTTGAAATGAAAGCCCTGGAGAGAAGCAAAAAGACCTTATCTCCATGTTTATCCCTTTATGGAGATACTGTTCTTTTCAACAAGATTCCTGAGGAACTGAAAGAGCACGTACATATCAACAACGGAATTGAAGATGACTATGTAAAGAACTGGCGTTCTGCCAGATACTACAGGGCAAAGACAACAGACAAGCACATCCATGATACTCTGGCAAAGGACAAAGTCAGATCAAAAAGCGAGGTGCTGATAGCTGACAGATTGTTCAATGCAGGAATCCCCTATCGTTATGAAGAGAAGCTTGTCCTTGAGGAAGATATCCCGGGACCGGAATCATTGCAAACGTATTATCCGGATTTCACCATTCTGAAAAAGAGCACAAGGGAAATAGTCTATTGGGAGCATCTGGGTAAAATGGGAGACCCGGCATATTGTCGGGATAATCTTGCCAAGCTGCATACCTACATGAGACATGGTATTGTCCAAGGTAAAAACCTGATTATCACTTATGAAAGTGCAGATATCCCCCTGTTCACAAAAGACGTGGATACCCTGATCAAGGAATTTCTCCTGTAAAGTCTATTTTCCAAGATTCTTTGTTTGAAAAAGTTAGTACAAATGACAAGTAATGTTGATTCTGTACTAACTTCTTAGTACAAAACGAACCTAACATCGATTCTGTACTAACTTTTTGCAGCAGAAAACACGAGAAAAGCTCAAGAAAGTGCTAGCAGATTGTCTTCAGCTCTATGCCGCGCACTATGAGGAACTTGCGCAGGTCCTGAAGCTCGAAGAGACGGCCGTTGCAGGCCTTCACGAAGACCTTGCCGCAGTTGATGGCATCGTCCAGGGCGTTGTGGGCGTTGTACTCGAGGTTGAACTGCTCGCTCAGGGATGTGAGTGCGTGACTGCGGAACTGGGGCCAGACCTTGCGTGAAATCTGAAGGGAGCACAGGTACCTGATGGGAGGGATCTCGATGCCGTAGTGTCTGAGAAGGCTGGTCAGGACCCCCATGTCGAACCTTGCATTGTGGGCGACCAGGAAATCGTCGCCGATGAAGTACTGGATCTCCGGCCAGATGTACTCGAAATCCGGGGCATCTGCCACATCGCGGGGCTTGATTCCGTGGATTTCTATGTTTCTGGCGTAGAAATAGTCATAGCCTCTTGGCGGCTTTATCAGCGAATAGAAGCGGTCTATCACCCTGCCGTCCTCATCGAACTTCGCAAGGCCCACCGAGCATGCGCTCTGGGGCATCTGGTTTGCTGTCTCGAAGTCGATTGTGGTGAAGGTCATGTTCAGTCGGCAGTCTTGCTGCCCTCTCCTTGCAGGTACAGAATGGTATAGACGGAGGTAGCCAGATCGATCCTGGATCTGAGCATCTCGATCTCGCAGTTGTTGCGTTCCAGCTGACCCTGCAGATAGTCTGACTCAGACCCGTAGCCCGTGTCAAGGAGGCTCCTTGCGACCTCGCTCTCGGCGTCCTTCTGGTCGCACATGGCCATTTGGTAATCGATCTTGGCAAGGTTCACGAACAGAGCCGTCCAGTTCTCATCAAGGGCGCTTCTGACTTTTGCCTTTGCGCTTTCGATATCAATGGAGGCCTCGTCGAGGGCGCTTTCGGTACGCTTGAGATTGCGCACCGCCTTGCCGCCGTCGAAGACAGTAGTCCTGAGGGCGATGGTTATGGTTGCGCTCCAGTCGTCCTTCCCGTACCAGTCCTTCTCCGCAAACGGAAGACGGCTTCCGCTGTAGTCGGCGTTCACCACAAGGGCCAGATCCGGCTTCCAGTTCACCGAAGCTCCGGCTATGTCATGGGTAAGCGAAGCTATCTCCGAAAGCCTTGTCAGCATTTGGAATGTTGTGCGTGATGGAGAGAGACTCCTAGATAGGAGATTATTGTATTCAGTGTCGCATAGCTGCTTTACAAGGGCGTCCATACGGGACTCGTCAAACTCGATATCGATAGCCTGTAAGTCAGATAACCCTGTAATATTCTGAAGTTCAGTCAACATCAGAACTATTTGTTGGTCAATCTGAGCTTTGGCAACATCCAGCTGTCTGGCCTGCACACGGACGGACAATGCCTCGGTCTCGAGCATCATTCCGTTCTCCTTGGCGTCCTGTGCCATCTGCACCAGGCGCTCCGAGATGGAGGCCTGCTCTTCGAGGATTGCCTGGATTTCAAGAAGGTAATGAAGGACCGCAGTGCGGGTGCAGAGCTCGGTCCGGAGTTTCTGCACCGAGTCCTCCAGCTGAAGCAGTCTGGCATCGTAGACCTTCTGGTAGAGCTTTACTGCATTGGTGATCTTGCCCCAGGTGAAGATTGGCTGCGTCAGAGACAGGGAGAACTGGTAGTACATGTTCTCCTGCCCGTTGTAGAGCGTTATGTAGTCGTTGCCTATTCCGTAGGCTGAGGTATCCACATAGTCCCCGAGATTCACCCTAATCGGGTCTATGGGATTGGCTATGTAGCTTCCGGTTATGGTCAGGTCAATGGTCGGAGTGTAGCCGGCCTTGGCATCGCGCACATCCAGCATCGCCTTGTTGACCTCTTCCCTCGCCTTTCGGATATCGGGGTTGTTGCCCAGCATGGCAGACTCAAGGTCTCCCGTCGTCAGGGCAAAGGCAGGAAAGAGGATCAGAACTGAAATAAGGACAGTCAGAGTCTTCTTCATAGTGCAACCAGATTATCCTTTATGTGGCCCAGAGAAGCATCTCTGAGAGGCGAGTAGCTGAATTCATAGTACTTCGGGGTCGAGAAGTCGAAATAGAGCCGGAGCTTCACGGATAGTTCTTTTCCCGTGTAGGCATCCCAGTCGATGATGTCCGGGTAGTTCTCCTCGTTGATGACTATGGAATAGTTGTCACTGTAACCGATTCCCGAGAAGAGCCCGTGCTCGAAATAGACATTGTTTCCCACGACGTTCCTGGTGCAGTAGGTCCTGTGCTCTGCGCTGTCGGACTCAGCGAAGAAACAGACGGTATCGTTCTTATCCACATATGCGAGTCTGACGGAGATGTTGTCCACGTCGTCCATGTTCGGGAGATTCGATAACGAGCCGTCGATGTCCCCGCTGAAGGCAGGAAGGGTGAACTCATAGTTCTTCATGTAGAGCGATACTCTCAGGGAGCCCTCCTCCACGTCCTCGACGGTGAAGCTCTCGATGAGGCTTCCGTCCTTGTCGCACATTCTCCATCCGTCCCCGGGGCTTGAAAGGACAAACGTAACATCAACAGCGGAGCCCTTGGCAAACGAGATGGGAAGAGATGCCGCACCGGAAAGGGCGATTGTGTCATGCACGCTCTCCTCGTCCTTCCAGTATTCGAGCGTGGAAGCAGCTGCCATCGCCTTGCCGGTGGTGACATCGTACACGGTCAGATTGATTGTCGTGTAGCTCTTGCAGCCCTCGAGCGTGACGTATACGTTGTTGGAATTCGTGCTTCCGCTGATTATCGTGGCTTCGGATTTTGCAGGATAGTAGTCCTGATGATAGAAGATCAGATAGAGCTTGCTCACATCTGCGGTCTTGCCGTACTCGGACTTCTTGGATTCCCAGACGATCTTGTTGACTACGAATTCGCCGTTTGCGTTGGTGGTCGTGGTAGCCACGTAACCCGAGCCCTCGCTTGGACGGGTAATGCTTCCGTCCCGGAACTTGGCGAAATCCGAATCACGCAGGCCCTGGTCCGTATAGGCAAAGACGTTGACATCGGATACCGCAACCTTGTTGTTTCCGCTTGGGGTGACGACCTTGCCGCTGATGCCGGCCTCGAATACCACGGAACAGCCTGCAAGCAGGATCAGGATCAGAAGTGAAAGCAGAATCGACAGTATTTGTCTATTTTTCATGGGAACGTATCCTCCTGAGTTTTCGTTTAAGTGCTTTTTTCTCGCCCATATAATAAATTACGGGCACAATGAACAGAGTTATCAAAGTCGAGGTCGTAAGACCTCCGGCTATCGACTGACCCACTGCGGCATAAAGCTCGGAGCCCTCGCCCAGGGCAAGAGCCATGGGAATGACTCCCACGACAGTAGTGAGCGTTGTGATCAGAATCGGCCTGAGTCTGGAAGAACCGCCCTCCACTATGCTCAGGGCAAGGATCTTCTCCTCCTCGGCAAGATCCAGAAGCTTTCCGCGCCCGGTTTCCTGGGTGTACGGGCTGCCAGGCTTATCTATTTCATCCTCCTGGACTCCCAGTATCACGGCCGCCCTCTTCCGGTCACGCAGCTGGTTGATGTAGTCGATAAGGATGATGGCGTTGTTGACGACCGTTCCCGCAAGGGCAACAAGGGCAACTACGCTCATCAGCGTTATGGAGCTTCCGAAGGCAAGCAGGCTGACGATTACTCCGATAAGGCAGAACG
>JAFUXI010000068.1 GCA_017470995.1 Spirochaetales bacterium
CGGGCGTCTCTTTTTCCTTGTTTTGGTCATAAAAGAAGGGCTGTAACCCTCAGCCGGCAAAACCGACTTTTGTTACAGCCCCTTGTTTGCATATAAACGTAGGGAATCGAAACGAGCGACGGCATAGCCGGGAAAAAGCTCCGGTGGAGCGTTTTCAGCGAAGGTGGGGTAGCGGAGCGTCGATTCCCTTTTCTGGCACACTTATAGCGAGTATAGCGAATATAGCTATCACAGCTGATACAACCAGCGGTGCCAGGTCAACGAACAACAGCGAATTGATCTAGATTTGGAAATGGCTGTTGATGGCAGTCCTCGATGTTTCAGCGTTCTTAGCTGTTCTAGATAATCCTGATTTGCCAGCTATCTCCGCTGTCGTAGCTGTCTGTTTTTTTGTTAAGTACTGTTGACTATTTGTGAGTGCGATTGTACTTTTGATACATGAATAAAATCGTGATTGTTCCAAACAATGATGAACTCATGCCTCAGAAGAAATCCAGGCGCGGTGCAAAGGTCTATGGGATGCCTCTTTCCAAGGAGATAGTATCTTATATAGATGATGCTGCACCTCAGGCCAATCAGCAGAGACTTATTGACATGTTCTTTGCAGGCAAGTTCTCGCCGATTCAGGTCGCCCACGATTACGATGATCTTGATGATGAATTAGAAGACGAGGATGACTTCTTCAAAGACGGAGATATCTGATGTACGTCCTTGGCATAGAGACCTCATGCGATGAGTGTTCTGCAGCCATCGTTGAAGATGGCAGAAACATACTTTCCAACGTAATAGCAACTCAGATCGAGCTTCACAGGCCGTTTGACGGAGTAGTTCCCGAACTTGCTTCCAGACTGCATACGGAATGGATATCACAGGTTGTTAATGCCGCAGTCATGCAGGCCGGTATAGACAAATCGCAGATAGGGGCAATTGCCGCCACTGCAAGGCCGGGATTGCTGGGATCGTTATTGGTGGGCTTGAATTTCGCTAAAGGAATGGCTGCCGTTCTGGATGTGCCTTTTGTGGGAATCGACCATATCAGGGCGCATCTGTATGCACCTCAGATTGAGCATCCTCTGGAGTATCCTTATCTCGGAGTACTTCTTTCGGGCGGACATACAGTCATCTGCCGCGTTGACAGCTACGACAGCATCGAGGTTCTCGGAACCACCGTGGATGATGCAATCGGAGAGGCTTTCGACAAGGTTGCCAAGCATTATGGCCTGGGTTATCCGGGTGGAGTCATGATCGACAGGCTGGCGCAGAAGGGTGATCCGTTTGCATTCAAGTTCTCGGGTCCCAAGATGGACAGCAGCTATCATCCATATGATATTTCATATTCCGGATTGAAGACCGCAGTCATCAATCAGTTGGATATCTTCTCCACGGGAAAACCGGCCACTCCGGAGAACATCGCCGCAAGCTTCCAGCGCGTTGCAGTCGGCATGCTGATCAAGAGGGTGGAGAAGGCACTGAAGGACACTGGGCTGAAGCGTATTTCGGCCGGTGGCGGCGTTGCTGCCAATTCGCTTGTCAGAAGCTCACTGAAGGCCTTCGAGCAGAAAGGATACGAAGTCAGCTTCCCGAGTCTGAAGCTTTGCACGGACAACGGAGCCATGGTCGCAGGACTGGGCTATAGATATATAGCCGATGGGGTAAGATCGGGCATGGAACTGTCTGCAAGCGCCCGTGTAAGCGCCTTCAAGAAGAGCTGATTTGTTTTTCTTAAAGCTATTGACAGAACAGAGGGTTTCTTGTAATCTCCAAATGTTCTTTGTTTTTTGGGATGTAGTGTAATGGTAACACTGCAGATTCTGGTTCTGCCTTTGGGGGTTCGAATCCCTCCATCCCAGTAGAACCGAAAAACTAGATGGTTCCATCGTCTAGGGGTTAGGACGGGAGATTCTCAGTCTCTAAACAGGGGTTCGATTCCCCTTGGAACTATTCAATGGGCTGTCTTAGGACAGCCTTTTTTTCTATAGGAGTGCGCAATGATCACTGCTTCTGACATTTCTCTTTCTTTCGGAACCCAGGTGCTGTTCAAACATGTGAACATTAAGTTCACACCGGGCAACTGCTACGGCATCATCGGAGCTAACGGTGCAGGAAAGTCTACATTCCTCAAGATTCTCTCCGGGGAGATAGAACCTGATACAGGTGAGGTCATCATCACAAGCGGCCAGAGAATGGCTGTTCTCAGGCAGGATCACTTCGCATTCAACGATTACAGCATTCTCGATACTGTAATTATGGGCTATAAAAAGCTTTACGATGTCAGAAAGGAACGTGATGAAATCTACTCCAAGGAGGAATTCTCCGAAGAAGACGGAATCAGGGCAGCAGAGCTTGAAGGCGAGTTTGCAGAACTCGGCGGATGGGAAGCAGAGGCAGATGCCGGAGTGCTCCTTGACGGGCTCGGAATCCCCGTTCCCATGCATGAAAAGCTGATGAAGGACGTCGAGGACAATGTGAAGGTCCGAGTCCTTCTTGCACAGGCTCTTTTCGGAAACCCTGACATCCTGCTTCTGGACGAGCCGACCAACCACCTGGACCTTGAGTCCATCCACTGGCTTGAGGACTTTTTGAGCACGTTCAACAATACTGTTATAGTCGTTTCGCACGACAGACACTTTCTGAATACGGTTTGTACTCATATAGCAGATATCGACTTCGGCAAGATTCAGCTCTATGTCGGAAACTACGACTTCTGGTACATGTCCAGCCAGCTGATTGCCAAGCAGATGAAGGATGAGAAGAAGAGAAGGGAAGAGAAGATCGCCGAGCTCAAGGAGTTCATCCTCCGCTTCTCAAGCAATGTCGCCAAGGCACGCCAGGCAACAAGCAGAAAGAAGCTTATCGACAAACTGACAATCGACGATATCCAGCCGTCCAGCAGGCGCTTCCCGTATGTTGCATTCAAGCCTAACCGTGAGTGCGGAAAAAACATCCTCGAGATTAAGGGAATTACAAAGGTCATCGACGGTCAGAAGGTCCTGGACAACCTCAATCTCCTTGTTAACAATGGAGATAAGATTGCATTCGTAGGTCCCAACCACTTTGCGAAATCCGTTCTCTTCGAGATCATTACAGGCAACATGCAGCCGGACAGCGGCGAGTACCTCTGGGGTGTCACGACAAGCCAGGGTTACTTCCCGAAGAACAATGATGCACTGTTCATGGAAGACATGAGCATAACAGACTGGCTGGGACAGTTCGTGGAGGATGCCGATGAGACATACCTCAGATCATTCCTCGGCAGAATGCTCTTCTCAGGAGATGAGGCACTAAAGAGCTGTAAGGTCCTTTCCGGAGGAGAGAAAGTCCGCTGTGTTCTGGCCAAGCTCATGCTCGAAGGCGCCAACTGTCTCATCTTCGATGAGCCGACAAGCCATCTTGACCTCGAGGCAATCCAAAGCCTCAACAACGGCCTTATAGACTTCAACGGTGTGGTGCTTTTCAACTCGCATGACCACCAGTTCGTCGATTCGATTGCAAACAGGATCATCGAGTTCACTCCTAAGGGACTTATCGACCGCTACATGAAGTTCGATGACTACATGTCTGATCCTGCAATCAAGGCTCTTAGAATGGAGATGTACGGCTCCAAGAATGCTGTTGCACTCTGAGGATGAAGATGAACGATCGCATTTTGGGTATAGACATTGGTAACACCAACATTTCCATCTCGATTCATGATGGACAGTCCTGGTCTGCAGAACAAAGAGTCAAGACAAAGAGCAAGAAGGCCGTACCGGAAGTACGAGCTATCCTGAACGGAATAAAGTGCGACAAAGCCGTTCTCAGCAGCGTTGTTCCTAATCTGACAGGTTCAATCATAGAAGCAGTCAGAACAGTAGTCGGCTTAGAACCTCTTGAAATCTCCAGGAATATTGAAACGGGACTCGTAAAGGAATCGATTCCCGAAGAGCTCGGTTCCGATATCCTCTGCAATCTCATCGCTGCCCACAGGATCTACCCGAATGAGTATGTGACCGTTGCAGATTTCGGAACTGCTTTCACGACTGAGACGGTATCACCCGAGGGAAAAGTTCTGGGTGTTACGATCGGTCCGGGCATGATGACTTCCGTCAAGGCACTGTTCGAGAATGCAGCACAGCTTCCGGAAATCAGGCTCGATATTCCGGAAACCGTATTGGGGCGTGATACCGTAGCATCGATACGCGCAGGCGTAATCTACGGCTTCATAGGCCAGCTCAAGGGCATTGTTGACCAAATCGAGAAGGAAGTAGGACACAAGGTCATTGTCGTTGCCACCGGAGGTTTCTCCCGCTATCTGGAAGGTGCCATCTACGTCAACAGGGCCGATGTTGGCTTTACGCTTGAAGGTGCAAGAATAGCCTGTCTTTTGAACAGCTGATTATGGACAGATACGAAAACTACGCAAACACGATAGTAAAGGATCTTCTCTCATTGAGAGTCGGTGATGCCCTTTCCATCAATACGGATGAAAGGGATGTCGATTTTGCAAAAACAATTGCCAGAATTGCACTTGCAGTGACTGATGTCACAGTCAAGATTGTTGTGATAGAGAAGGGAAAACCGCTTCAGGTTCTTGAGTTCGATCCGCAGCCTCCTGCACATCTTCCTACCGGATATGCCATGCTCAGGCTCTCACATAAGGGAAAACGTAATCTTGAAGGGAAAATCCTCGATATCGTTGTCGAACCCACGGACATGGGAGCAATCCAGAAGCTCGGGCATCTTGCTGAACCTGTGGTGCTAGGTCGCAGGATTGCCGTTCCATGGTGCGTCGTGGATGTCTTCGACGAGGATGATCTTGAGGCCTGGCAGGCTCTGGAGCGCAAGATCAGCTACAATATCTCAAATCTGGGACTTGTTTCCGAATACAGGATGCAGCGTCTCAATGAAAGCGAAATCGTCAGAATGAGAATTGCAGGTGAGGGAACCGACTTCACTTTCGATGTTCCGGAAGAGACTCTGTTCTACGGCGGAAACCAAGAGCTTGCATCCGGAAGACAGTTTCTGAGCAGCATGGATTTCGACAGGCTCAGCTTCCTTGCAGACAGAAAGTCTGCAGGCGGTTTCTTCACAGCAGATGTTGTAGTGCTGGGCAAGCGGCAGAAAGTGCGTTTTGAATTCGAGGACGGCTATCTCGTATCCCATAGTCCGAGTCCTGAGCTCGACAGGCTTCTTTCTTTCGACGAGAACCTGAAGAGAGTAGGTTTCATCTCGCTTATGGATAATGAGATAATCGTAAATCTCGGTGGAGCCGTAACGGATGCGCTGCGTGTTCTTCCTCCGAATGAAGAGGAACTGCCGGAGTTCTTCAATACAAGTCTGTATACTCTCAGGTGCGTTCTTCCGTCCGATTGTGATGTCGAGGCGACCGATATCAGGGGTATCGGCCTTAATCTGATGACGGACGGCCTTTTCACGGAATGAAATATTACGTGAAATAATTGCAAATTGGTGTGGACAAAGTCCTCACGTAATGATAGATTGCAAAGGATTCTTGAGCCGAGGGGCAGAGGGGGTGAGTTATATGGCATACGTGAAAGTCGATGAGACTGAACCACTTGAGAAAGCTATCAAGCGTTTCAAGAGAATGGTTGAGAAGGAAGGCGTGATCCGCGAGTTCAAGATGCGCGAGTACTTCGAGAAGCCCTCCGCAATTGAGCACAGAAAGAAGAAGGCACTTGCCCGCAAGCAGATGCTGAAAGTCAAGAAAATGCGCAATTCCAAGGCTTACTGATAGCTCAACCAGTGCCGTATTGCACACAGGGACATCCGAAAGGGTGTCCTTTTTTGTTACATTAAAGAAAATATTTTTCATCTTTTTTTAGATTCTTTGAAAAATTTTTCAAATTAAGTTGACAGCTAAACTAAACAATTAGTAATATTTAGTTGAGGTTAGTAAATGAAGAGGTACAGAATCAGTTATTTAGCTATTTTGATTATTCTCTTTTTATCTATCTTCTCTGCCTTTGCAGAAACAGGTGTTGTGGAATTCAAGTATTTCTTCATGCGATCTGTTCAACAGTCTATCAACGACATCTATTTTACGGATAGCAAAAATACAAGAATTACCGGATATCAGATTGATCTTACCAAAGGTCTCTCAACTCCTCAGGTCAAAGCTGCAGTTTACACGAACAGATCGACAGGAATTTATACTATCAGTCTTACTTTTACCCCGCTTAAAGTTCTGGATAATGAAATGCCTGATTTCTGGGGCAAATATAAAACGACTGTTTATAGATATGTCAATGATGATCTTTCTGCTATTGAAACTATTGATGTGAATGTTGAGTCCCTTGATGGCAAATCTGTTTCGTTTACCGGCGACAATTCTCCCAGTGCCGATGATAACGTTACATTCTACTATCCCATTTCTTTTGATTTTGCAGATTATATTGATGATTATCCTGCAAAGAAGCTTACCGGGACCATTAGAGTTGAGGTGGCAACATGAGAAAACTGATAACCTTCATTTTCTTATGTCTTATCCTGCTGTTTCCTGTCTTCTGTGTTGATGAAGAAAACAACAGAGCTACCACGACTCTTGATTTTTCTGCATATAAGAATCCACCGTTACCAGAACTTGGTTATGAAATCAGGATAGCGAATTTCGATGATTCGGATATCTCAGGAACTTCTTCAACCTATACTGTAACCCATAAAAACCAGACGACACAAAATGCTCTTATAATCGAGGTAAAAACCAATTCGAGAAAAAACATTACTATCGACCTCTATTTCTATCCGTTTGTTAATGAGTATGATCCTTATGATATCTTTTCAGTAACTTATACAACAAACACATCAATGATGAATGCCACAACCGTTGAAGGTTGTTCTTATAATACGAATACATACGCTTACTCTACAAAATGGGCATTCGGAGGTGCTTTCAGTACAAGCAATGATACAACTACGATTACATCAGTAAGCGGATCCGGAGCACATGGAACTTTAACAAGCAAGATTACTGCTTCGAAACTCACAAACGGTTCCTATGTGTCTCAGAATAATATTCCAAAAATCAATGGTAGCGAAACGCTACCCGGAATCGGAGAAAACAAGGTAACCAATTACATAGTATTCAATATGAAGCCGAATTTCGGCAGCAAAACACCGCAAGCGAACATGAGATACTTCTCCAGAGTCAGACTGGTGATTTCTTCGGTATAAGGAGGGAAGGAAATGAAACGTGTTTTGCTTATCCTGATTCTCCTGCTGATGGTTCTGGTCAGTATCAGCGCAGCAACCGAGAAACTTATCGGAAACAATTCAAAAGAAATTGTTTTGCGTGGTTTCATAAAAAAATACTGCATCGTAAATGTATTTCCCATTCAATCCGAAGGAAGCGGTTCAACAGGATTTCCTTTTGATTTGTTGGGAAGCGATGTTGCTTACAGTTCCGAACCGATGCAGGGTAGAGTAATTGCAACTTGGATTATCGCTACAAACTATCCAACCAGAACACTTCAGATATCTGCAAGCGATCTTATCAACGGTAGTAGTTCCGTCGGCTATTATTTGAAATTCCGACTTTCTTATCTCGGCGAAGACAGCGGCGGTTCATATTCAACCAGATCAGAATACATCACTGTTCATAGCGGGGAATCTACAACCTTCAATCTCGAAAACATTTCGCATTTGACGGGTTTTAACACACCTATAATTTCGACCGGTGAGAATCAGTTTGTACTGTTCATGCTGGATGAAACCTCAGATGCAAACAAATCCAATGAAGCTTTGGTTCCTGACGGCACATACCACGCTACGGTTACTTTCCTTCTGGAGGGAATGTGATATGAAGAAGGTTCTGACATCCGTTCTATTCTTATTCCTCTGTTTGTTGTCAAGCTTTGCTTTGCAGCCTTATATGCGCCAGAATGACAGATGTACCGTAGTCGATCTCGGTTCAAATGCATTTCTCTCCCACCTGACTAATTCCAGTTTTACCGGCAACAATACAACTGATGCAACGAACCTGCGAGATACAGGTAAGTATTACTGGCCCCAGAATCTGGCTGTAATCGGAATTACTGAAGTCAGGCATAAAGTGAACAATCAGTATGAAGCCTATGGAGATATCACTATCAAGGCTGAGTTGGTTTCATCTGAGTGGTGCTATACGCTCATAGGAAATGAGGATTATAAACGTCCTTTCGGCATCGATTTCTTCTGCCGAGGCAAAAACGGATCATCTGACCTTGATATATCCAATTATTCATGGCACATGGGAAACCAGCCTCATTCAAGTTCGGGAACCGATACAATCACCGTACCAGCCAGCGTTGTAAAGAATTATGATGCGATATGGTGGGATTGTGCTCTTGTAATGGATCTTCCTGTAGATACAGTAAATGACCAGGTGGAATATGGTGGAACAATCTATCATCTTCTCCCCACAGATGAGTACTATACTGCTACTGTCAGGTTTACGATTTCTTGTTCTAACGGTGCTGAGCAGCAGTATGATCTTCATCTGGCGGGCACTTATAAACCGAATCACAAACCTGATTCGAGCATGACATCAATCATGAGCATTTCCCGCCTTCCTGCTGCAACATCTATCGATATTGCACAGTTATATGAAACCAGACAGCAGACTGATATCGCAACTTATGGCTATACCACGAATTCCGTTAAAAACGGTAATTCTGACGGCCTTGTATACTTATACCTGTCAAGTTCCCCGTCCGGTCAGACAACATCCGGTGCTTCCATAAGCAAATTCACATTGCGTTTTACGAATCCGAATACCGGAGCAATAAGTGAGATCGATTCTTCATCCAACAGCATCAATTTCATTGCTTATCTTAATTCAGAACGAGGTTATAAGTACTCCGATGGTCCCGGAACAACAGGGGTGTCAATTACATATGACGGTACGGACGGATGGATGAAAGATACTCCGATCTTGAGAACAAATTATCTTGTATTACCAGGTGAAACTACATATGACAAGCAACCGGATAAATATGTCCGTTGGTTCGATTCGGGTACGATATCCATTGCTATCCCACAGGCATCGGAACAAACCTTCAACAATACTCCTGAAAATCTTGCAGGCGGTATGTATACGGGAAACATCTATATACACGTCGTAACATATATCTGATTCAATTTTGTTGCGTTTTGTTGCATAGGGGTCTATACTTCATTTAGCCAATCTTGTCTTGAGGTTTATGAATGAAGAAGATAGTCATTGCACTCGGCGGTAATGCGCTTGGAAATACACCGTATGAACAGTTGGAACTCGTGCGTGAAACCGCAAAACCCATTGTCGATCTTATCCAGGAGGGCAACGAGGTAATCATCGCCCATGGCAACGGACCACAGGTAGGTATGATCAACCTCGGCCTTGCCACTGCATCGCGCTCCGGAGCAATAAAGAGCGATATGCCTTTCCCGGAGTGCGGAGCTATGAGCCAGGGATATATCGGCTATCATCTTCAGAATGCCATCGGAAACGAGCTCAAGCAGAGGGGAATAGATAAGGAAGTAAGCACCATAGTCACCCAGGTGCTTGTAGACGAGAACGATCCGGCTTTCCAGAATCCGACCAAGCCTGTGGGAGGATTCTACGACAAGGAAGCTGCTGCAAAGCTCATGCGCGAAAAGGGCTACACGATGGTCGAGGATGCCGGACGCGGTTACAGGCGCGTTGTCCCGTCACCGAATCCGATTGATGTAATCGAGAAGAAGACCGTAGAACGCCTTATTGCCGCAGGGAATGTGGTTATTACCGTAGGCGGAGGCGGAATTCCCGTAGTCAGACGCGAGGACGGCCTTCTGTACGGTACTCCTGCCGTAATAGATAAGGATTATGCTTCCGAGAAGCTTGCCGAGCTGGTGGATGCCGATATTCTCATCATTCTTACTGCAGTCGAGAAGGTGGCAATCAACTTCAAGACTCCGGATGAGAAGTGGCTCTCGGAGATGACTGTAGCGGAAGCCGAAGAGTATGCAGGTCAAGGGCAGTTCGCCCCGGGCAGCATGCTTCCCAAGGTCAATGCATGTGTGCAGTTTGCCAGAAGCAAGAAGGGCAGGGTTGCCCTGATAACATCGCTGGACAAAGCACTGCAGGCACTTAACGGAGAAACAGGAACCAGAATCGTTCTTTGATGTACTTGACGTATTTCGGGTTTTTGAATATAAGTACAGAGTACGTGCGCTTGTGGTATAACGGTATTACCTCAGCCCTCCAAGCTGAAGACGCGGGTTCGACTCCCGTCGGGCGCTAAGTGACCACGCCATGCGTGGTTTTTTTATATCAAAGCGAAGGAGATGTCCCCATGGGTCAGAGAGGTGAGGTTTTTTCAACAAGGTTCGTTACCAATGACAGAACGTATTTCTTCAATGTCAAGGAGAACTACAAGGGGGACATGTTCCTTAACATCGTTGAGAGCAAGGGTACAGCTGACGAGGGCCGCTATGTGCGCCAGAGCGTGATTGTCTATCCCGAAGATCTGGGACAGTTCATCCGCGAGTTCCAGAAGGCTGTTGACTACATGAAGATCAACGCAAGCAAGAGGGAAAGCGACAATAGTTAGTACGATACCGCTTATGCCGGTGAAATATACTAAGAAGTTAGTACAAAACGCATGTATGCCTGCTTCTGTACTAACAATCGGATTTTAAATCAGTATTTGAAGGTCAATCTATGTATCGGACTAGGTCCGAACTGACGGAGGGCTGCCTTGTGTGAAGCACACGGGTAGCCCTTATGTTTTTCAAAACCGTACTGTGGCCAGCGTCTTGATGCACATACCATGAAGCGGTCACGGGCGTTCTTGGCGAGGATGGATGCCGCCATTATCGCGGGCTCGGTGGCATCGCCCTTTACTATGGCCTTGCAGAGGATGTCGACATCAGGGCGTTTGTTGCCGTCCACAAGAAGGATATCGGCTTCGATGCCTTTGGATTTAAGTTGTTGTTTTACAAGCAGATAGGCTCGTTTCATGGCAAGAAGAGAGGCCTGAAGGATGTTGATGGTATCGATCTCGGCCGGCGTGCCCCAGGCTACGGCCCAGGCGATTGCCTTTTCCTTGATGATGGGCTCGGCAAGATTGCGTTTCTTTTCGGAGAGCGCCTTGGAGTCGGCAAGGATTTCAATTGGGAAGTCAGCCGGAAGGACAACTGCAGCTGCGCATACCGGTCCGGCAAGCGGACCGCGACCGGCTTCATCGGCGCCGATGACTATGTTGTAGACCGGTTCCTCGAATAGTGACAACTGGCTTTCCATGCCTTGATTTTAATGCAAAACGAATGCTTTGTCATTGTGGAAAAATACTGTGATTTATGCTATAAAAAACATATGTTTCTGAAATCAGTCGAGCTCTTTGGCTTCAAATCCTTCGCAGATAGGACGAAATTCGAGTTCTCAGATGGAATTACATCTCTTCTGGGCCCCAACGGCTCCGGAAAGAGCAATGTCGTCGACTCCGTGAAGTGGGTTCTCGGCACGCAGGCACTGAGCACTATCAGAGCCAGCAAGCGCGAGGATGTCATCTTCAACGGTACAGACAAGAGAAAGCCCATGCCCATGTGCGAGGTCATACTCACGCTCAACAACGAGACGGGAATCCTCAATATCAATGCGACGGAAGTAGAGATCAAGAGACGTGCCTTCAGAAACGGCGACAACGAGTATTTCATCAACCGTGAAAAGTGCCTGCTCAGAAACATCAGGGAACTTTTTATGGATACCGGTGTCGGCAAGGCTGCATACAGCATCCTGGAGCAGGGAAAGATTGACCAGATCCTTCTGATGAAGCCTGAGGACAGGCGCTATATCTTCGAGGAAGCTTCGGGAATCAGCCGCTTCAAGCAGCAAAGCGAGGAAGCAGCAAGAAAGCTACAGAAGACCGACGAGAACATGGCTCAGGTTGAGCTTCTGTTCAAGGAAGCAGAGCGTCAGTACAACTCCAGGAAGGTCCAGCTTGACAAGGTCCTCAAGCATCGTGAGCTGACAGCCCAGAGGGAAAAGCTCGAGGTTGACCTACAGCTTTCTTATGTCCAGTCTCTGACTAAACTTAAAGACTTCAGGCAGAATGAGCTGGATAAGCTTGAACTCGAATCCAGTACCATCGAAGCGACTCTTTCCAACGCACGTGAGGATCTGGACAAGCAGCAGCAGGAACTTGAAGACATGAGGACAACGAGGGAGGATCTTTCCGGAAAGGTACGTGCCTTCGAGGAGAAAGTGAACTCCTTCAATTACTCGATTGAAATCTTCAACGAAAGATTCAGCGATATCTCACAGCGTTCAAGGCAGGCCAAGGACAAAGCTCTCCAGGTTCAGGAAAGAATGGACCATGACAAGGTCCGTCTGGAAGAGAAGATCAGCGACATGGAGAATACCGCCGAGAATCTGCGACTGACACAGGAAAGCATAGAGAAAGCCAAGGAAGAGATCCTCAAGATCAAGAGCGACCGTGTAATGCATCAGGTCGATATCGATGAACTGAACGAACTGAACGAGGGTATTTCAGCTGAAAGGATCCAGATCACCGCACAGATCAGTGATCTTGCAAATGACATCGCCAACAAGCTTGAAGAGAACATAAAGGGCAGTGGATACAGTTCTGCACAGAGAGCTAAGGCCGAAAAGGCTCTGCTTGCGGAGTTCACCAAGACCCGCAATATCCTTCAGCAGAAGATTTCCTTCCTTCGCGATATATCTACGGTCGATTTCGACAGAAGCGTATTCCAGGAAGCTGTTGACCAGACAGAGGAATCCATCCTTGAGCAGATTGACGAAATCAAGGGCCTTTTCCAGGAATACAGCGGTACCATCCCGACCTTCCTCGATGAGTTCACATCACCCGAAGGAACCCTGGAGACCAAGCGCAAGCTTGACGAGGCACTTGCCGCTTCATATGAGAAGGAAGCCGAGAACCGCAACAAGATAGCGGATCTGCAGGCCGAGAACGAAAGGCTTTCAAGGCTTCTTATCCTCAAGGAATCCGACCAGCGTGACCTGGAGCTTGACGAAGTCCAGTTCAAGGCCCGCATCGACTCCCTCAAGACTTCCATTTCCGAGCTCAAGGCAAGCCTGCAGCAGATGGAATTCGATTTCACGGATGCAAATACCGCAGTTCAGGCCGAAGAAAGCAAGGTCAACGAGATACTTGAAAAGATCGATGAACTCAAGAACAGCAAGGCCGATACCCTCGATATCATCAGAAGCCTCAAGGAAGAGCTTTCCGCCTTGAATCTGACCATCGAGCAGAAGACCCAGGAGATGACCCAGAACAATACCGAGTTCCAGGGCAAGTTCCAGCGCAAGCAGGAATTGGCTGTCGAGGTAGCTACTGCCAGAGAGAACATCAAGGGCGTCCAGGAAAGCATCCAGAAGATCTTCACCGACTTCTTCGACAACTATCAGAAGAGCCTCAAGGAGTTCAACGACCATGAGATCACAGCCTCCGATGAGGAGCTCAAGGCAGAGCTCGATTCCGTCAAGAAGAGGATAGAGGGACTCGGATTCATCAACTATATGGCCGAAGAGGAATTCAACGAGGCAAAGAAGAACTATGACTTCTACAGCAAGAACCTCGAAGACCTGACAAAGGCCAAGAACGATCTGGAAGAAGTCATCGCCGAAATCAGGAGAAGAAGCGAGGAGATGTTCCTCGAGACCTACGGACAGATATCAGTCAACTTCCAGGAGATGTTCACCACGCTCTTCGGAGGCGGAAAGGCAGAGCTTGTGCTTACCGACGAGGAAAACATCCTGGAATCCGGTATAGACATCAAGGCCCAGCCGCCGGGAAAGAAGATGCTGCAACTAGGTCTTCTCTCAGGTGGAGAACGTTCAATGACTGCTGTGGCTCTTCTCTTTGCCACATATATGGTCAAGCCTTCGCCGTTCTGTATCCTCGATGAGATAGATGCTGCTTTGGATGCCCGAAACGTCGGAGCCTTCATGCGCGTTCTGGACAAGTTCGAGGACAAGAGCCAGTTCATCATCATCACCCATAACAAGGGAACCGTAATGGGATCCGACTGTCTGTTGGGTGTCACCCAGCAGGAGCCCGGTGTCTCAAAGATGATAGGGTACAGGCTCGAGGATATCGAAGACATCGCAAAGGAGCACGATACTCTCAAAGGATAATTCCATACCTTGTATGGATAAAAATTTCATGTTTTCAAATCTGAAATTTGTTTTCAATATTGAAAAATTCTTTACAACGGGCATGAATAGGTGTATATTTAACTCATGCAGAGCTTTTTAACGTTAATTGAACAGATAGAAAAGGAACTCCCGGCATCGGAGAGAAAAATCGCTGACTACGTTCTCCAGAACCCCTCGGCACCGCTTTTCATGACAATGACAGAGCTTTCTGCCGCAGCAGGATCCAGCCCGGCAATCGTCGTAAGACTGTGCAAGAGACTGAACGTAGATGGATACTCGGACTTCAAGATCCGCCTTTCGAGAGAGGTCTTCTCAAATGAAGGCAAGGATGAGGAGCCGGAACAGGTCATGGAGAACTTCTATGACAGCGGTCTGAGCACCAGAGACCTTATTGTCCAGTACATCAAATTCACCAGCAAAAACCTCAGCAACCTCGAATCAGTCCTGGATCCGAAGACGGTTGATGCTGCCGCAGAGGTCATCAACAAGGCCAAGACGGTTCTTCTGCTCGGTCAGGGTTCAGCTGAAGTTATCCTGAGCGACCTTCAGTACAAGCTTGCCAGACTTGGAAAGAACGTCATCTACTCCAAGGATGTCAACCTCCAGATCGCCCAGTCCTATTCACTTACAGATGACATGGTTGCATTCGGCATTTCCTACTTCGGTGAGGACCAGCTGGTCAACCAGGCTGCAAAGGCTGTAAAGGAATCCGGCGGTAAGCTCATCACACTTACCAAGATCGGTCATAACCACCTTTCAAGACTTGCAGATGTCAAGCTCCAGATCCCTGCTTCAGGATATGAGTTCAGAACAGGTTCAACCCTTACCAGAATCCTGCAGATCTTCGTAACTGACGTTCTGTACAGTGCTGTCCTCGGAAAGATGACTGAGGAAGAGAAGACCGCAGTCCTTAGAAGGTGGAACTTCAGCGTAACCCATAGCTGATTTTCTCGTTAATACGTATAAAGCGCTGTTCCTGTGGACAGCGCTTAAATTTTGTTATTTTAATGCAAAATTTGTTATTTGCAGACTGATAATACTTGCAAAATGTTAAGGAATTTCACTTAAAACGGCCTCAAATATCTTTAAAAGATGTTTCAGCTATGCTACTATTGGGCCATGGAAAGAAGCATCATCATCGCCCCTTCGGTACTGTCCGCGGATTTCTCGGACATCAGAGGCGCATTGTCACAGATAGAGCACAGCGGAACCTCATGGGTACATCTGGATGTCATGGACGGCATGTTCGTGCCCAACATCACATTCGGTGCAAAGTTCATAAAGGACATTCGCCCGTGCACGAGTCTGTTCTTCGATGCTCATCTGATGGTTGAAGAACCTTCCAGATTCATAGAGGAGTTTGCAAAGGCAGGTTGTGACTGCATCACGGTCCATACGGAAGCATGTAAGGATATAAAGGCTACTTTGGATCTGATCAGAAGCTTCGGTATCAAATGCGGCCTTACCGTTAAACCAGACACTCCCGTGACCGATTTGAAGGATTACCTTGATGATCTGGATCTTGTGCTGATAATGAGCGTTAACCCGGGATTCGGAGGGCAGGGGCTTATTCCCGAGACTCTGGACAAGGTACGTTGGCTGCATGATGTCAGAGGATCAAGACGCTATCTCATTTCCATAGACGGCGGTGTAAACCTCAAGACCATCTCTGCAGTTGCAGAAAGCGGTGTAGATGTGGCGGTTGCAGGGTCGGCATACTTCAACGCCCCGGACAAGACTCTGTTTGTCAGGAAAATGTCCAGTGGCCAGGGGGAGAATTCATGAGAGCCGTTGTCCAACGCGTCAGAGATGCCAGTGTTACAGTTGACGGAACCGTTACCGGCGGTATCGGCCTTGGGCTTCTTGTCTATCTGGGTGTCTGTGATTTGGATTCGGAAGAGATCTGTGCAAAGATGGCATCAAAGATTGCCAGGATGAGGATATTCCAGGACGAGAACGGGAAGATGAACCTCAGCGTCTCGGATGTCGGAGGGAAGGTTCTGGTCGTGAGCCAGTTCACGCTATATGCCAGCATGAAGAGGGGAAACAGGCCTTCTTTCGATGAAGCCGGCAATCCCGAGCTGGCAGAGAGGCTCTATGAGGTTTTCATGAAAGATCTCAGGGAGCTGGGGCTTGGGGTTGAACATGGGCAGTTCGGAGCCCATATGCATGTGTGCTATGAGAATGACGGACCTGTGACGATTCTGATGGATTCCGACCAGCTGTTTGTCAGATAATGGTAAAAGGGTGAGATATACAGGAGATTGATATGGCTAAGGAAAAGGTTGCAGAGACTAAAGTTATCGATGTAAAGAAGCAGAAACTCGAAGCTCTCGAGGCTGCAAGGGCCCAGATAGACAAGGAGTTCGGAAAGGGATCTCTCATGAAGCTGGGTGACAATCCCGTTGCTGCCAACATCGATGTAATTCCTTCCGGTTCCATTCTTCTCGACGAAGCTCTCGGAGTAGGTGGTTATCCCCGCGGAAGAGTCATCGAGATATACGGACCGGAGTCCTCAGGTAAGACAACATTGGCCCTCCATGCCGTTGCAGAAGCCCAGAAGGCCGGCGGAATTGCCGCCTTCATCGATGCTGAGCATGCCCTTGATCCGACTTATGCAAAGAAACTCGGAGTCAACACGGATGAGCTGTGGATCTCCCAGCCGGACAGCGGAGAGCAGGCTCTGGAAGTTGCAGAGTCCCTAGTAAGAAGCGGAGCAGTTGACATAATCATCGTCGACTCCGTTGCCGCACTCACGCCTCAGGCGGAGATCGAAGGCGACATGGGAGACTCCCACATGGGTCTTCAGGCCCGTCTCATGAGCCAGGCTCTCAGAAAGCTGACTGCCATACTTGCAAAGAGCAAGACAACCATCATCTTCATCAACCAGATCAGAATGAAGATCGGCGTCATGTTCGGCAATCCCGAGACAACCACAGGCGGAAATGCACTCAAGTTCTACAGCTCCATCAGAATGGATGTCAGGAAGATCGAGACAATCAGCAAGGGTTCCGACGAGTTTGTGGGAAACCGCGTCAGGGTAAAGATCGTCAAGAACAAGGTTGCACCTCCGTTCAGAAAGGTCGAGCTTGACCTCATGTTCGATGAAGGCATCTCCTATGCTGGCGGAATTCTCGACGGTGCCCTTCGTTACGGATTCATCGAAAAGATGGGCTCATGGTATTCGTTCAACGGTGAGAAGATCGGCCAGGGCCGTGACAACACCCTGAACTTCCTCAAGCAGAATCCGGATGTCCTTGCAGAGCTCGACGGAAAGCTCAGACAGGCAATGTTCGGAAACGGCGTGGCGAAAGGCGTTCCTTCTGCCGATGCTGCTGAATTGACGGAAATCTGATAATGGTTGCTTTCAAGACCGAAAAGTTCGAAGGTCCTCTCGATCTGCTTCTGGCTCTGATACAGAAGGCCGAGGTCAACATCTACGATATCCCCATATCGGAGATCACCGACCAGTTCCTGGAGTATCTGCACCATGCCAAGGAAATAGGGTTGGGGGACCTCTCGGAGTTCTACAAGATGGCTGCAGAGCTGATCTGGATAAAGAGCCAGATGATGCTGCCCATCAAGGACCTCGAGTTCGGCGACGAATATGCAGACCCGCGAGAAGAACTCGTAGAGAGGCTCCTCGAGTATTCCAAGTTCAAGAAATACTCGGAGCTGCTTATGGGCAACGAAGGCTCCGACAACTTCAACATCGAGCGCAAGGCTTCCGAATTCCAGCTTCCGTTCTCCGACGAGGAGCTTTGGGAGGATGTGACCACCAAGGACCTCATGGAGACCTTCATGGAGATGATGAAGAGCTATGACTTCATCGAGGAAAAGGTCTTCAACGTCTATGAGGATGTTTCGGAGAAGGAAAAGATCGCCCTGATGAACGAGCTTTTCGAGACCAGGGATCAGATCACATTCTCGGAGATCATCGTCCACAAGACCCCAATGCATGTAATCTGCGCCTTCCTTGCCGTTCTTGAAGCGGTAAAGGACAAGATGATTCTGGTGGACCAGCCGGAGCTCTTCGGCGATATGACCATAACCAAACGTCCAGTCGACTGGAACCCGAACCTTGCGGATGACTATGATGCGGATTACGACGAGATAAAGGAGAATCATCTTGAGGATGAGGATGATTTCTCGATCATGGAAGACGAGAAAGAAGATTCATCGGATGATCAGAACTGATATTGTATTGACACACAGAAACAATTGTGCTTAAGTACAGACAACATATTGCACTAAATGATAGAGGCGCGGCTGACAAGAGTAGCTTCGGTGCCAAAGCCCTTGCAGGGGCGTTGCCAAAGCGAAAGGGGATGCCGCCGAAAGAGAGGCCCTGCGAACCTCCCTTGGTCGGACAGATAAGATCTGCACGACTGTCGCTTATGCGGAGAGCTATGTATTAATGCTTCTTTTAAGAGACATGAACCAGGCCAACGCATGAGCGCTGGCCTTTTTGTTTTCTTGCAGTAGAGGGAGAACAAGATGAAAGGAAAAGAACCTATCTTCCGTGGAGCCGCCACGGCATTGGTTACACCGTTTACAGAGAACGGAGTCGATTATGAAAGCTTCGGTCGCCTTATCGACTGGCAGATAGAGAAGGGCATAGATGCTCTTGTCATCGCCGGAACAAGCGGTGAGGGCTCGACTCTCTCCGATGCAGAGCATAAGGCAGTGATCAAGTATGCTGTGGAGAAGGTCAACCACAGGGTTCCCGTCATTGCCGGAACAGGTTCCAACGAGACTCCCTATGCAATCGAGCTCTCCCAGTATGCCTGTTCGGTCGGAGTTGACGGCCTTCTTGTCGTGACTCCTTACTACAACAAGGCAACCCAGAAGGGCCTTGTGAAGATGTATTATTCCATTGCCGATGCAACCGACAAACCCCTGATCGTGTACAACGTTCCTTCTAGGACCGGTGTCAACATCGAGCCCAGAACCTATGTCGAACTTGCAAGGCACGACAGGATAGTGGCCATAAAGGAAGCCAACGGCAATATCTCCAAGATTGTCGAGACAGCAGCCCTCGTAGGCGACAGGCTGGATATCTACAGCGGAAACGATGACCAGATAGTCCCGATGCTTTCTGTCGGAGGGCAGGGTGTCATCTCCGTTCTTTCCAACATCATGCCTGCAGAGACAAGCCGCATGTGCCATCTCTACTTTGAAGGCAAGGTGAAGGAGAGCGCAAAGATGCAGATGGATCTCATTCCTCTTATCAATGCACTGTTCTGCGAGGTCAATCCCATTCCCGCAAAGGCAGCAGTCTCCGCAATGGGCTTCGGGAAGAATATCCTCAGGCTTCCGCTTACCGAAATGGAAAGCGAGCATGAGGCAAATCTCCTGCAGCTCATGAGATATCACGGCCTTATCGGCTGAACCGGAGGACCGATGAGAGTACTTGTTCATGGCATTACAGGCCATATGGGGCAGATCGTATACTCACTCGTGCAGTCAGGATATGAGGGCTCCACCTTTGCAGGCGGAGTCAGTCCCGATGTCGAGACAGAGACAGCGGAGCTTTTCAGGAGTTTCAATTCCTGCAAAGCTGAATCCGATGTGGTCGTGGACTTCTCTTTCCATACCGGAGTCAAGGACCTTATGGATTACTGCATCAGCATGAAACTCCCTGTCGTTGTGGCCACGACAGGCCATACTGCGGAAGAGAAGGCCATCATAGAGAAGGCTTCCCGGAGCATTCCCGTGTTCTACAGCGCGAACATGAGCGTAGGGGTAGCCGTACTTGCTGACATAGCGAAAAAGGCTGCAGCGGCCTTTCCTGATGCGGATATCGAAATCGTGGAAACCCATCACAACAGGAAGGTGGATGTTCCGAGCGGAACGGCACTGCTTCTTGCTAACTCCATAAAGGAGGCCAGGCCTCAGGCTGTCTACAACATTGGCAGGCCGGAGAACGGAAAGAGAACCAAGGAAGAGATAGGAATCCATTCGCTGAGAATGGGCAACTATTTCGGACGGCACGAAATCCATATCTCCACAGGGTCCGAAACCCTTACACTGGTACATGAAGCTCATAACCGAACTCTCTTTGCGGAAGGAGCCCTGAAGGCAGCGGCCTTCCTGATCGGAAAGAAGAGCGGACTCTACAACATGAAGGATCTTATGTCATGAACGCACAGGAAATAATCAACTACATTGCTACGGCTGAGAAAAAAACTCCGGTAAAGCTCTATGTCAGGGAAAAACAGCCCATAGACTACGGCAAGGCCAAGGTCTTCGGTGCAACAGACAAGATTGTTTTCGGAGACTGGAAGGACCTTGAGCCGGTTCTGAAGGCAAACAGCGACAGAATCGAGGATATAGTAATCGAGAACGACTGCCGCAACTCCGCCATCCCGATGCTGGACAAGAAGAACATCAATGCCCGCATCGAGCCGGGTGCAATCATCCGCGAACAGGTTGAAATCGGCGACAGGGCAGTCATCATGATGGGTGCCATAATCAACATAGGAGCCGTAATCGGAGAGGGCACCATGATCGATATGGGAGCAGTCCTCGGAGGCAGGGCAACCGTCGGAAAGAACTGCCATATCGGTGCAGGAGCGGTCCTAGCAGGCGTAATAGAGCCGGCAAGTGCAGATCCGGTAAGAATAGGCGACGGAACCCTCGTAGGGGCCAATGCCGTTGTAATCGAGGGTGTCCAGGTCGGAAAAAACTGTGTCGTTGCAGCAGGAGCAGTCGTGATTGAGAATGTTCCCGACAACATGGTCGTAGCCGGATGTCCCGCAAAGATAATCAAGGCGCGCGATGAAAAGACAAACTCAAAAACCGCCCTTGAAGCCGGCCTGAGAACTCTTTGATGGAGAACAAATTGCAAAAGACTATACCGTTTTCACTACAGCAGGCCATGCAATGGAGAGAGAGATTCGGAACTCCGTTCTATGTCTATGACGAGCAGGGAATCCGCAACACGGTCTCTTCTGTCCAAAGGGCCTTTTCCTGGAACAGGGGCTTTACCGAGTGTTTTGCGGTCAAAGCCACTCCCACGCCTGCGATCCTGAGGCTCCTTGCCTCACTGGGATGCGGCACGGACTGTGCATCCGTCTCTGAGCTTGTCCTGAGCGACTCCTGTGGCCTCAGCGGCCGCAAGGTAATGTTCACATCCAACGAGACTTCGGAAGAGGCCTACAGGAAGGCTGTAAGCATCGGCGCTATCATAAACCTCGACGACATAACGCAGATCGAGAATCTTGAGCGCTCTGCAGGAATCCCTGACACCGTGTGTCTGAGATACAACCCTGGCAAGTTCGAGATACAGGGAAAGAACGCAACCAGCGCCATCATGGGAAGTCAGGCTGATTCCAAGTACGGAATGACAAAAACCCAGCTCTTCGAGGCCTACGGGATACTTAGGGAGAAGGGTGTGAAGCATTTCGGCCTTCACTGTATGGCCGCCTCATGCAGTCTTGATGCCTCTTATTATCCTACCTTGGCTGAAATGATGTTCAATATTGTGGTGGAAGTGAAGGAAAAGCTCGGCATAGAAATCGAGTTCACTGATTTCGGAGGCGGAATCGGTATTCCTTATAGGCCGGAGCAGGAACCTGTGGATATAGAAGCCATTGGCAAAGCTGTACATGAAGTCTATGACAGAATCATAGCTGGAAGGGGATTGGAGGTATCGATCTATACCGAGCTGGGACGCTTTGTGACCGGTCCCCACGGCTATCTGGTGACTTCGGTGCGTGGCTTCAAGCACATCTACAAGGAATATGTCGGAGTGGATGCCACCGCCTGCGACCTCATGAGACCGGCGATGTATGGTGCCTACCACCATATAACGGTCCTTGGAAAGGAAGGCAATGAGCTGAAAGTCGATGTCTGCGGTTCGCTGTGCGAGAACAATGACAAGTTCGCCATCGACAGAGTCCTTCCCATGGCACAGCTCGGTGATATACTTGTGATACACGATGCAGGAGCCCATGGGAGGTCCATGGGATACAACTACAACGGCTTCATGCGTTGCGGAGAGCTTCTTCTTTCTCCGAGAGGAGATGTGCGCCTCATAAGACGTTCGGAAAGCCTGGATGACCTGTTTGCCACATTCGATGTGGATGAGGATTTTTCCTATGATGCGTGAGAAAATGAATTCGGCAGTCTTCGACCTCAGAAGAAGTGCAATCCGCGAGTTCGCTAAGCTTGCGAAGCAGATTCCGGGATGCATCTCCCTGACTCTCGGAGAGCCGGATTTCGATACCCCTCAGCCCATCAGAAAGCAGGCAGAGCTCTCACTTGAAAACGGAGAAACACACTACATCGAGAACAACGGACTCAAGGCCCTTCGCGAGAAGATTGCCTCTTTCGAGACCGACCGTCACGGATTCAGATATTCGGAAGATCAGGTCATCGTCACATCTGGTGCCACAGAAGCCCTGTTCGTGTCTCTTTTCGGAATACTAAATCCCGATGACGAAGTGATAATACCCACGCCTGCCTTCGTTCTCTATGAGGAGATTGTCAAACTCTGCAGGGCAAAGGCCGTAAAGCTCGATACCTCGGTAACCGGTTTCCAGATAAGGAAATCCGCACTGGAGGCACTTGTCACCCAAAGGACAAAAGCAATCGTTCTCAACAGTCCGAACAATCCAACGGGAACCGTTCTGGACATAGAAAGCCTGAATGCCGTGCGACTTCTGGCAAGGGAGAGGAACCTATTCGTCATCTGTGATGATGTCTACAATCAGCTGATCTATACGGACAACTACCACAGCTTTACGGAATTCGAGGATGTACGCGATAGGACAATCCTTGTTCAAAGCTATTCAAAACCCTATGCCATGACAGGTTGGAGAATGGGATATCTCATTGCTCCTGCAGAAATAAAAGAGCGTCTGGAGCTTGTCCATCAGTTCACAGTGGTCTCAACTCCGGCACCTTTCCAGAAGGCAGCCGTAACGGCTTTGGATTTCGATCCTGCAGAGCTCAGGGAAACCTACCGCAGAAGGCGTGCCTATATGCTTTCCAGACTCAGGGCTATGGATCTTGAAGTCCCCGAACCCGAAGGCGCATTCTACATGTTCCCGTCCATCAGGAAGTTCGGCATCGATTCATCTACATTCTGCAGAAGGATGATAGAGGAGGCAGGCCTTGCCGCAACTCCGGGCTTCTGCTTCGGCTCCGACGATCATATCAGACTGACATACTGCTACTCGGATCCAGAGCTTGCAGAAGGCCTTGATAGGCTTCAGTCCTTTATCCGCAAACTGGAGGGCAAATGAACGGATATCTCTCTGCTGCATTTGAAATTGAGCAATACCTGGACAGTGTCAGGCAGACGCTTCACAGACACCCGGAACTCGGCAACAACGAGTTCTTTACAAGTTCGTTCCTCGAAGGAGAACTGAAGGCCCTCGGTCTGGAGGTGAATCGGATTCTGGACACGGCCCTCGTGGCTGTTCTGCATGGCGGCAAACCGGGAGACAGGGTGGCTCTGAGGGCCGACATGGATGCCCTTCCCGTGACAGAAGCCACAGGCTGCTCCTTCGAATCGGAGAACAAAGGTATAATGCATGCCTGCGGACATGATATCCACATGACTGCTGCGCTCGGAGCTGCCAGGTTGCTTTCACAGAAGCGCAATGAACTGAAGGGCGATGTAGTTTTCCTGTTCCAGCCCAACGAAGAAGTTTCAGGCGGTGCGAAGAGAATGATAGAGGTCGGTGCCCTGAAAGGGGTAAAAGCGGTTTTCGGAGGTCATGTAGCCCCTGATCTTCCGGTAGGTACCATTGGCATAAAATACGGAAAATTCTATGCCGCTTCCAGCATTTTCAGGGTCATTTTCAAAGGCAGATCCTGCCATGGGGCAACCCCCGAAATGGGAGCGGATGCTCTTCTTACAGCAGCCAAGGCAATTCTCGGACTCAAAACAATTTATCCGTCATCCGGCGATAAAGCCGTGATATCGACCGGAACCCTCAATGCAGGAACAGCGTGCAACATCATTCCGGGCGAAGCCGTGATTGAGGGAGTGATCAGGACACTGGGAAAAAACGACAAGGCCGAGATGGTCGAGAAGTTCAAGTCAGTCATTGAAGAGGCCTGCTCCGAGTACGACACAAGTGCCGAAGTCATCATCACGGGTTCCTATGACGGAGTAGTCAACACGGATCCTGAAACGGCCATTATGGAAAAAAGCGCCAGACAGGTCATCGGCGATTCAAACGTCAAGATTCTGAATGAACCGACTATGGTCACCGAGGACTTCGGATTCTTCGTGGATGAGTGCAGCGGATGCTTCTGCCATGTGGGAGCAGGGTGCACCGAGTCGCTTCATTCCCCGAATTTCCTTCCCGACATCAAGGCTGCAATCTATGCCGCAGCTGTATATGCCCGGACATTGGAGAACTCATTGTAAAAGAGCCGTTTTCTCACTATAATCGAAGGAAATGACTCTCACTGAAAATGCAAGATTAATCGAAGCAATCCTCTATCTGGAAAACGAGCCGCTTTCAATCGAGAGACTGGGCAAGATGACCGGCCTTTCGGACAAGGAAGTTTCAAAGGCCCTTACGGAAATCGAGGAAGCATATTATACGGACGAACACGGCCTTGCGCTGGTCGAGAATTCAGAAACCTACAGCTTCGTGCCGGTATCGAGCCTGAACGACAAGCTCAGGGCATGCTACGGCAAGAAGATAGACAAGCGTCTCTCGAAGGCGGCGCTGGAGACTTTGGCCATCGTTGCATACCAGCAGCCAGTAACCAGAAGCGAAATCACGAAGATTCGTGGAGTAGTATCCGATTCAATCATCAGGATCCTGCGTGAACGTGATTTCATCAAGGTAGTCGGACGAAAGGATATCCAGGGCCATCCATGCCTTTACGGAACAACACGTAAATTCCTGTATACATTCAAATTGGACTCGATAAGCTCATTGCCGAAGCTTTCAGAGATAGACAGACAGAGATTCGAGAAGGAAGAAGATGAAAATTGAATATCCCATCAGGCTCCAGAGCTATCTGGCCAAGTGCGGCGCAGGCTCGAGACGCAGCTGTGAAACACTGATCACAGAAGGCCGAGTCATGGTCAACAACAAGGTCGTCACGGAACTCGGCACCAAGGTCAACGAGAACGATATCGTCTATGTGGATGCCACTCTTGCAGAGCCCTCCGAGCAGAGCTATTATTTCGTGCTCAATAAGCCTAGAGGCTTCGTCTGCACCAACTACGACCCCAATGAAACGGCCTATGCACGCGATCTCATTGACATTCCGGAGAGGAATCTCCTTTTCAATGTCGGACGTCTGGACAAGGACTCCCAGGGTCTTATCATCTTCACAAATGACGGTGACTTTGCAAACACAGTAATGCATCCGTCCTCGGAGACCGAAAAGGAATATATCGTAAAAACCGACATCGATATCCTGAAAAAGGATATGGACGATGCCTATCGTGGTCTTGTAAAACCTTATAAGATAAAGTCATACAATCTTTTAGGCAAACGCGAGGTATCTGTAGTCCTCACGGAAGGCAAGAACCGTGAGATACGAAACCTCTTTGACATCCTCGGATACCAGGTCAAGAAGCTTACCAGAATCAGAATAGGTGATGTCCAACTGGGAGACCTCCAGAGCGGTCACTACAGAAGAATGACGAAGGCCGAGATACAGAGCCTGAAGAGGGGGAAGTGATGATAGTTGCAATAGACGGACCTGCCGGAGTAGGAAAGAGCTCAATCGCAAAGATGGTCGGGCAGAAGCTCGGCCTCTACTATCTCAACTCTGGAAACTTCTACAGGGGAGTGACTTACAGGATTCTTCATCAGGGCATAGACCCGACTGACAAAGACCTTTGCATAAAGGCAGCCAGGGATGCGGATTTCGATGTCCGTGACGGTCATTTCTACCTCGACGGAGAGGATGTGGAGGATGAGCTCCATACACCTGCAATCGACCTATGGGCTTCCAAGATTTCCGTGATTCCCGAAGTCAGAGCCATCGTAAACGAGAACATCCATGCACTCACGAAGAAGCTTGATATTATCGCAGAGGGAAGGGATATGACCACAGTCGTATTCCCCGATGCAGAGCATAAATTCTTCTTCGATGCAGAACCTGAAGTCAGGGCCAAGAGAAGATTCGACCAGAATCCGGATGCGATGCCCTATGACAAAGTCCTCGCAGAGATCAACGAAAGGGACCATATCGACAGAAATAAGCCCGTCGGAGGCCTCAAAATTGCATCGGATGCCATATATATAGATACATCATACTTGACCATAACAGAAGTTTGTGACAAAGTTGTAAAAGCCATTAAAGGCCAAATTGCCTGAGGTGGCAGAGAATATTTCAGGATCAGGAGAAAAAAATGTCTGAAGAAAGAGAAAACGAAGTAAAAGATACCAGCATGCAGAGCATGATGCAGGAGGAGTATCTTAAATCTCTTGATGGAATCGAGGACGGTCAGCTCGTTACCGGTACTGTTGTTCAGGTCAATAACGAGACAGTGTTTGTTGATGTCGGTTACAAGTCAGAGGGAAGACTCCCGTTGGAGGAGTTCGATGAGGTCCCCGCAATCGGCGATCCCGTCACCGTTCTGATTGTCAACAAGGAAGGAAAGGGTGGTCAGGTCATCATTTCCAAGAAAAAGGCAGACGTTAAGGCCAGAGGCGAAGAGCTCAAGAAAGCCGCTGACGACAAGACTCCCGTAGAGGGTAAGTTCGTCAAGGTCATCAATGGTGGATTTGAAGTGGATCTCGGATCCGACTTCTACGGTTTCTGCCCGCTTTCAAAAGCTGACATCACAAGAACAGAGAATCCCGAGTCCCTTCTGGGCATCTCTGATTATTTCATCATTGAAAAGTTCCACGGCGGAAGCAAGCTCAAGAGCGTTGTTTCCAGACGTGATTACCTTGAGAGAAGAATCAAGGAAAACAAGGAGAAGTTCTTCTCCACAGTCAAGATCGGCGACGTCGTCGAGGGTGTCGTGAAGTCATTCACATCATTCGGCGCATTCATCGACCTCGGTGGATTCGACGGACTTCTGCACCTCAATGACATGTCATGGGGCCACGTAAGCCGCCCGCGTGATTTCGTCAAGAAGGGTGAGAAGATCCAGCTCAGGCTCATCAACATCGATCCCGAGACAAAGAAGATCAACCTCTCTCTCAAGCACATGCAGCAGGATCCTTGGACAACATTCGAGGACAACTTCCATGTCGGTGATGTCGTAACAGCTCCTGTCACGAAGATGACAACCTTCGGAGCCTTCATCGAGATCGCTCCCGGCATCGAAGGCCTTGCCCACATCTCAGAGCTCAGCTGGACCAAGAGAGTCAACAACCCGAAGGATGTCCTTTCCATCGGTGATGTCGTTCAGTGCAAGATCCTCGGATATGACCTCGAGAAGAAGAGAGTCTCCCTCGGAATCAAGCAGCTCCAGGAGAATCCCTGGGATACAATCGCCGAGAGATATCCTGTCGGAACAGCTCTTTCAAGACCTGTCGTCAAGATCACCAACAGCGGCGCATTCGTGAACCTCGAAGAGGGAATCGACGGCTTCCTCCATGTTGACGATGTTTCCTGGACAAAGAAGGTCAAGAACATGTCATCATTCTGCAAGGAAGGCGATACCATCGACGTCACAGTCACAAAGGTAGAGCCGGAGAACCGCAGAATCAGACTCGGCGTCAAGCAGCTCGAGAGCAACCCCTGGCAGACTCTGAGACATCAGTATCCCAAGTACTCCACAATCACCGGAACAGTTTCCAACGTCACTGACTTCGGCGTATTCGTGAAGGTTCTCGGCGAGATCGAGGGTCTGATTCCCAAGTTCGCACTTGTCGGACCGGATGAGGAGTACACAGACGAGGTTCTCAAGAGATTCAACGTCGGTGATCAGATTACGGCAATGGTCATGGATGTCGATACCCAGAAGCAGAAGCTCGGCCTCTCCATCAAGGAGATGAAGAGACGTGACCAGCAGTCTGAGGTTGCAAAGTACATGGCTAATTCCGATGACGACGACACAGTCACTCTGGCTGATCTCATCTCTTCACGTGAGGAGAAGTAAAGATGGCCAAGAAGAACCTTCAGGAAGAGAAACAGACCACTGAGGAAAAACTCATTGGTTCTGTTTCGAACTTCTTCCAGAAAAACAAGATACTTGTCATTATCATCATTGCTGTTCTGGTTGTCGGTATCATTGCAGCTATTGTTGCTCTGAATATTTCAGCCAATGCAAAGGAAAAGGCTCAGCTCAAGGTCGCAGAGCTCGAGAACAGATATGCAGAGGTCCTCGCTCAGGAGACTCCTGACTGGACAGCTCTGGTTGCTGATCTCAAGGCTAACATCAAGGGCGGTTCCTATCCTTCAGTGAAGTCTGCATACCTTCTCGGTCTTGCATACTATCAGCAGGATGATTATGCAAATGCACAGAGCGCATTCGAGCAGGCCTACAACCTGAACAAGGACATCTACCTTGCTTCAGAGGCTCTGGCAAATGCAGCAGCCTGCGCAGATGCACAGGGAAACACAAGCAGGGCTCTTGAGCTCTACAACCAGATCTACAACGATTATCCTGAGAGCGGAAGCGCTCCCAAGGCTCTTTTCAACGTTGCCAGAATCTACTATCAGATGGATAACATCCAGCTGGCTCAGGCTACGTTTGCACAGGTTGCAGACTACTATCCCAACTCTGAGTACGGAAAGCTTGCACAGAATCTCGCCAGCGTACTCTAAACGGAGCCTTACATGAAAAGCAGGCGTCGTACATCGATTATCATATTGGTGGCGGCGTTTGTTTTTTTATGCCTTATTTCTTCCTGCGGAATCCCTACCTACCTGGTTCCTACGGTTACATTTACCAAGAACTCTACCGACCCAAGCTCCTTCACGGTGTCGTACAAAGGAGATGGTGTAGGGGATACGGGCAAAGTCGGATTGCTTCTGCTTTATTACATAGGTGATGTAACTTCCTCAGAAGACAACAAGATCACTTCGAAGTTCTCTTCCACCTATAAGGTATCCACCTATGACGGAATCGTCGTTTCTCCTGAGCATGACACACCTCTCTATACGATTACCGCAACCGGCGGAGAGACCGGCAACGTCTATGCCTTCGAACTTGACAATGTGCCTGTCGTTGCACCCGTATACACCCATCCGATGAGCACGGAAGGTGATTTCACGAATGTAATCAGATTCGAGATAATCGATGAGGACATATGGATGTTCATAGATGGCGAAAAGCAGGATGTCCCGATTTCGATCAATCACGAAATCGTTCTCTCATCTTCCGATTGCATAAGAATATACGCTGCAATAAGCGTCCAGAGCAGCCAGTACAGCAACCTTTACTGGTCAAGCCTCTCGAACGTCGGCTACATAAGAGTAGAGTAGTCAGAATACAATCAACGGAACTTCCATTTCCTCTTTTGTCAGACCGGCATGGATTCCTATCATCTCTGCATCCTCATGGGTTTCGCCTATGCAGTATTCATCGGTCGCCACAGCCACGAAATCGCCTACGAAACCGTCAGTTCTGGGGTGGGGGACGCCTGTACCGAGAAGACCGCTCTGAAGGAATTCATCGTGCTCCATAAGCATGAAATGCTCACCGAAATACTTACGGAAGAGCTTTCTGAATTCTTCTTTCTTTCCGTCTTTGACCATAAAACTTGCGCATCTTGTTTCAATGGAGTGCTGATGCTTCAGAAGGGCCTGTACATCAGGATAATCGCACAGACAGTACCATTTGGCATTAATCTGGCTGTGATCAGCTATGACGTCAACAAGGGTATCGTTCCTATTGATGTTTTCATACAGATACTGAAGATTTGCGTCTATATCCCGGACAATAGGGGTGATTCTTGGGTCATCCACACCCAGATCATGCATAGTGTGGTCCGGTTCCGCCCAGTAGCCGTAAAGCATGTGTTTTCCTTCTTCCCTGGTGAGATTCAGGATGCTGTCCATGCTTTCACGCACGGACTTTGAGATTATCGTCGGATCAACCGGATGGGCCCTGAACGGAGAGACAGCCATGCACTTGACATCCGGATTTGTCTCACTTATCTGCATTGAGAGAGTCTTATAAGGAATATTGGAGTAGGTGAGGTGATTAGGTGCAGCCTGCCTGTCGCCGTCGCTCTGAAGCGTATTGAAGAACGTAAGGATATTGTCATCTATTTCCTTGAAATAAGTAATCCAGCCGAGCCAGCCGGTCTCCAGAGGCGTCAGTCCGGAATTGACTGCCGTAGTTGCGGCAACGGTTGTCGGAGGAAAAGTCGATGTCAATGAGCGCAGTACATGCTTTCTGGTGAATGAAGTCTCCGGAAGATGCTTGTTCAGAATTGAGATTCCCATGGCATCGAAAAGAAGAATGACTACATTTCTGGGCTTGCGCGTCTCAAGAAGCCTGTCGAATTCTGGCAAGGTATCATGTCTGACAGGGACATTAAAGTATTTGAGAACTGAACAGGAGAGGTTAACGATTGAATTACTGTAGTCAGGTCTTTGTATTGTCATAAGTTATCTCCTAATTAAGGCAGGGTGCCGATATTTATCAAAATTGGATATAATGTATATTCTGTTAAATTCTAGAAGTGGTTTCATATAGAATCAATGTACTTGAGCTTTTGCATGCTTCCAGAGCTCATCCCACATTTCAGGAGTCAGATCTTCGAAATCCAGGCCTTTTTCCTTCATTTCTCCTACAAGAATATTGAAACGCTTGCAGAATTTGTTGTTAGCATAGTTCAGAGCGTCCGTAGGTTTGATATGCTTGAATCTGCAGAGATTGACTACTATGAAAAGCAGATCCCCGAGTTCATCCATAGTCTCTGCTTCAGTCCTG
Organism: Spirochaetales bacterium; assembly: GCA_017470995.1. GTDB lineage: Bacteria > Spirochaetota > Spirochaetia > Sphaerochaetales > Sphaerochaetaceae > UBA9732. The sequence continues at coordinate 30,960 of JAFUXI010000068.1, forward strand.
GCTTCCTTTACCTCGTTGAATTCCTCAGTGACCTTATCATAGACTCCGTCGATATCAGGCCAGTCGAAACCGACCTTGGCGGCTTTCTTTGAAATGCTGTAGCATCTTTCGAGCTCCGGAGCGCTCTTGGAGATATTGTCGAAGAAATCTTCTTCATTCTGTTTTCTGCCTTCGACATCTTTCTTTATACGGTTCCAGTTCTCAAGAACTTCCTTGGTATTCTTGACGTCTACATCTGCAAATACATGGGGATGACGCCTGATGTATTTCTCGCAGGCATCGTTCAGACAATCAGAGAGATTGAAATCTCCGTTCTGGTCATGGATCTTGCCCAGCAGAAACAGATTCAGGAACACATCGCCCAGTTCCTCGCTCTGATGAGGTTTGTCATCGTCATTCAGAGCATCTATATATTCATAGATTTCTCCCTGCATGCTGCGGATGATATCACGCGGCATCTGCTCCTTATCCCACGGACAGCCGTCCTTGGGGTCACGCAGGCATGTGACGATGTCATACAGGTTCTCCATGTCCTTGGCTACGTCATCCGATTTGTGGAGCTTATAATCAATCATAGTTCCTCCATGAAAATCTGCTTTCTGACCATATGGCAGCTTCCTGCAATATGGAACTTGCTGATTTCAGGACTGAATACAGTCTTGAAGATGTTCCTATCACCCTCTATTCTCACACTGAATACGCCGTCTGAGACTTCCGAAACATTATATCCAATTTCTTCTGCTCCAAGTCTGGACTTCAGTATTTCAAGAATCTGTGGATCCGATACCTCTGAAATCTCATACAGACAGCCCTTCATCTTGCTTGCAAGCGATATCTTCTTTCCGCTCTTTGCAACCGGAAGCACCTTCATAGCCTTGATTTCATAGCCTTCCGCAAGAGCATCATTGAGTTTTCCGATTGTGGTTTCATTGAGCTGGCTGACAGGCAATTCACAAAGAAGAAGCTCGTTCTCTCCATGTACTCCCATGGTGATCGGGTTGAGGAATTCAAGTTTCGGCTTAGGATTAAATCCTTGTGTAAAAAGAACATCCAAGCCAGATCTCTGGAAAGCCATCTCGAACTGACGCATGACAGCTATATGGGAATTATAGACTGCCCTACCCGTTTTCCTATATGTAAAGACGGTCTGGACATACTCTGAAAGAGGCGGAATGGCGCGCTTTTGCTTATTTACGGCAAAATCCTCGTTCTCAGCCTTCACGACTTCCGTATACTTGTTGCACACGCCGCATCTGTGGTCGCATTCGGAGCTGCAGTTACCTGTCAGCTGGTGATCCCTAGCCTTCTCGTATTCTCGCTTCAGATAGGCCTTGGAGACATTCATGGTAACGCTGTCCCAGGGAAGTTCCTCATCAAGGCTCCACTGCTTGGGCTCCGTATCATATCCAAGCTCCTCTATGGCCTGCTGCCAGAGATCCCACTTGATATACTCATCCCATGCATCAAGGCGGCAACCCAGTTCATAGGCCTTGCGAATCAAAGCAGAACACTCATAGCTTCCGCGTGAAAGCAGACCCTCAAGGAACGATATCGAAGGCTCATGGTACGATACCTTTATTCCCGGAATTGCGGCCATGAGAGCCCTCTTTATGCTCCTCAGGTGCTCGGCACTCTGCTCCATGCTCATCTGCCTGACCCACTGGTACGGAGTATGCGCCTTAGGTATGAAGGTACCGATATTGATGTTCATGTTGATCTTGGTTGCATTTCGTATGGCAACAAGGAAATCAACCAGACTCTTTTCTTCGGTTTCTACATCAACGAAAGGAAGACCGACCATGAAGTAGAACTTCGCGAGCTTCCATCCCCTGCTTCTGGCTTCCTGAATTATAGGGATTATGTTCTCAAGCCGTACTTCCTTGTTGTTGGATCTCTGGTTCTCCAGAAGCGGAGTCTCTATGGCAAATGTAAGACCGCTCTTTCTTACTTCGGACAGCTGTTCCAGGATATTGAGACCGAATGTATTTACCCTAAGAGACGGAAGGGAGAACGAGATGTTGCGTTCCTTGTAGGTATCGTTCAGAGCCTTGATGAGTTTATCAAGCCCGGGATAGTCTCCGGATGAGAGAGATGAAAGCGTTATCTCCCTGTAGCCTGCCTGCTCGACGTTCTGGTCCACGAGATCGTAGACAGTATCGAGAGTCCTCTGCCTGAAGGGTTTGTAGTACTGACCCGCATGGCAGAACCGGCAGCCGTTGGGACATCCGCGCATTATCTCGACTACACCGTGATCCTGAGCTGTCTCGAAGCTGGCGATAGCAAAGTGCTCGAGCCTGGGATGCTCTTCATCTGTTCCGAAAGTCGTATCCACTGCCCTGTTTGCCAGTTTCTTTCCAGGGTACCAGAGGCACGGGAACTCTTTGAGAGCTTCGATCCTTTCGCTTCTTGTTTTGTACTTTCCGATAGTTTTTATGATATTTGAGAGATCGGGCTCTGCCTCACCGATATGCACAAAATCAACGAATTCGGAAAACGGAAGCGGATTTGTCGAGGCAGGACCTCCGGCAAACACAACAGGATCGGTTTCCTTTCTCTTTGATTTGTCCAATGCAATATGCCCGAGATCAAGGACCTGAAGGATGTTGGTTGCACAGAGCTCATAACCGATGGAAATTCCCAGATAGTCCAGCTGGTTCAGCGGGAAATGCTCCTGCAGCGTATACAGGGGTATATTCCTGTCCCTGAGCATGTCTTCGAAGTCCGGGGCCACTGCAAAGACTCTGTCGCAGAATGCACCCTCGGTGCGGTTGATTATGTCATATAGAATACGGATGGCATTGTTGGCCATGCCTATCTCGTACAAGTCCGGAAAGCACATGGCGCATTTGACATAGCCATCTTCGTAATGCTTGCGGTTATATATGAATTCGCTTCCAAGGTATCTGGCAGGATTCTCTATTTCAAGAAAACCGTTTCCGAGCAACTTCTCCAGATCCTGAATTCTTCCAAAAGCATCTGTAGTCATTGAATCTTCTTCCTGAGCTCCTCGTCATCCGGATTCAGCCTGTAGGCCTGGGTCCAGTAGATGCGTGCATTGACCTTGTCGAACAGACTTTCAAGGATATTGCCTTTGATCTTCAGTATTGTCGACAGGCAGATATTGTCTGAGCTGTAATACTCGTTCACCATAAGTACATCGGTAAGCGAAAGGAACTTCTTAGCCACTGACTCGGTTATGGTTATTTCCGATGAAAACCTCGCAAGCAGAGTCAGGAAGCTGTCCATCTCCGACTCGTCCATGCCTGAATACCATGCAGTAAATACATCCAGGATGCGATCATCGGAAATCGGGGAATCGAGAATCATGGAAACGTATGTGACGAAATCCACCTCCGTGGAGAGCTTCTTCAGCATTATTTCGGCATTTTCAAAGTCACCCTGAGCGACATATGCCTTATACAGGGTCATCCTTGCCTTGAGTCCGTCATCAATATTCAGAACCATTGTTGCAAGCCGATCAGAAGAATTTGTATCAAGGAAGATCGAAACTGCGAATTCCCTGCCCTGCGGATCCTTTCCGTCATCGGACAGAAGATAGATCAGCACGCTTTCCAGAGCATTCTCCTCCTGTCCGAGATTGATGAAAGACCTTGCCTGAAGAAGCAGATCGCTCTGGGACGGGGAGCTCATCTTCTCCACCTTCTCCACGACCTGGCGGTAGTTGCCCTTGTCGTAGAGCTTCTGGATATTCGTGCATGATGTTGTGACGATGATCAGAGCAAAAAGAAAAAGAGGGATAGCAACAAGCCTAAGTCTTCTCATTGCTTTCCCTCCCGTAATATTTAATATAGAAGGCCCTTCATAAGCCGAGTTCTGTTTATGCAATCATCTATCTAGGACTGTCGTTACCGACAATCTCAAGCAGCCTACCCGCGTGTATCGGACGGACAATCCACACGCTTCTTGACCTTGCTCCTGACGAGGTTTACCATGCGCCTCCCATTACTGGAAGACCGGTGGGCTCTTACCCCACCATTTCACCCTTACCCCTTGCGGGGCGGTATACTTTCTGTTGCACTCTCTGTAGCCTTACGGCTCCCGGACGTTATCCGGCGTCATGTCCTATGGAGCTCGGACTTTCCTCTCAGGCGGTCAAGCCGCCCGAGCGATTGCTTGAAGGACCTCCGATTCTACAATCAGATGTTGTCCAGATCGAAGTCCGAAGCGCCCATGAACTCGCCGCCCTCTGCGCCTTCGACTTCTTCCTCTTCCTTATCATCGGAAGCAGTATGCTTGGCATTCTCGTTCTCGAGATCCAGATACTCGTCGCTGTCTTCATAGAAAAGGACACGGCTGCAGTACGGGCAGAACTTGATTTCATCATCCTCGTCCTCGCTGTTGGTGGAGAGTCTGACTTCGTTGACGTACTGTGCCGGAAGCAGCATATGACATCCGAGACAGACGATGTTGTGTACCGGAACGATACCGATACCGCCCTTGTTGCGGATGATTCTCTCGAACTTGAAAAGCAGGTTCGGATCGAGATCCTTGGCAAGGACATCCCTCTTTGCCTTGACTTCGGCAAGCTGGGCTTCCTTTTCTGCGATTGCCTGATCCTTGACCTTGGTCTCTTCCTCGACGTCCTCTGTCTGCTGAGCCATAACACCTTCCTGGATCTCAAGTCTCTCCTCGAGGTCCTTCTGGAAGTTCTGCTTGGCAAGAAGCTGCTTTCTGTAGCTCTGCTCGGCATTCTTGGCCTCTTCGATCTCCTTCTGCAGGGTCTCGAACTCTCTGGCCTGAGTGATGGTCTCCATCATCTTCTCGCAGGTCTCCCTCTTCACGCCGGCCTCGTTGACCTTGTCGTGGATGTTCTGGATATCCTGCTTTATCTTCTCGCTGGTCTCATGCAGCTCAAGATACTTGATTCTTGTCTTCTGGAGAACGGCTTCCTTGACCTCAAGTGACTTCGGTATTTCCCTGATCTCGTCTTCAATTCTGAACATCTCAGCCAAAACGACCTGAAGTTCGCTCAGTGTGCCATAGATTTTCTTCATCTCTCTTCTCCTGTATATCCCTTAGACATAATCCTTAAGCTTCTTGGCGCGCTTGGGGTGTCTGAGCCTTCTGAGCGCCTTGGCCTCAATCTGTCTGATTCTTTCACGGGTCACTTCAAAATACAACCCAACTTCTTCCAGTGTCAATGAGTATCCGTCTTCCAGACCGAAACGAATCTTGAGAACTTCCTGCTCTCTCGGAGGCAGAGTCGCAAGAACCTCACGAAGCTGCTCCTGCAGAAGTGCGAATGATGTCTGCGTAGCAGGATTCTCGACGTCCTTGTCCTCGATGAAATCCGAAAGCAGGGAATCCTCTTCCTCTCCGACAGGTGTCTCGAGGCTGATGGGCTCGCGAGCAACGTTCTTGACGGTCTTGACCTTGCTCTCCGGCCATCCGAGCTTCTGTGCAATCTCCTCATCGGTCGGTTCGCGTCCGAGAGTCTGCATGAGCATCCTGCTCTCACGCACGACCTTGTTGATCTGCTCGATCATATGCACGGGAACTCTGATCGTTCTGGCCTGATCGCTGATACTTCTCGTGATAGCCTGTCTGATCCACCATGTTGCATATGTCGAGAATTTGTAGCCCTTTCTGTACTCGAACTTCTCGACTGCCTTGATCAGTCCGATGTTGCCTTCCTGGATGAGGTCGAAGAAATGAAGTCCCCTGTTGGTGTACTTCTTGGCAATTGAAACTACAAGACGCAGGTTGGCCTGGATAAGGCGGTCCTTTGCGGTCTTTAGCATCTTCATGCCTCTCTTGATCTCCATGGCCTGGGCAAGGATGACATCGCTGCTGTCCTCGAACTCGAACTCGATCTTGCGGAGGCTGCGCACCGTTGTCTGATACTGGGAAATGAGGTCCTTGATCTCATCAAGCGCCATATTCAGCTTGGATTCAACGGCAAAGCGCTTGCTCTGTGTGACCAGATCACGTGAGAGCTGTCTCACTTCCTTGTCGTTGGAAACCTGAAGCTTGTCCTCGAGGATCAGGCGGTTGTTCTTGAGTTCGTTGATATCGTGCTCGGCCGAGATGAACCTGTCTGTGAACATGGTGATCTCTTCCGGCTGGATCTCTATCTGGGAAAGCTTCTTCAGAAGGTTGGTCTTCTTCTTTACAAGCTCATCGTTGTGGAGAACCTCTTCTCCTGAAGCGAACTTGTTCTGCTTGAGCTCATTGTAGTTCTTCAATGCACTCTGACATTCCTTGAGGCTTTCCTTGTAGAAGGTGCAGTAACGCTTCTGCTCGGTTATCAGCTCCTTCTGGTCCTTGGCATTGTAATCCTCTGCTTCCTCGTACTTGGTGTTGAGCTTCTCGAGAATCTGGGTGAAGGATGTAATCATGATACCGGACTGCTGGATCACGTTCTTGATGATCAGTGCGCCCTCTTCCATCTGCTTGGAAAGCTCGACTTCCTCATCAGCAGTCAGGAGGGTCTCCCTTCCGATCTCACGCAGATAAAGGCGGATAGGATCATCGGAGCTTGTCTCACCCTTGTCCGTACCGAGGACGCTGGGTCTGTTTCTGACTGCCTGCTCGACATCCTCATCGATGTTGGCCATAACCTCTGCGCCGGCACTCTCGGAGAAGTTCTCCCGGATGAAGCTCTTGGTGTAGGAATCCCTCTCATCGAGGTTTTCCTCGTCGTCCTCGTCTTCATCCTCGTCCTCGGACTCCTCTTCCTCAACCTTTTCCAGATCCTCGTCGGTAGGCTCGTCCATGAGGTCGATGGGATTATCTTCCAAAAGATCCTCATCATCCTCCGAAGCAAGAAGGTCATCCTCCTCGCCTTCATCCTCCATATCGGCGATTTCGTCGCTGGTAGGTTCATCGATGAAGTCCGATTCCTCTTCATCGGAGTTTTCAATCAGCAGGCCCTTTGAGCGCAGTTCATCCCTGAAGAATGCAATATCCTCCTCCGAGTCTACATGCTCCGACAAAAGATATTCATTGAGATCAGCAATGGTGAAAGAATTCTCGTTCTGTGCAGAATAGATCAGTTTCTGCAGTATTTCGCTTCTGTTCTCTTCGGTCATTTCTGTTCCTTAAGTTCCATCTCGCCCTTCAGCTCAAGAATCTCCTTGTCAAGGGAGCTCTTTGTCTGAAGAAGATAGGTAAACTCCTGCTCATCCATCATGTCCATCTCTCCGCCTGAGAGCATCCGCTGCACTGCGCTTCTCCGTTTCTCCAGCTCTGCCAGCTTCAGCTGGTACACCGCATCCTCGAGAGTCTTGTGTACGTCCATGCGTTCATACATCTTGCTGGTGAAGGCCGCAGCGGCCAGATCCCTGAGCTCCGGTTCGTCTATCATCTGAAGCACCATGTCATCCGTCCTGAGTTCCTGTCTGCTCGCGTCTTCAAGCACTGTATACAGCTTTCGTGCTGCATCGTCGGTGAGATCGCCTGGTTTGATTTCATTGCGGAACTTCTCGAACCTTGACCGGTTTCTTAACAGAATCAGCATTGCATTGAGCTGTGTTGAGACTTTAAGGGGGTTGTACTTTACTGTAACTGCTGCCGGAGCCTTTTCCTGCTGCAACGGCTCATCCGTGCCCTGTCTCTGATAATCGCTAAGCAACTGATCTTCTGATACCCGAAGCCTTTCGGATAGATTTCTGATGTATTCCTGACGCTCGATACTTGATGCCGTGGCGTCAAGATAGGGTTTAACCTCCTTCAAAACTGACGTTTTGCCTTTGGGCTGCCGTATATCATACAATTTTAAAGCCGAAGTTACAAGATAAGAAAAGCCAGGAGTTGAATTTACGCAACTATCGAGCAGTGCCTGAGGACCCTGCTTCTCAAGCATTTCCGAAGCATCCTTTGCGCCTTCGAGCTTCATCACAAAGCAAGGCAAGTCATTCTGCTGACAGAGAATAATGGCCTTACGCGTAGCCTCCTGGCCGGCGCTGTCAGAATCAAACAAGAGATAAATCTTGTCACAATAACGCTTTATCATCTTGATATGCTCCGGCGTCAGAGCAGTTCCGCATGTGGCGCAGCTGTAGTTGAGCCCTGCCTGATGAAGCGAGATGACGTCGAAATTGCCTTCGCAGATTATGAGCTGTTTCTTTTCCTTCAGAGCCGGGAGGCTTTCGTAGAATCCAAACAGGACGTTGCGTTTGCTGTAAAGCATCGTCTCCGGTGAGTTCTTGTACTTCGGAGCTTCGCTGAATCCGGACATATCCCTGCCGCTGAAAGCAACGCAATTTCCCTGCCAGGTACGGATAGGAAACATGATCCTGTCCCTGAAGAACCCCTTTGAAAGGTCTCCCTTCTGGAAAAGCCCGCTCTCAAGGAGAAGATCGTCGGAATAGTTCTGCTTTGACAGCAGGTTGTGCAGGAATTCACCCTGTGCAGGCGCATAACCGATCTGGAAAGTCTCGCATGTTTCAGCAGTGATACCGCGTCTTGCGATATATTCGCGTGCATTCTGGGCAGTTGGACTCTTGAGGAGGTACTGATGAAGATAGCTGCAGAGCCGGTTGTACATGTCGGAAGTGGCATTCTTCTTGCTCTGGAGCTTCTTTTCCTCTTCACTCTCCTCCTTGAGTTCAACCCCTGCCTGCTTGGCTAGGATCTCGACGGCCTCCGGGAAAGAGACATGCTCGATTTCCTGAATGAACTGGAAGAGGCCTCCACCCTTTCCGCAGGCAAAGCACTTGTAGAATCCGCCGTTTGAGGTGCCGGTGTCCATGACCGTGAATGATGGATTTTTGTCCTGATGGAACGGACAGAGGCCCCAATAGCGATCTCCTCGGCGGGTAAGCCTGACATATGGAGAAACAACCTCACTCATGGTGAGACGGCTTTTTATGCTTTCAATCACGGATTCGGAGTACTGTGCCATCTTGCCCCTACATGATCACTACAGGTTCGTTCTCGAGCCTGACTCTCAGCTTAGCCTCTATTTCCTCTTTGGTGAAGAGTTTGCCCTTGTTCATTCCCGGGCAGGAACGGGCTTCCTCATCCCAGCACTGACGATCTTCCAGAACGTGGGCCCAAAACGGATAGGTAGAACACTGCTTGGGTCTGTTCTCATAGACTCTGCACTTGCCGTCCTGAAGAAAAATGCAGTCGTAGTTCTCCTTCTCCTGAAGGCTGATCATCTTGAACATACCCATGTCGACGATTCGGCACCATGTATCGATGAAGGCCTGTCTCTCCATCCCGAGTCCCGATGCCATCCGTTCTATATCCCCTTCACTCAGAAAGACATATCCCGGTTCACATCCGCAGCAGTAGCCACAGCCCTGACACTCGAATCTGAGACCTTCATCATAGAAGCAAGAACCCATCTTCACCCCTTGAAATGCCTATATAGACAACGAGGTCTTCCCCTTTCGAGGAAGACCTATGAAGTGGAGAGAGAAGGATTCGGACCTTCGAAGGCTGAGCCAACAGATTTACAGTCTGCCCCCTTTGACCGCTCGGGAACCTCTCCATATTAGCCACCTGTC
>JAFUXI010000069.1 GCA_017470995.1 Spirochaetales bacterium
ACCAACAACATGATCAAGACACTCAGGAGACAGGCCTATGGTTATCGGGACACAAGGTATTTCTTCCTCAAAATCTGGGAAAGAAGCAGAAAGCACACCAAATGCAGAGATTACTCATCCCCACAAAAGTGTGCTTGAACCAGAAAATTGTCCCATTTTTGAGAAAAAATGGGACAAAAAGTGATAATTATCAAAAAATTGTCCCAATCAAATCTGGACAGAGCCACTGAGACCGATAGAAATATATTCCTGTAGCAAATACTTAATGATAGCAATTTATAATTTTATTGTTTTAGGATAAAATGGCTTTGTTATGGAAACGCGCGATTACAGGAAAACCATTTCAGATATAGAAAGCCGCATAGGGAATGCCAGGCTCATGGCGGTCAGCAAGACGAGATCCGTAGAGGAGATCATGGCCGTCTATGAAGCAGGGTGCAGACTGTTCGGGGAAAACCATGTCCAGGAGATAGTAGCCAAATTCCAGAGCAAGCCTTCGGACTTGGAATTGCATATGATAGGGCATCTTCAGTCCAACAAGGTCGGCAAGGTCGTTCCTCTGGTGGATATGATCGAGAGCGTGGATTCCGTTTCATTGCTTGAGAAGATTAACGCAGCTGCAGCAAGATGCTCGAAAACCATGGATGTGCTTATTGAGGTCAATACTTCCAAGGAGGAGGCAAAGAGCGGTTTTGAAACCAGCGAAGAGGTTTTTGAATGCCTGAAGGCATCGACCTTGATGAGCAATGTGAGGATCCGAGGTCTGATGACAGTCGGTCCGGTTGACTGCGATCCTGACAGAAAGGATGAACTGACGGATGCATCGTTCAAGGAGCTTGTTGCTCTCAGGGAGGAGTGCCGCAAGAGGTTCCCGGATTTGGATTTCGGTATTCTTTCGATGGGCATGAGCGGAGACTATATGATTGGAGTGAAGAATGGTTCCACCGAGGTCAGAATCGGTACTGCCATCTTCGGACCTAGGGATTACGGACAGAAATGAAAAAGACAATTGTTATTATCATAATGATTTGTTTCTCTTTTCTCGTTTGCAGTCCTGTTTTTGCACTGAGCCTGGACAATTACGAACCTTACGGCAAGGATGAGTTTCCCAAGTGGGCGTTGGACCTTCGTCGTGCAGAGTGCATCTTCTTCGGAGGGATTCCAATCGCGTTTCCGCTGACAGCCCTGACCTTCAGCCTTTTCAAGCAGGATACGAATTTTCTCAAGACGCTGGGCATTGCCTGTTCGGTGACAGCCGTGATTGCCATTGTAGACTATGTCCTGGGGGTCATAAATGAGGATTGAGCGAACGTTCGATCTGATTGTAGGATTTGAGGATCTTCAGGAAGGTCAGAAGCTGCGAGTGGACAGCTTCGTGGCATCGAAGGTCACAGAGCTTTCCCGTTCCGCTCTTGCCGGGCAGGGTTGCTCGATTACAATCAACGGGAAGCCGGCCAAGAAGAGCGATAAGGTCAGCGTAGGGGACAGCGTGAATCTGGTCTACGTCGCCGACGTCTTCGAGAGGGTTGAGCCTCAGGATATACCTCTGTCGGTGCTCTATGAGGATTCCGACATGCTTGTCATAGACAAGGCGCAAGGTATGGTGGTTCATCCGGGAGCCGGAAATGTGGACGGAACCATAGTCAACGCCCTTGCTTTCAGATACGGAGAGGACTTTATAAAGGAGATGGCGGACGAGTGCGATGTATCTAGGCCGGGTATCGTGCACCGTTTGGACAAGGATACCAGCGGAGTCATGGTGATCGCACTGAATGCACGTGCCCATGCGGCTTTGAGTGAGCAGTTTCAAAGCCATGATATAGAAAAGATTTACTATGCGTTCTGCGATGGGATTTTCCAGAAGCATGAGGATGACGTGGAGTGCTATCTCGTGCGCGATAAAAGTGACCGAAAGCTCTTTGCTCCGCTGAGACAGCCCAAGGAATACATCATTCAGGGTGGCCTTTCCTCCAAGAGAACCCAGGAGATTCTGGATGAGGTCTACAAGGATCCCAAATATAGAATCGGCGGAGCACAGAGGGAATTCGGAGGCGGCAAGTGGAGCAAAAGCCATTATGAGGTTGTGAGACAGCTTCCTCAGGCTGCTCTTGTGAAGGTTCAGATATTTACCGGAAGGACTCATCAGATCAGAGTTCATATGAAGTACATAGGTCATCCTGTAATTGGTGATGTAATGTACAACAACAGGCTTTCGAGGTTTCCTGGCCAATCGCTTATGCTTCACAGCGCCTCGCTTCAGATTGCTCATCCTACGACAGGAGAGCTCATGAAGTTCGAAGCACCGCTTCCGCAGAGGTTTGCGGATCTTGAGAAGAAGCTTCGTGAGGCTTGATAGGGGTTTTTGATGGAAGGGACGGTACTTAGGTCCATAAACAACATCTACTCGGTCCGTACCGATGACGGAAAGGTTTATAGCTGCCGGATCAAAGGCAAGCAGTTGTCTTTGTCCAAGGGAGAGTATAATCCCATAGTGGTAGGAGATATCGTTGAGATAACTCCTTCGGGTGGAACAGAAGACAAGCCGGAAGCCCTTGTGATTTCCCGCCATGAAAGGTCAAGTGCTTTCTCCCGCTGGAACGACAAACGAGACATGAACCAGACAATCTGTGCGAATATGGACCTCTTGGTCTGTGTCTGCAGCGTTGAGAGCCCGCCGTTCAGACCACGCTTTATCGATAGGGTAATCGCTTGCTGCAGAGGTGTTCAGGTTATGATAGTCCTCAATAAGTGTGATATCCTACTTACAGAAGATGAACTTGAAAGATATAGCTTATATAAGAAACTAGGCTATCAGACTGTAAGCGTCTCGGCTGAGACGGGAGAAAAAATCGATGCCTTCGTGAAGCTCCTGGAAGGGCATGTAGCTGCCTTTGTGGGGCAGAGCGGTGTGGGCAAGAGCTCGCTTATTAACAGGATTCTGGGAACAAGCCAGAGAGTCGGCGAACTGAATGCCAAGTACAACAGAGGCAACCATACCACCAACCATGCAATCATGCTGGACGGACCAGGCTTTACTCTGATTGATACTCCGGGTTTCAGGGAAATCTCTGTGCCTCACGATGATCCGCATCTTGTTGCCCAGGCCTTCCCGGAGTTTGCCAAGGCCGCTCCAAAATGCGAGTATGACGGTTGCCTTCACATCTCCGAACCAGGCTGTGAGGTCAGAAGGTTGCTGGAGAAGGGCAGGATCAATGCCGACCGGTATGAAAGCTATGTGCGCATGATTGCATCAATGGAAGAAAGACTACCTGTCTGGGGTAGGAATTCCAGCCGTGCCAGCTCTCCATCAGGTTCCCAGAAAGGTTCGTACAATAGAAACCGGAGTGATTTATGTTCAGACGAACAGCTATAGATCTAGGATTGGACCTTGTTCTCCAGTCGGTATCAAGCCATGCCTTGAGCCCCCAGGGTGCCAAGGCCGTACTCAATGCAAATACCACATTCGACAGGGAATCCTATCTTGACCGTCAGGGCAAGGTCGGAGCGGTCATCTATGCCATTGCGGTTGCAAGCGCAGAGAACAACATGCGCGTGGAGAGTTTCCCCGATATCTCAGATGTCTTTGACTGCATTCTCAAGAGCCCCACGGCATCCCTTGAAGGCGAGCAGGTTTTCAATGTCGGACTGTTCATCCGAAGTGCAAGACTTCTCAAGACAGTGTTGGGACTTTCCACCAGACTGGACTGCAAGGACCGCGAACTGGGAGTCGACGCCGTCATAGGTGATATCCCGGAAAGCCTCCTGTATCTTGAACAGGAGATCTTCCGCATCCTTGAATCACCCGGTCGGGTCAAGGAGAACTATCCTACAGTCAAAGCACTGCGCGATAAAGCCGATGCCAGACGCCGCGAGAGAAGCCGCCTTGCCAACGATTTCATGCGCCAGAATTCATCGATCATGCAGTCCGATGCCGCCGTCATGCGCGACGGCAGAATCCTTCTTCCGGTGAAGAACGAATCATAGGGCCTGCTTGACGGATATGTCCAGAGTTCTTCCCAGAGCGGCGGAACCGTATTTATGGAACCGTTCAGGCTGGTTGATATGAACAATGCCGTAATAATGGCTCAGGAAGAGATAATACTTGAGATTGCAAGGCTTATAGGTCAGCTTTCGGACATGGTCCGTGAATCTGAGGAAAATCTCAGGATCCTTTCTTCCCAGGTGACGCAGGCCGATTTCCTTTATGCTTTTGCCTCATGGGCCAAGAGCAATGACTGCTGCAGAACCCAGATAGGAGAGCCCTCTGTCGACGGAGATTACAGCTGCAATCTCATACATGCAAGACATCCTCTTCTCGGAGTGAAGTGCGTTCCCATAGACCTGTCGGTGCCGTCCGGAATCAAGGCGGTTGTTCTTACCGGACCGAATGCCGGAGGTAAGACCGTTACGATGAAGACAGTTGGGCTTTTCTCCCTGCTGAACCAGATCTGCGGATATATTCCCGCATCTGACGGAAGCAGCCTTGCACTCTTTGACAGGGTCTTTACTGATATCGGTGATGACCAGAGCATCGAGAACCATCTTTCGACATTCAGCGGACACATGAAGAGCATCGGATTCATCCTGAGGACGATGACGAAGGACTCCCTGGTGATCCTTGATGAGCTCGGAAGCGGAACGGATCCCCAGGAAGGAGCGGCATTGGCAAGATCCGTGCTGGAATTCTGTACGAAAAAAGCTTCCCTTACACTTACGACCAGCCACCACGGCGTGCTGAAGCAGTATGCCTACGGATCTGCGATTGTCCTCAATGCTTCAATGGAGTTCGATGAAAAAACACTGGAGCCGACGTTCAGGGTCATCGAAGGTCTTCCGGGAGAAAGCCATGCAATCGATACAGCCAGGAGAATGAGGCTTCCCAAGAGCGTCACTCAGGCTGCGCAGAAGTATCTGGGACAGGAAGCAGTAAAGATTTCTTCGATAATTCGCAATCTCGAGGTGCTTCGCCGTGATGCCGAGACCAAGAGCGCCGAGCTTGAGAGACGGCTTAGGAATCTTGAGAACAATGAGAACC
>JAFUXI010000005.1 GCA_017470995.1 Spirochaetales bacterium
ACTGGATTCAGAACGAATTGAATATGAGGCCACGCAAATGCCTGGACTTCAGAACCCCTCATGAGGTCTTCTTTTCAGAAATGTTGCATTTGATTTGACAATTCAAGGGACAAAATTCTAGATTTTCATTATTTTTGTCCATTTCAATTCTCGATCGTGCTCGTTCCGACTCCCTGATATACAAAAGAACTCATGGACCAGTGGCCCATGAGTTCCTTTAGCGGCATACGGGAGTCGACGCTCCGCTACCCCGCCTTCGCAGAAAACGCTCCGCCGGAGCCTTTTCATGCTCGTTCCGACTCCCTGATATACAAAAGAACTCATGAACCAAATGGCCCATGAGTTCCTTTAGCGGCATACGGGAGTCGGACCCGCCTCACAAGCTTGGGAAGCTCGTGCACTACCGATGTGCTAATGCCGCAAGTGAAAACAATAGTATAGCTTTTCCCATGGCTTTTCAAGTGGAGTCAGAAGCTGAGTCTGCGCACTTCCCTTCGGAAAAAACACAGGGTCAGGACAAGGGCAACGGCCTCAGCAGCCAGGAAGGAGAACCACACGGCATTGAGGCCGAAGAGCTTTCCGAAAAGCCAAGCGCTCGGGATGAGGAACACCAGCTGTCTGACGACAGAGATGATCATGCTGTAGAAGCCTTTGCCCATGGCCTGGAAAAGAGAACCGAGGATAATCGATATGGCCGCAAGCGGGAAAGTGATGCAGATTCTGCGAAGCGCAATTTCTCCCAGGACCTTCATCTGGTCCGATGCATTGAACAGCCCGAGAAGCGCATCAGGGAAGAAAAAGAACACCAGTGCCCCCAACGTCATGAATGTGAATGCACTGATGAGTCCGAGCTTCAGGGCCTTCATCATGCGTGGCCTGTTCTTGGCCCCGTAGTTGTATCCCAGAATGGGCATAAGCCCGCTGTTCATTCCGAAGACCGGCATGAAAACGAAGGACTGGAGTTTGAAATAGACTCCGAAAACAGTGGTGGCAAGAACATCATAGGCAATCAGGATGGCATTCATGAGGCTTGTCATGACAGTACCTATTCCCTGCATGATGATCGATGGAACACCGACCTCCATAATATCCTTTGCACAGTTTCCGTTGAGGTAGAACCTGAGGAGCTTTATGCTGATGTACTTGTTTCTCTTCAGGAAGATGAGGCCCATGACCATTGCAAAAACCTGGCCTGCTACGGTTGCAACAGCAGCACCGGCGATTCCCATTGCCGGGAATCCGAAGTAACCGAAGATCAGAATCGGATCGAAGATCACATTGAAGATTGCGCCGCTCGCCTGGATTATCATCGGGTGGATCGTGTCTCCGGTCGACTGGAGGGACTTCTCCGTGAAGATGTTCACGAAGGTTCCGACAGAAATGCAGAGGCAGATTCTCAGATAAGTCACCGACATGGAGAGAAGCTCTCCGTCATCCGTGTAGAGCC
The DNA here is from genome assembly GCA_017470995.1 of Spirochaetales bacterium. Taxonomy (GTDB): domain Bacteria; phylum Spirochaetota; class Spirochaetia; order Sphaerochaetales; family Sphaerochaetaceae; genus UBA9732. Next base: position 1,448 of record JAFUXI010000005.1, read on the forward strand.
CGATGAAGGGCTTTGACACGAAGGCTCCGATCAGGACGAAGAAAACCATCTCCAGCAGCATGATCGAATACCCAGTCTGGGCGGTATGGAAGGCTTCCTCTTCCCTTCTTTCTCCCAGACGTCTGGATATGACGGAGCAGACTCCGACACTTGTACCTACGGCAAACGAAGCCATGAGCATCTGCATCGGGAACGCCAGGGAGACGGCCGTCAGGGCCTTCTCGCTGAAGCGGGACACGAAGATGCTGTCCACGATGTTGTAAAGGGCCTGAATCAGCATGGAGAACATGGTCGGTACGCTCATGACCACCAGCAGTTTGCCTATGGGCATTACGCCGAGTTTGTTCTCATGTACTACGGTTTTTTCTTCCATCACAACTCCTCGTAGGTTTTCTTTATGCTCTGCTCGATTTCACTGACCATCAGTGCCACCGCTTCCCTGTCGGATGAAGCAGGTGCCTTTACGGGTTCTCCGATGCAAACAAAGCAGTCTCGCTTCTGAAAAACATGCTTGCGGTCCTCGAACGAGTCCCTCAGGCCCTTGACGGTCACGGGAACGATGAACGCACCGCTTTCGGTAGCCATGCGGAAGGCTCCGTGCTTGAAGGTGCCGATCTTGCCTGTCTTGCTTCTGGTTCCCTCCGGGAAAATCACCATGCTGTGTCCTTCACGGATTCTCCTTCCGGCCTTGCGGATGGAATCCACGCTCTTCCTGAGGTTACGCCTGTTTATGAAGACAGAATGGGTCATGGCAATCATCACGTTGATCAGCGGCACGAACAGAAGTTCCCTCTTGGCAACGAATCCGGTGCGGCACTTCAGACGGCCCAGCATGAGAACGACATCCAACATGCTGGTGTGGTTTGCAACGAAGCAGAAGCCCTCCCCTTGGTCGACACGCTTTCTGATGGAATCGATGTCTCCTGAGATATGGACCTTGATTCCTGCAATCCACAATCCCGTATTTGCAATCAGCGCAGTATGCCAGAAGACAAGCCTGTCGGCTGCTTTCCTAAGTCCGATGAGCCTGAGCAGCAATGCCGGGATTACCCCGGTGAACATTGCCACGGCAGTCATTGCCATGATTATGATCAGACCCCAAAGTATATAGATCATTCTCAACCCCTTTACTCGAAGTCCGCGCGGTAGAGCGCGCTGTAGTGGCCGCCTGCAGCCATGAGGCTCTCGTGAGTGCCGGTCTCTATCACCTTGCCCTTGTCCAGCACGATGATGTTGTCTGCATTTTTGATGGTGGTGAGCCTATGGGCAATCACTATTGCTGTCCTGCCCACCGAAAGCCTGTCGAAGGCTTCCTGAATCAGCTTCTCGCTCTCGTTGTCCAAGGAGGATGTTGCCTCATCGAAGATCAGGATCGGAGGATTCTTCAGGAACACCCTTGCAATCGAAAGCCTCTGCTTCTGCCCGCCCGAGAGCCTGGTACCGTGTTCGCCTACCAGGGTTGAAAGGCCGTCAGGAAGACCCCGCACGAAATCCCCGAGCTCTGCAGCATCAAGGGCTTCGAACATTTCTTCATCGGTGGCATCGGCCTTTCCGTAGCGGAGGTTCTCGCGTATGTCCGAATCGAAGAGAAACACGTTCTGCTGTACGAAGCCGATATTCTGTCTGAGCGAGGCCTGTGTCACATCGCGGATATCCTGACCGTCGATGGTGATGGATCCGCTGTCGATTTCGTAGAATCTCGGAAGCAGGCTTGCGGTGGTGGTTTTTCCGGCACCGGAGTCACCCACGATTGCCACTGTTGTCCCGCCCTTTACCTCGAAGCTGACATCACCGATTACCTCGCCGTCCCTGGCATCGTAGGTAAAGCGGACGTTCTTATAGGAGATGTCCCCGTTGCTTACGCTGAGCTGTCTTGCATCCGGCTTGTCGGTGATATCAGGCTCGACATCCATGACTTCCGTGAAGCGTTCGAATGCAGCCACCCCCTGACTGAGCTGCTCCACGAAGTTGATCAGCCTGTCGATCGGTTCGAGGACAACGCTCACGTAAAGCAAGAAAGCCACGAGATCGTAGGACTGTATCACGTTCCTGTAAATCATGACAGCCCCGCCGACGACGGTTGTGAAGTAATAGAGATTGCGCAGCCATCCCATACCCGTGTGGTATGTGGCCATGACATCGTACTGGTGCTTTTTGCTTTGCCTGAGGTCCTCGTTGGAACGGGTGAATATCTTGCCCTGGAAGCGTTCGCTGGTAAACGACTTGACCTCTCTGATTCCCTGGACCGAATTCTCCACTGTGGCATTTACATCGGCTACGTGGGAACGAACCTCGCGGAACACCCTCTTCTGCTTTCGGCCGAACGTAACGCCCCAGAGAATCAGCACCGGCATCGGAATTATTGAAATCAGCGCCATGGGGACGCTGTAGATGAACATCACTATGTAGGCGCCGATGAGGGTTGCGACCGAGATGAGGACATCTTCCGGACAATGATGGGCGACTTCTGCAATCATGAAGAGGTCATTGGTCATCCTGCTCATCAGGTGTCCCGTCTTGGTGTGGTCATAGTATCTGAAGGAAAGCTTCTGAAGATGTGAGAACAGATCACGCCTCATGTCGTTCTCCACGTTTACTCCCAGATAGTGGCCCCAGCGGATACGGATGTAGGTGAAGCCCGCCTGCATGGCATAGATTATGAACATCGCTATGAAGCAGATGACCATGCTTCTCCATATCTGGTTCGGAATCCAGGTCCTCAGCAGTTCCCTTGTAAGCGCGGGAAAAAAGATAGAGAGTACGGAGCTGAGTATGGCTGCAACCATATCGAACCAGAACAATGCCCTATAAGGCTTGTAATAGGAGAAAAAGCGTTTAAGATTGTTCATTTACGTCCACCGAAGAGCCTCCTGAAGAATCCTTTCTTCTTGGGCTTCTCGTTCTTCTCGGAGACTTCCGGAGCTTTCTGCCCGGGCTTTTCAACCCGAGAGGCAGTCTTCTTGGTCTCCTTTGGCGGCTGATCCTTCTTGGGCTCGAAACCGTATTTCTTGCGGTAATAGTCCATTCTCTCCTTCTCGCTCATTGCACCGAGACTCTTGGTGTTCGTGCGATCCGAAGAATACTTCTTCTGCTGAACCTTGTCCTGCTGTCTGGGCTTGGGACCGGAAGACTGTGCGGGTTTCCGGCTCTGGCTCTGAGCGCGGGCTTCTTCGGCCCTCCTTCCGCTCTTGCTTCCGGGACCTTTCTTCCTGGCATTGCCACGGTTCTGGTTCTCAGGCCTGATTCTCCAGCTCTTTCCGATAGAGAGATCCTCTATCTCGGGAAGGTTGTCCGGCCAGATTACGGGGATTTTCATCTTGATGTACTTCTCGATGGCCTCGAGACCGTAGACGAACTCCTCATCCGCAAGGGTGATGGCCTTGCCGCTTTTTCCGGCACGGGCGGTTCTTCCAATGCGATGGACATAATTCTCATAGTCCTCGGGAATATCGTAATTGACCACAAGCGGAAGATCGTCTATCTGAAGGCCTCTTGCCGCGACATCGGTGGCAACAAGAATCTGAGTCTTGCCCTCCTTGAGCTTGTCCAGAGCCTTCTGTCTCTGTGCCTGGGGAAGGTCTCCGGTCAGGTAGTCGGCATTGTAGCCGTTGTGCCTGAGTCTGGCACAGAGCTCCTCGGCCATGTGGCGGCTGTTGGTGAACATAAGAGCCGCATCGGGCTTTTCGACTGCAAGCAACTGCAGAAGAAGACCGAACTTCTCGCTCTTGGCAACATGATAGAGCTGCTGGGTTATGCTCTCGACCGTGATGTGATCGGGCTCGAGGTCGAATTCCGCAGGGTCGTTCATGAACGCCCATGCAAGATCACGCACACGCATCTCAAGTGTTGCGGAGAACAGCAGGGTCTGTCGTTCGGTCTTGTCCGGGAGCATCCGGAACATCTTCTTCACATCTGGGTAGAAGCCCATGTCGAAGAGCCTGTCGGCCTCATCGATCACGAAGGTATCGAGCCTCTTGGTATCGAGCTCACGGTGCTGCATGAATTCCAGCAGACGACCCGGGGTACCCACGTAGATGTCGCATCCCATCTGAAGGAGCTTTCTCTGATGTTCGTAACCCACTCCTCCGTAGAAGACACCGATGTGGAAACCCTCGACCTTTGAACAGAGGATCATGGCATCGTCGGATATCTGCTGGGCAAGCTCACGTGTGGGAGCGATTATCAGACAGGAGGAAGAAATACCCTTCTCCTTGTTGCGAAGGTATTTCTCAAGGAATGTGATGACATAAACGGCAGTCTTGCCGCTTCCGGTCTTGGACTGGACCATGACATCCCTTCCCTCTACTGAAACGGGAAGGACCTTTTCCTGGACCGGCATGCATGCTTCAAACTGAGCAGCCTTCGTGCCTTCGAGCACCTGCTCATGTAGATTCAATTCGCTAAATAACATAATTCACCTATCAGTCGGAACCGTACATCTTGAGGATTTCACGCGGCTTGGAGCCTCTGGCCGGACCTACGTAACCGGCATCCTCCATCTGCTCGATGAGATTGGCTGCCCTGTTGTAGCCTATGCCGAGCTTGCGCTGCAGATAGGAGGCTGAAGCCTCGCCACGGTCGGTGACGATCTTCCAGGCCTTGCTGAAGAGGTCCTCGGCTCCGCTGTCGGAAGCTTCCTCTGCCTCTTCCTCATCATCGTCAGTATCCTCGAAATACGATTCGTCTATGTAGTCAGGTTCACCCTGAGTCTTTACGAAGCTTACGATCTGCTCGATTTCCGAGTCAATGAAAGCGCCCTGGATTCTGGACGGCTGTCTGGATTCAGGGTTGTTGTAGAGCATGTCTCCGCGGCCCAGAAGCTTCTCTGCACCGACCTGGTCGATGATGATACGGCTGTTGGTGGAGTTGGAAACGGCAAAGGCTATCTGTGTCGGGATATTGCTCTTGATGACGCCGGTGATGACATCAGCCGACGGTCTCTGTGTGGCCAGTATCAGATGGATACCGCAGAATCTGGCCACGGCGGTAATCCTCTTGATTGAAGTCTCGAGCTCCTTGCCCACGGCAAGCATGAGGTCCGCGAACTCATCGATGATGACCATGATGTAAGGAAGCTTGACTCTGGCGAGCTTCTTCTCGTCGATCTTCTGGTTGTACTCCTCGATCTTCTTGGCACCGATGCTGGAGAACAACGTCATTCGCCTCTCCATCTCCTCGACGACGAAGTTCATTGCCTTGAGAGCTTTCTTTGCATCCGTGATGACGGGAGTCAGCAGATGCGGGATTCCGTTGTAAAGCGAAAGCTCGACCATCTTCGGGTCGACCATAATCATGCGGACCTCTTTCGGGGTCTTGGTATAGAGCACGGAACAGATGAGGCCGTTGATGGCGACCGATTTTCCTGAGCCCGTGGTTCCGGCAACCAGAAGGTGCGGGGTCTTCGCAACATCGATGACGACCGAGTCGCCGGTGATTGTCTTGCCCAGAACCATCGGAATCTTGTAGAACTTTGCCTTCAGCGCAGGCATCATGACATCGAAACCGATGATATCGCGCTTCTTGTTCGGAACCTCGACACCTATGAGTGCCTTGCCCGGAATCGGGGCCAGGATTCTGACATCCTCGACGGAGAGTTCCATGGCGATGTTCTCGGAATAAGCCAGAACCGAAGTTACCTTGATGCCCTTGGCAAGAGTCAGCTCGTAGAGTGTGAATGTCGGGCCGTGCTGGATGTGCACCAGGCTGGTCTCGATGCGGAACTGGCGGAAGGTCTCGACGATTGTCTGGCCGTCCGGGTCGTTCTCCGGGTCCTCATAGACCTTGGCGCTGACCTCATAGTGTTTTAGGATGTTCTCGGGCGGGAACTCGTACTTGAACTTCTGCTTGTCCAGCAGATAGGAATTGCCGCCTATCGAGCTCTTCAGACCGGCAACGCCTGATACATAGTCCACATCCGGTCCCTTTGCCTTCTCCTTGGCATCGTTGGCTGCCATATCGGCATCTGAAATACCCTCTTCTTCCTCTTCCTCGGCAGCTTTCCTGGCAGCCTCGGCAGCAGCCTTTTCCTCGGCAGCACGTCGATCGGCTTCGGCTCTGGCCAAATCAGCCTGACGCTGCATCTCGGCCTTGGTCTGCTGGAGCAGTTCCTCTGCCTTGCGGGCAGCTTCCTCAGCTTCCTGACGCTTTCTCTCAAGTTCCTGCATCTCCTCGAGGTGCTTGCGTTCGAGCTCTGCCTGACGCTTTCTGAACACCAGCTGGGCATCCTGCTCGGCCTGCTCGCTTGCCTGTCTGAATACCGATGTAGGCTGCTCCTGCGGCTCTTCTTCCTCAACAGCCGGAGCCGGTGCCGATTCGTAGGCATAGGGATTTGACATCTGAGAAGGCGGAATCTGCTGGGAAACAGGAATATCGGAACGCTCCGAGGAGACGCCGAACTGCATAGCAGGTCTGGGGCTGTAGGAAGGACTTGTTCCCGCTGCTGGCTCCGCCTTGGGTTCTTCCGGTCTGCTTTCCGCAGCAGAGAAGTCCATGCTCGGGGCGTTCTTGGCATAGCTCGGGAAGCTCTTCTCGACTTCGACGTCTTCATTGAGCTTCTTCATGAGATTGCGCGGCTTGAAGAGGTTCTCGATGCGCTTGCGGTTGGCCTCGGCTTCACGGCGGATACGCTCCTGCTCTTCGGCTTCCTTCTTCTTGCGCTCCTCTTCCTGACGCTTTCTCTCCAGTTCCTCCTGGATCTTGCGCTGTTCCTCCGCACGGATCTTGGCTTCAAGTTCGGCGACATTGTAGTTGCCTCGGTCAATGGACGAGACACTGGCTGTCAGCGAGTAGTTCGGGAAGGTCTGATACTCCGGAGTCTTGACGTCCACAAGGCTGTCGATAGCCTTGCGGTATGTTGTCTGGTCATGCTCGTACTTGGCTTCAGGCTCCCTCTTGACCTGAGGAATCTCCTCCTCGCGGAAAGAAAGGGAAAACGGGCGGGGTTCGACGGGCTTCTGCGCCTCTGCCACGGGCTCCGGGTTGTCCTTGCTGCCCGGATCTTCCTGAAGCGGAAGCTCTGCAGGTATTTCGGATCCCGTTTCGGGGGCTTTGGCCTTCTTGGGAGAACCTCCCCTCTTGATTTTCCGGATCAGAAGAAGCAGCACCACCGAAGCCATGAACGATCCTACGGCAATCAGCGGGTAGATTGACGGCAGACCGGAAAGGACTTTGAAGACATCGGATCGGTGCTGGATTGCAGTACCGAGAAGATAGAGACTGTAGAACGCGACGCACCTGAGAAGGAAGGAGATGAGTCCCGAGCCCAGCATGGCCAGAACAAAGTCGACCACGCTCAGAATAGCGACAGGTATCAGACCATAGGTCCTGAGGTTTCCGCCGGCAAAGACATTGGCGTAATCATCAAGAAAAGAATGAAGCGGATTCAGGACGGCATAGAGCAGAGACCCCTCACGGAGATTCAGAAACGGGAATGCACACGCAGCCAGAACTGCAATCATCACGATTGCACAGACGGGTGCCATGAGAATGTTGGGTCTACGCTTTTTTGCCATACAATTATGATAACATTTTACTTTTTGTATGTCATTATGTTTCAAGCTCGTTTTACGACCAGCATCCGCCTATCCGCATCAAGCATGGGGACCTTGTAGCCAACGGTCCGAGCTGTGAACCGGGATCCTGAATAGCTTTCCAGAACCTGGATTTCCTCCTGAATGTTCTCCTCGCTGCTCTTGTAGGCCAGTATCACCCCGTTGGGTGCAAGAATCCTATCGAGATCAGAAATGATATCCTTAAACGGCCTGAATGCCCTAAAAGTTATCACGTCATATTGATTCTGAACCTCCGATAGGTCCTTCTGAACTATATTGACAACGGAACTCAAACCAAGAACTGCAACAGTGTTGCGCAAAAAACCCGCCCTTCTGCCCATTCGCTCGACAAGGCTGATGTCCCAGCTGTCGAACACGCTGGCAAGCACCAGACCCGGAAGTCCGGAGCCGGATCCCAGATCCGCGAAACGGATTTTGCCCTCACCCGCGCACTGTCTGGCACATTCTCTGACAATGGCGACGGGAGCGAGGCAGTCCAGGATGTGCCTGCGCACAAGACCCTCCCCTTCGGCATTCACCAGAGCATATCTGGGATTGAAGAGTTCGATTTCGTCATAAAGCTTTCCGAGACGGCTGATGACGGTCGTCCGGGTTATCTCGGGGTCTATCTCCCTGATTCCGCTTTCAAGTATTTCAAGCAGCCTTCTGTCCATATGGCCTCACTGTTTCAGGTACACGAGAAGAACCGTGATGTCGCTCGGCCTTACGCCGCTTATTCTGGAAGCCTGGCCGATGGAAGTCGGCCTGACTGCCTTGAGCTTCTCCCTGGACTCGGAACTGATTCCATCTATGGCATCATAGTCGAAGTCCTCGGGAATCCTGATTCCTTCCATCTTGGAGAAGCGTTCGACCTGCCTGTCCTGTCTCTGGATATAGCCTTCGTATTTGACCTTCAGTTCCAGCGCAAGACGCGCGCTCTTGGGATAGTCGTTCACTTCCGGAATCTCCACACAGAGCTCATCCATGGTGACTTCGGGACTCTTAAGTGCATCGAGCGCATTGCGGCCACCGAATCCCCGATGGCGGAGAATGTCCTGAAGGCTCTCCATGCGTGATATCTTCTTCTGAAGCATCTCCAGCCTCTCGTCCGTAGCCAGGCCGACATCGTGGCCTTTTCGGGTCAGCCGCTCGTCAGCGGTATCGTGCCTCAGATTGAGTCGATACTCCGCACGGCTGGTGAACATGCGATAGGGTTCCTTGGTTCCCATGGTGACGAGGTCATCGATCAGAACACCTATGTAGGACTCGGTACGTCTGAGAACCAGCGGCTCCTCGCCCTTTATCTTCTGGCAGGCATTGATACCGGCCATAAGGCCCTGGCAGGCGGCTTCCTCATAGCCGCTTGTTCCGTTGGTCTGACCTGCAACGAACAGATTCTCCAGTACCTTGGATTCCAGAGACGGCTTGAGCTGGATAGGATTCAGATAGGAATACTCGACGGCATAGGCCGGGCGCATCACTATCGCATCCTGAAGACCGTCTATCGAGTGGATGAAATCCAGCTGAACCTCTTCAGGCAAAGATGAGGACAGACCGTTGAGATACATCTCCTGGGTTCCGATTCCCTCGGGCTCAACGAATATCTGGTGCCTCTCGCGCTCCGGGAAGCGCACGACCTTGTCCTCGATTGACGGGCAGTACCTCGGCCCCCTGCCTACGATCTTCCCGCCGTAGAGCGGAGAGCGGTGCATGTTGTCCCTGATGATTTTATGTGTCTTCTCGTTGGTGTATGTAATCCAGCACGGAACCATCGGACGCTCTATGCTCTCATGCATGAAGCTGAAAGGAACCACTTCGGAATCTCCGTCCTGGCGTTCCATCTGATCCAGATGAAGCGAGGAGAACCTTACGCGGGCAGGTGTTCCGGTCTTGAGCCGGCCTACAGAGAAGCCTTTCTGTTTCAGAGCGTCCCCCAGTCCGATTGCAGCTTCTTCACCCAGACGGCCGGCACTGTGGTCGTACTCGCCTATGAAGATGCGGCCGTCCATGAAGGTTCCGGTAGTCAACACCACGGCCTTTGACGTGAACGTCATGTTGCGCTGGGTCCTTACTCCGCAGGCTTTCCTGCCCGTAGAATCGGTAAGGATATCAACAACCGTATCCATGAACAGCTGCAGGTTGTCCTGATTCTCCAGAGTTTCCTTCGCAAGGCGTGAATATGAAAACTTGTCCGCCTGGGCCCTAGGAGCCTGAACGGCAGGTCCGCGTCTTCTGTTGAGTATGCGGAACTGAATCATAGTCCGGTCGATGAGAAGACCCATCTGCCCGCCGAGTGCATCGGTTTCCCTGACAAGATTCCCCTTGGCAAGACCACCTACCGCAGGGTTGCAGGAAAGCCTTCCGATTGCATCGAGACTCTGGGTTATCATGAGGGTTCTGAAACCGATTCTGGCGCTTGCCAGCGCGGCTTCGATTCCCGCATGTCCTCCTCCGACAACTATGACATCGTAATCCATATCACTTACCCACACAGAAAGATCCGAATATCTGATCCAGAATATCGTCCGTGGTGACTTCTCCTGTAAGCTCTCCGAGAGCCTCAAGCGCTTCCTGGATATCCATCGAAACGATATCCAGCGGAAGATCGTTCTCTACAGCCAGCCTTGCGCCCTCGAGGGCCGTCTGAGCACGCTCGAGGTCTTTTCTCTGCCGCTCGCTCTCTATTACCAGCGCGCTGTCGTCAGGTACCGACACATCAGATGTAAGTTTGGCCACGATTGCGTTGCAGAGTTCATCGAACCCCTGCCCCGTAGAAACGGACAGCCGGATGAAACCGGGCCTGCTGACATCACCCAGGTCTATCTTGTTGAGAACCGCAATGCATCTGGAATCCGAAAGCACGCTGTCGTCCGGTTCACTGCCGTCAGTGCAGTCAGCCATGTAGATGATGACATCGGCTGCATCCATCAGACTTCTTGAACGCCTGATTCCCTCTTCCTCGATCTCGCTTTCCGAAAGGCTCCTGAAACCGGCAGTATCATACAGCCGGACCGGAATTCCGCCTATGTTGCAGGAAGCCTCGATGTAATCCCTGGTTGTCCCGAGGGTAGAGCTGACGATCGAGCGCTCCTCTTTCAGAAACAGATTGAACAGCGAACTCTTTCCGGCATTTGAAGGACCTGCCAGCACAACCCTGGCACCCTGACCGAAGAGCTTTCCGGTTCGGAAGGAGTCCTTTATCCTCCCCAGCTCGGATATAGCCTGATCAAGCTTGTCCATCGGGAAAGAAAGGTCCTCGCCGATTTCTCCCTCTGAATAGTCCAGCTGAACCTCTACGATTCCCATTATCTCAATGATAATAGCCTTAATTTTGTTAATTCTATCAAAAAGTGCGCCATTTAGCCTATTTAGAGCCATCGTCTGGCCGGTTCTACCCCGAGAGTTAATCAACTCGTTGACAGCTTCGGCACGGGTCAGGTCCATCTTTCCGTGCAGGAAGGCGCGCATGGTGAATTCCCCGGGAAGCGCCTGTCTGAACCCCAGATTCTCCATGGCTGCAAGCACATCCTTTACTATCTGAAGCCCGCCGTGGCAGGAAATCTCAACCGCCTCTTCCCCGGTATACCCGTGTCCGTCCCTGAACACTGTCAGGACAACATCGTCTATCTCGAGAGAGCTCTGTCTGTCCATGAGGTGGCAGTAATATGCGGTGTTGCTTCCGAGGTTGCAGATATCACGCTTGCCTTCGATCGCCCCGGAGAGAGCCTTGATGCAGCCCTCCCCGCTGACACGGACAACCGCTATGGCGCTTTTGGCCCACGCTGTGGCAAGGGCATATATGACATCGTGCGGGTTGTAGGAATTCATAGGCCGATTATACCACTCTACAAGTGACCTTTTCAATGTCAGGGCAAAGGACTATCATAGAAGCATGAACAGAGAAGCGGCCGTAGCCAGAAGCAGACTTTACTCGAACATCCGAACCTTTTTTACCGACAGAGGCTACCTTGAAGTGGAAACCCCCACCCTGTCGGCAGACCTCATCCCCGAGGCGACCATCGACAACTTCGGGACCACTTTCATCAACGAGTTCCGCACAAGCCGCGAGCTCTACATGATTCCATCCCCGGAGATCTTCATCAAGAAGCTTCTTGCCGATGGAAGCGGCTCCGTATTCGAGATTTCCAAATGCTTCCGCAACTGCGAGCAGCTGGGAAGTATCCACAACCCCGAGTTCACCATGCTCGAATACTACACCGTCGACTTCGACGAGACGGACTCGATCGCACTTACATGCGACATGCTCAGGGAAACCGCACTGGAAAACTGTCCGGACTCTGTTCTTGCGGATTTCGAAACGATGACGGTTCGCGAAGCCGTAAAGAGATATGCCGGCGGCATCGATCTGGACGATCTTCAGAACCCGAGGGACCTCAGGAAGGCCGCATCGGATCTGGGCCTGATAATCCCCGGTCCGGAAAGCTGGGACGATACCTTCAACCGCATCTTCATCAACTTCGTCGAGACTTCCCTGCCCAAGGATCACCCCGTCTGCCTGACCGACTACCCCAAACAGATAGAATGCCTTGCCGAGGCAAAGGACAATTACAGGCGAAGGTGGGAACTCTATATCGGCGGCATAGAGGTCGCCAACTGCTACCTTGAGGAACGTGATGCCGATGTTGCCCGCGACTACTACCGCAGGGAGTACCAGAAACTCCTTTCGCTTCGCAGCGACAACGGAAAGACAATCCCGGACGTTGATGAAAGCTTCTGCGACACAATCGGCGCGCTGCCCAAATGCTCGGGAGTGGCGATGGGTCTGGACAGGCTGTTGATGCTGGAAACAGGCTCCAGGGAGATCGACGACGTCCTGCTCTTCCCTTTGTCCAATATATTATAAGGTAGAGAATAGACTTCCCGTCTTGAACAATATCTTGAGCTTATGCTAATATAT
>JAFUXI010000070.1 GCA_017470995.1 Spirochaetales bacterium
TAGTACACACGAAAAACACACACAGATAGTATTTAGTTACTTTTTTATATATAATGGCCGCAGGGGGTGCCTATGGTTGTACTGTCAGGAAAAGAACTCAGCTCTTCGGTGAAGCAGCAGGTTGCCTCGTCAGCAGTCAAGTTCGAGAAGAGATTCTCGAGACGGCCCTGTCTTGCCGTTGTTCTTGTCGGAGAGGATCCGGCAAGCCAGACATATGTGCGCAACAAGAGAAAGGCCTGCGATGAGGTCGGAATCCTCCATCTGGATTTCACTTTCACGGCAGATATCACTCAGGAACAGCTGATGATGTGCATCTCGGAGCTGAATGCCAACCCCCTGGTTGACGGTATTCTCGTTCAGCTTCCGCTTCCCGGTCATATCAACAAGCTAGCAGTAACAGAGGCAATCAGCCCTCAGAAGGATGTCGACGGCTTCCACCCACAGAACATGGGAAAACTTCTTCTGGGCCGCAAATGCCTCCTTCCATGCACCCCGAAGGGGATAATGAAGCTTCTTGACTACTATGACATAGACGTCAGGGGCAAGAACGTTTGCGTGATGGGACGCAGCAACATCGTCGGCAAGCCGCTTTCCGCACTTCTGATGCAGGATGGCCGTGACGCCACCGTGACGGTCTGCAATTCCAAGACCGCCGATGATTCGCTGTTCACCCGCAGCGCCGACATCGTGATCTCTGCAGTAGGCAACCCCGGAACGCTCAAGGCCGATATGGTCAGCGAAGGTGTTGTTGTCATAGATGTGGGCATCAACAGGGTACCCGACAGTTCCAAGAAGTCCGGCTACAGCCTGAAGGGCGATGCCGATTATGATTCTCTCTGTCAGGTTGCATCGGCAATTACGCCTGTTCCCGGCGGAGTAGGTCCCATGACCATCGCCATGCTGATGGAGAACACCCTAATTGCCGCCTGCTGGAGAGAAGGCATTGAGCCGGAGGACCTCGGATGAGCCGTTTCTTCATAGAGACCTACGGCTGTCAGATGAATGTCGCCGAGTCCAATGCCATCGAAGCTCTGCTTCTTGCCGGAGGATGGAAAGAGGCAGAACATCCCGAGGATGCGGATCTTGCCATAATAAATACCTGCAGCGTAAGAAAGAGCGCCGAAAACCGCATATGGGGTCGTCTCGGGGCCTTTAAACACCATAAGGAGGAGAGGGCCAAGGCCGGTGGCAGAATGGTTCTTGTGCTTACCGGATGCATGGCCGACAGACTCTCCGATTCCCTCAGGAAGGATGCGCCTCAGATTGACTTCGTGGTCAAGAACAACGACAAGCTCAGGATAATGGAGATTGCCTCGCTTGCAGGCGGATCGTTTGACCGTTCCTATTCGGAGAGCGGCAAATATACATTCACCAAGGCCTACTACAAGGAAGGGGATTTCTCTTCCTATGTCCCGATCATGAACGGCTGCAACAACTTCTGCTCCTACTGCATAGTACCCTATGTGCGCGGACGCGAGGTCAGCAGATGTCCCGAGGATATCATCAGGGAAGTGAGCTATCTCGATTCAAAGGATGTAAGGGAAATCACACTTCTGGGACAGAACGTAAATTCCTACTCCTTCGAGGGCATGGGCTTTCCTCAGCTTCTTCAGAGAATCTGCGGGGTCTGCGACAACATCCAGTGGATACGGTTCGAGAGTCCCCATCCGAAGGATTTCTCCGATGAACTGATAGAGGTGATTGCAAGTGAGCCCAAGGTTGCCAAGCACCTGCATGTCCCCATGCAGAGCGGCAGCACCCGAATACTGAATCTCATGAACCGCCGCTATAGCCGAGAAGGCTATCTGGATCTTATTCACAGAATCAGTGCGCGCATTCCTGAAATGACCTATGCTGTGGATGTCATGGTTGGTTTCCCGTCCGAGACCGAAGAGGAATTCCGGGAGACCATTTCCGCTATGGCAGATGTGGGCTACATCGAAGCCTACATGTACTACTGGAATCCCAGGGAAGGGACGCGCGCATGTTCGATGGACGGCCAGATGCCCGAGTCCGAGAAGCAACAGCGCCTTCAGAAGCTGATAGACTGGCAGCTGGAGAACGCTTCACGCATCAAGAGAAACCGGGCCCATGGGGTTCAAAAGGTGCTTGTGACGCAGGTTTCCCGCGATGATGAGAAGAAGATGCTCGGACGCAACGAGCACAACGAAATGGTAGCTTTCGATGTCCTTGATGGTGCCGAAGTCAAGATCGGGGACATGGTCGATGTCAGCTTTACTGCCCTTAACGGTAATACCTATTTGGGCAGACAGGTCTGAGGAGGAAGGATGAAGCAGTTCAACGACAGCTATGCAGAAAGCAGCGAGGTCTTCAGACCCAAGTTCGAGAAGCTTGTCAAACTCATCGAGAACAGCAATCGCATGACTGTTTTCACGGGCGCAGGGGTATCGACCTTGAGTGGGATTCCGGATTTCAGGGGCAAGCACGGGGTCTACAACGACCCGTGGCAGGGCATGGAGGTCGAGGATATCATTTCCATGACGTTCTTCCGTCGGGAGCCCGGGATCTTCTACAAGTGGGCCAAGGATGTGTGGTATCGTCTTGAGGACTATGAACCGAATATCGTGCACAGGACGCTTGCTCTGATGCAGAAGAAGGGTCTGCTGAGGGCTGTCTACACGCAGAATATCGACATGCTTCACCAGCGGGCGGGCTCGGTCAATGTCTATGAGGTCCATGGCAGTCCCGAGTTCCACCATTGCACCAGATGCCGCGCAAGATACACCTATTCCGAGATTGCGCCTTTGGTGCTTCGGGATGAACTTCCGATTTGCAGGAAGTGCGGGGGAGTGATCAAGCCGGATATCATTTTCTATGAGGAAAGCCTGAACGAGGATGTTCTGAATACCGCCTGGAGCGAGTTCTCGAGTTCGGACCTCTGCCTGGTGCTGGGTTCGTCTCTGACGGTTCAGCCTGCCGCGTCTCTTCCTATGCTGGCCAGACGCAACGGGGCCGATGTGGTGATAGTCAATGCCCAGAGTACTCCTCAGGACTACAGCGCAACGCTTCTGTTCTCGGATCTCAAGCAGACTTTCGAGGCTTTGAACGAATATCTATTGAATAAATGATTGAATGCTAGTATTTTCTCTGTTGGTAATTAGGTATAGAGAATGATTCGGAGAAACGAAAACATAAGAAACATCGCCATCATCGCGCACGTCGACCACGGCAAGACTACGCTTGTCGATGCGCTGTTCCGCCAGAGCGGAGTCGCCTCGGAGGATGGGGCTGACCGCATCATGGACAGCGGAGCAATCGAGCGCGAGAGAGGCATCACCATCAATGCAAAGAACTGTGCCATCCGCTGGCGCGGTAAGAAAATCAACATCATAGACACTCCGGGCCACGCCGATTTCGGCGGAGAGGTCGAGCGCGGACTGTCGATGGTCGACGGCGTAATCCTTCTTGTCGATGCTGCCGAAGGTCCGCTTCCTCAGACCAGGTTCGTACTGGGCAAGGCTTTGGAGAAGAACCTTTCGGTCATAGTCGTAATCAACAAGATCGACCGTCAGGATGCCAGGGCGGAGGAAGTGCTGGAGGAGGTCTATGACCTGCTTCTGGAGCTTTCCAACGACGAGGATATGCTTGAGGTTCCGGTTTTCTACGCCAACGGCAGGGCGGGTTTCTGCTCTACAAAGCTCAACGACCCCGATGCAAAGAACATCTATCCGCTTCTGGATGCGGTTGTCGACCATATCCCGGCACCTTCCTACGATGACGAGGAGCCGTTCCAGATGCTGGTTTCCGACCTTTCCTACAACGATTATCTCGGTCGTCTTGCCGTCGGAAAGATCATCAACGGAAGCGCATCTGTCAACGATTCGCTGATCTGCATCACCGAGGACGGCAGCCACGTATCGCTTCGCGTCACGAGACTTCAGGTCTACAACGGACCTACCTTCACGCCTGCGGACCATGTTTCTCCCGGTGATATCGTTGTTCTTTCCGGAATAGAGAATGTATCGATCGGCGATACCATCTGCACAAAGGATCAGGCCAAGGCTCTGCCGCGCATCCATGTCGACGAGCCTACTGTCTCCATGCTGTTCTCGAAGAACATCTCTCCGCTTGCAGGGCGCGACGGAAAGCTCCTGACGTCTGCAAAGATCTGGGAGAGGCTTCAGAAAGAAGCCCTCAGGAACGTCTCCATCCAGGTGGAGAAGAACGCCGATGATTCGTTCACGGTCAAGGGACGCGGTGAATTCCAGATTGCCATCATTGTGGAGCAGATGCGCCGCGAGGGCTTCGAGCTCTGTGTCGGAAGACCCAAGATCATCTTCAAGACCGACAGCCAGGGACGCAAGACCGAGCCTATGGAATATCTTCTGATCGATTGTCCGGAGGAGTATTCCGGTACCGTCATGCAGGAGCTTTCCCAGCGCAAGGCCATGATGAGCAACATCATCTATGGAGAGAACGGCCGCGTTAAGATGGAGTTCCACATCCCGTCCCGCGGACTTATCGGCTACCGCGACGAGTTCCTGACCGATACCCGCGGCTACGGAATAATGAACAGCTCTCTCGAGGGTTATGAACCCTACAAGGGCGATTTCCCTGACAGGGCTTCCGGATCCCTGATCTGCGACAGACAGGGCGATGCCGTTGCGTACGGCATCTGGGAGCTGGAGGACCGAGGTCGTTTCTTCATTGTTCCCGGCGATCCTGTCTATGAGGGTCAGGTTGTCGGAGAGCGCAACAGGGAAGGGGATCTGCTTCTGAATCCCACCAGGACCAAGAAGCTGACAAACCTGCGTGCTTCCGGCCATGACGAGGCCGTGGCTCTCACTCCGGTTTCCAAGATGACTCTCGAGCAGGCCATCCGCTTCATCAAGGATGATGAGCTGGTTGAAGTTACTCCACATGCGGTTCGCATGTGCAAGAAGATTCTCGACAGCCAGAAGCGCAGAATCATGGAAAACCGCGGATATATTCCCGAATGTCTGTCTTGAAGCATCATTTCGAAAGTGATATATTAGTTTGCACAAGGAGAAAAACAATGAAGAAAGTTTTCGCTATCGTTCTTATCGTTTGTCTCGCCATGACTGCTGTTTTCGCAGACAAGGGAGATTTCAAGCTTGGTGCACAGGTCGGTCTGGGTCTTGATAACTCTACTTCAAAGACCAAGGTTCTTTCTGTAGATACCACAACAAAGACTTCGAACAGTGGTTTCTACTTCGCAGCAGCAGCTGAGTATGAATTCGCCGATAACATTGCCCTCAAGGCATCTGCAGGAATGAATCTTTTCGGAAAGGCCAAAACCACAACATCTGGTGGTAGTGCTTCCGGAACTGTAACAGCAGATGATAACACACCAGCTAATTTTGCACTCTATTTTGGTGGTCAGTATGCATTTGAGGTCAATAAGAAGCTTGACGTCATTATCGGTGCTGGTCTGGATATGATGAGTGGAAAGCTTTCTAAGGGTGATGATGCCAAGAGCAACACGAGAATTGGTCTCGGAGTCGAAGCTGTTATCAGATATGCATTGCAGGATGGTTTTGCTCTGGATTTTGGAACAAGATTCGGTTTCTATTTCGCAAACACCAACTCAGATGTTAAGGATGCCATTGATCTGGCAGATTCCTATTCCAACATGGGAATCAAGCTCTATGCAGGAGCAACATTTACCCTGTAAGACTTGTATAAGTCAGTTGAACCCGATCGGGAAACCGGTCGGGTTTTTTGTTTATATAGGTATCGAAATAGTTTATCTCAGGAGATCATTGATTATCTGCTGGATATGAGCAAGGGTGAGGGGATGGCTGCCATCATCGAAAGTAACGATGAGTCCTTTTCCGGGATAAAGCTCGGAATCTTCGTATCCGTTAAGTTTATCCACCATTTCCTTCACATATGAGGGCCTGTCCAGCATGCCGAAGTGTTCCCAATAGAACGTTTCCCCTGTGTTGGGGTTCATTACCTGGAAATCGGGTCTGGAGTAGGTTCCGTCCTTTGCCATGTAACTGGGCTCATACTTGTAAGGTATCTTATTTGAATAAAGAGCATTTGCTATGTTGTATTCTGCCTTTGACCTTACATATTCTCCGCGTTTCGTAAGTATCAGATAGCTTCCTTCTCTGGGTGGTTTGATATCAGGCTGGACTGATTCCCATCTTTTGATTCTTTCTTCCATTGGTTCTTCAAAAGGCTCGACAAGAGCTCTGCTTGCGGGCTTCATCTTTGAGTATATGGTTGCAATCGGTTGGGATTCTTCCAGCTTCAAGAGCTTTTCCACTTGTTCGAGTTCTTCCCGGGCTGATGCAAGGGTTTTCTGGTAATATTCCTTTCTAGCAAGTGCAATTATCAATTTGGTTTCTTTCGCTACCGAAAGATATTCTCCGCTTGTATCAGTATTAGATCTGCGTATATAGAATTTGATACGGTTCTTAGAATCAGTAACCCTGAGTTTCCCTTGTGGGGCTTTTTTGAGAAACCATTCGCATCTGGAAATGTATTGATTCAGCTCACTGGCTCGTTTCCTCAGTTCAACTAACAGCATTTTGTTCTCCGTTGCAGACAGAATAGCATTGGTTTTTGGTTAAATGGGACAAAAAATTTGGTTTTGATAAATTTTGTCCCAAAAATGAAAGAAAATGGGACAAAAAACAGAAAAATGGGAAAAATTGTCCAATTCACAGATCCTATCCTGCTTAAAGAGTCTGAGATCCAGGCAAACATAGACGAAGAGAATGAAACCGGTAGAAGAATGTATTAAGTGTTTACTTAATGGCTGGATTTTGATAAGTGGAATATCAAAGTTTTACAGAAATTCCCCAAAATTTATATAACTTTTTGCTTGCTAGCCACCTCGAAGTGGGGTAATGTGTCCCTGAAGTGGTAAGTTTTCCCAAAAAACTGCCGAAATAAAGGGTAA
>JAFUXI010000071.1 GCA_017470995.1 Spirochaetales bacterium
GGCTATCTGCCCTGGTCATGAAAGTCTCGATTCCGATTGTCAGGATTCCGTTGTCATCACGTCTTGGTCTTGAAATATCGCCGACCACGACAATCTTCTTGAATGAGTCCTTTATGGCGTTCAATGGACGCTTCTCTTGATATGCCTTTTCTGAGGTCGGCATTGAGAATGCGGACTGGATGTAGTAGCGGCGGTTCCCCATGTTGGCTACGAAATCGACTTCGGTGTTTATAGTCTTCCTCTTTCCCTCGGGATTCTTTTCGGATAACTCAACCGATCCGATATCCACGGAAAAGCCTCTGTACCGGAGTTCGTTGAATATTATGTTCTCCATGACATGAGGAGTGTCATCTGTCTGTCTGAAGTTGAGTCTGGCATTCATAAGACCAACATCCTCGAAATAGTATTTTGAAGGTGTCCCGATATATCTCTTGCCCTTGATGTCATAGCGGATTGCCTTCTTGACTATGAATGCCTGCTCCAGATAATCAAGATAATTTGAGATTGTCACCTGCGAAAGCTTGTTCCCTGTCACCGAGGTGAATGTGTTCTCAAGTTTTCTCGGATTGACCATGGATGCCGAGGACGAGGCAAGAACATCAATCAGCTCTCCAATTGCCTTTACCCCTTTAAGCCCGTTCCTCTCCATTATGTCCACAAGGTACAGCTCACTGAAGAGCCCTGACAGATATGAGATCTTCTGTTCCTCGGTTTTCAGTTTCAGAACATTGGGCATGCCGCCATACAATGTGTAATCTTCCCACGCTTCTGCGAACGTGCCTCCATGTGCGGGGAAGTACTCCGAAAACGATAAAGGCATGATATGCACCTCGTCACCACGACCACGGAACTCTGTAATCACATCCGTTGAAAGGAACTTCGAGTTGCTTCCCGTGACATAGATATCAGTGTTGGGTTGTTTCATGTATCTGTTTAGGACACCTTCGAAGTCTTCAAGCAATTGAACTTCGTCAAGAAGGATGTAATGCATGTCGTCATCATTAATCATGGAATCCAGATACCTGCACAGATCCTCAGCCTTCATCAGTTTTTTGTTCTGAGGTTCATCGAAAGAGACTTTGATGATATGCTTCTCGTCAATTCCTGCTGCAATGAGATGCTTGTAGAAAAGGTTGAACAGAAGATACGATTTTCCGCACCGCCTAACCCCTGTTATCACCTTGACAAGTCCGTTGTGCTTCCGGTCAATCAACCTTTGCAGGTATATGTCCCTTTTTATGTCCACTATGTAAAGTCTCCTCAGTACACTTTATATTTTTCTGCATTTACAACGAAATGTAAAGTAGAAACTTGTCCAAAGCTTGTCCGTCAGAGAATCAATATTGATCAATCATCACTTTTTCTGTCAGCTCGGGATTTGAGGAGGCTTCTTCTTTAATAGTGCCATTATTAGTACCAAGCCTTGTCATCAGTGCTATGGCTTCTTTATTATTGAGGTTTTGCAAATGTCGCTTGAAGATGTTACTTGAATGTCTCTTGAGATCCGGAAAGATATTGAAAACTATCGGTTTGAAGAGAACTACGAGGAAAGCAAAACCCCTGTATTCCGTTCGGACCCTTATGGTTTCAGTGTGACTCTCTATAACCTGAATTATGGGGTAAATGGTGATGATATTGGCGGTGAAACATCAGAAGAAGTTCGGGAAAAGTTCGGTAAAAGTTCGGTGAAAGTTCGGGATAATCACGTTTCGAAGGCAAACAATACACAAAAAAGGATTCTTGATTATCTTGCATCCAATCCGAACATGACTGCAACAGATCTTTCTCTCAAAACTGGCTTATCGATCAGAGCCATTGAGAAGAACATCAAGAAACTCAAGGATTGTGGTCTGCTTGTCCGTCATGGATCAGCACGGGCAGGGTATTGGGAGGTTGTGTTAGACGAAAACAAATAAGAACTTGCATACAGCCGTTCTTGTCTCAAAGCCTTCTTATCACTAGTGAACCACGGGAACATATCTCTCTATATGCCCACTATGTGAAGTCTCCTCAATGTATTTTATCTTTCTCCGCATTTGCGACGAAATGTAAAGTATTGGAAGGAGCTTGCCCAGCATAGAATACGCTCCAATCAGTATGCTGAAACTGCTGTTTTGAAAACTGTTACCAAAAATGTTACCAAAACAACGATGTCCTAGAAGGGCGAATAATGACAAACAGTGACAAGTAGGACTTTTGGAGAAGCGTTGCCAATTTGCCAGTAAAGCGTTAGAGTATAAGACGTAAAGTGACAACTGGTGACAATGGATGACAGTAGGGGTCAGGCCATCGTTTTGCGGATTTGAAATGCTTTTCCCAAGTGGTCTAAGGGGGCGGTCTGCAAAACCGTTGTTCACCGGTTCAAATCCGGTCGGCACCTAAAACAGGAACGGAAGTCGAAAGGCTTCCGTTTTCTGTTTTAATGAGCCAAAATGCGGATTTGAAGCCCTGAGGTGTTTTTCAATTGCCTGCTTCAAGAGAATGGTTCTAAACTGACAATAGCAGGGAAAGGAGTTAGGGATTATGAGATTCAAAGGTCTGAACGTACTTGAGAACAGGAGATGTTCCATCGTTGTCGAGGACGGTACTGTAAAAAGTATAGATTCCGAAGACAGCGTCGATGACAATTTGTTCATATGCCCGGGAGGTCTGGTCGACACTCAGGTGAACGGATACTTGGGCTACGACTACTCCGAGAAGGCTTTTGAAAGTGAACATGCCCTGATTATTTCGGAGGCCCTGGAGAAGGCCGGAACACTTCAGCACTTCGCTACGATAGTTACTAGCCCGCAGGAGAGGATCGTAAGGAATATCGACCTTATCGTAAAGGCCGTGGAAGAGTACGAACCGGTACGAAGAAGCCTTACGGGAATCCATGTCGAAGGCAACTTCATTTCACATCTTGATGGCCCTAGAGGCGCACATGACCCGCTTTTTGTAAGAAAAGCCAGCATTGAGGAGTTCGATCAGTGGTATGATCACTCTAAAGGTCTGTTGAAATACATCACGGTCGGAGCCGAAGCCGAGGATGTTATTCCTCTGATCAGGCATGCGGTGAAAAAGGGCGTGGTGGTATCGCTCGGGCATACCGGAGCTACGGCACAGCAGATAGACGAGGCCGTAGAGGCCGGAGCATCGGCCTGCACACATCTGGGAAACGGTACCTTCTCGGCCTTGGACAGATTCAACAACCCGCTTTGGCCGCAGATGAGAAACCAGGGTCTGACTGCAGGAATCATAGCCGACGGCTGTCACGTTGATCCTGACTTGCTCTGGATATTCTCGCGCTGCAAGGATCCGGACCACATCATCCTGGTGACGGACCTATCGCAGTGTGCGGGACTTCCCGTCGGAAGACGTATGTGGGGAAACATCCCCGTGGATATCGTGGAGGACGGTTCTGTCAGGCTGGCAGGGACTCCTTATCTTGCGGGTGCCGGGTCGCAGTTGCTGAGGGACGTATGGAACTATTCGCGTTTCACAAAAACGGACTTCGCATCTGCCTTCAGGCTGGCCACCGTCAACCCGATACGCATATACGGGCTTGACAGCTCACGTGCCAGAATCGAGAAAGGAAAGAAAGCTGAATTCATTGTGTTCGAGAAAACGGACAGCGGCTGTGTCCTGAAGGCGGTTTATGCCGACGGGCACAGGATCATATGATGCCACGAAACTTTCTCTGGAATTGATATTTGCATTTAGTTGTGTTTACGTGACAATTCAAGGCTATATATACCTTTAGTCTATTTTTCAATATTTTTTTACCATTTTTTAGTAACCCAAGTTATAATTAACGCATCACAAAAAAGCAAAGGAGGAGGAACCTATGAAGAGATTGTTTGCTGTTCTGCTGGTTCTTGTTGTTGCTGCGGCCATCGTGTCCGCTGCTGGAGCTCCTGAAGCCGCACCCAAGGCTGATGAGCCCATCACACTCAGATATTGGACCCATGAGGATGCCAATAGACAGGCATTCGAGGATGAGCTTATTGCCGAGTTCCAGAAGACTCACCCGAATGTTACGATCGAGCACACTGTTGTTCCTACAAAGAAGAGAGCCGAGTTGATTCAGACAGCTTTTGCTGCAAACAACGGACCGGATATCTTCACGATGCCTATCGAGGATGCTTACCAGTACATTCTTGACGGCAGAGTCACTCCCGTTGACTATGCGGTCTTCGGAGCAAAGAACGCAACAGAGCTTGCCGACCAGTATCTCGGAACCACAATGTCTCCTGCTACAGTTGGCGGAGATATCTACGGTGTTCCTCTTGAGATCACGAACTATGGTCTCTATGTAAATAAGAGAGTCTTCCGCGATGCCGGTCTCGATGCAGACAAGGATTATCCGAAGACATGGGAAGACCTGCTGACACTCAGTGAGAAGATCTGTAAGTATGACGGACAGATCCTCACAGTCAGAGCCGTTGACTTCAACTATGACCACTGTTTCGTCCAGTTCCAGTCTCTCATCGAGCAGATGGGCGGAAAGATCCTCAGCGACGACGGCAAGGAAGCCATTGTCGGAGAAGAAGCATGGCTGAGATTCTTCAGAATGATGCATGAGTTCGGACCTGCCGGAAAGAACTATGCTTCACCGAGCTACACCTATGCAAGAAAGCTGTTCAATGCTGCAAACGGAGACATCGCAATGGCATTCATCGGACTGTATCAGGTACCGAGAATCCTCAACGACAACCCGGAGTTCTACAACAGCGGTGACTGGATGATCGTACCGTTCCCGAAGATGGCTGAGGCCAAGGAAAGCGATCCGAGAAGCTGCTATCTGTCACAGTACTACTATGTGAATGCACAGTCCTCACCGGCAGCACAGAAGGCTGCTTGGGAGTTCCTCGCATTCTGCCAGAGCAAGCCGGAGGAGTATCTCGGAAGAGGTGGTTCAGTCATCCAGCCAAGAAAGTCTGTTCTCGAGAGCGCAGTTCTCGACACACTGCCGTATTCCGATGTCGTTCTTGATGGTCTTGCAGAGAGTAAGGCCAGCTACTGTGAGGGTGGAGCCAAGGAGATCGAGGCTCTGTTCCTTGCTGCACTTACCGATGTCATGGACGTAGGAGTATCGCCGGAAGAGGCTTACAAGACTCTCAAGGAAGGTGCTCAGGCTGTCATTGACGAGCTTTGATTTATAATCAGCGTCGGAACCGGTCAGTTTGGACCGGTTCCGCATTTTTGTTCTGAGGTTCAGGGGGTTATTCGATATGAGACAGAAAAAGTATAGGGGAATAGAGCGCAAGCTTGCTCTGTGGGGCTGGGGATTCAATATTCCGTCACTCGTATTCTTTGCAGTGTTCAGCTTCGCACCGATAATCTATGCCATATACACAAGTCTCTATGACAAGAGAGTTCTGTCCTTGAAGGCTCCCAACTTCGTAGGCCTCAAGAACTACATCGATATTTTCACGAACAAAGGCATAGGCTTTTTGGATTCACTGAAGTCGTCTGCCATATTCTCGTTCGGAGCGTTTTTTCCGCTCGTAATCTTTTCGTTGTTGTTCTCCGTGCTTGTCTACAACAACTACAAGGCTTCGACCCAGCGTAAGTTCGAGATACTGTGGTATACGCCTGCAGTCATCTCGTCGGTTGTCGCAACTACAATCTGGATGCTGATCTTCGACCCGAGAGGTCTTGGAAACCAGGTTGTGAATTTCATTCTGAATACTCCCGGAGTCGACCACAGATGGACATCGAATCCCTCAATGCTCAGGTTCGTCACCATCATGGTCTATTTCTGGAAATACATAGGATATTACATCGTTCTCTTCATAACGGGTCTCGGCACCATTCCGGGAACCCTCTATGAGGCTGCCAGAATAGACGGAGCTTCAAGGATGCAGTGCTTCAGGAGAATAACGCTTCCGCTTCTGAAACCCACTGTCTCTCTTGTCAGTGTCCTGTGTCTCATACACTGTCTGAAGACATTCAGCACCCAGTACATGTTCTACCAGAGCGGAGCTCCGCTGAAACCCATCAACGTCATTTCGCTTAGCATCTACACGACAGGTATCACGAACCAGAGGATCGGACGCGCTTGTGCCATGTCCATCATTCTGTTCGCTGCCATGATTATCCTCTCCATTGCACAGCTGAAGCTGATCAATGCTGATGACATCGATTATTGAGGTGAGCCATGAGCAGTGAAATCAAGAGTCCGGTCTACAAGATCTACAAGGTTCTCATCACAATACTGTTGATTCTTCTGGTTCTGCTTACCGTAACACCGCTGGTGTTCATGGTCTGCGCCTCATTCATGACAAGCAAGCAGATTCTGGCTATTCCTTTCACATGGATTCCCAGACCGTTCCAGTTCAAGAACTTCTACAATGCTGTTGCAGGCACACTCCATACCTGGACATTCCCCAGGAACATGCTCAACAGCTTCATCGTCTCCGGAACCGTTACGCTGACCACGCTTCTTCTTGCGGGAATGTCAGGCTACGGATTGTCCAAGTTCAGATTCAAGGGTAAGAACTTCGTGTTCATCACTATCATGAGTACGATGATGATTCCCTTCGAAGCCATCATGATTCCCATGTACATGATTGCCCAGAAGCTGAATCTGATGAACAGCTACAGAGGCCTGATCATCCCTTATCTAGTTTCTGCTTTCGGTATCTTCCAGATGCGCCAGTATCTTCTGACCTTCCCAGGCGAATTCCTCGATGCTGCAAGAGTCGACGGAATGGGGGAGCTGGGCATCTTCTTCAAGCTGGTAATGCCTAACTCGGCTCCTGTTCTTGCAACATTGGCCATAACCACTTTCAGAAGCCAGTGGGATAACCTTCTGTGGCCCCTGCTTGTCACACAGAATGCAAAACTCAAGACGGTTCCGCTCTACATAACATCGTTCAGCGAAGAGAAGCATGCGGACGAAGGTGCCCTGATGGCCGTAGCCCTGCTTGCATCGCTGCCCATGCTGATTGCATTCTTCGCTCTGAGCAAGTACTTCATCGGCGGTTCGGAAGTCTACGAATCAAGGAAAGGCTGACATGAAAGGAATATCTACCTCAATTTGCGCAGATTCGATCTGCTACCACAAGCGACCCATAGTCGTTGATGCAAAGACGGCAATCGCAAACTGCGTCAAATCCGGCTTCAAGACGCTGGACTTCTCGTTCCACAACTATGCCCGTGACGGCCAGCCGATTTCCGAGGACAACTGGCAGGACTGGCTCAAAGAAATCCGTTCATACGCCGACAGCCTCGGGGTAGACTGGTACCAGGGCCATGCGTTCATCTATCCGAAAGACGGAAACTTCGACCAGCATAACGATACCTACGAGGAGCGCATCAGACGCTCGATAGTCGGATGCGGAATCATGGGTGTGAAGGTTCTGGTCCTTCATCCGAGAAACTTCTTCATAGACGATGACATCAACAAACCCTATGATTTCATCAGAAGCAAGAGAGAGAATCTCAGGTATATCGCCGGTTATCTGAAGGAAGTCGAGAAGATTCCCGGACTGAAGCTGGCAATCGAGAACCTGTTCCTTCCTGCAACACCGCAGAAAGCCAACAGATACTGCTCCTGTGCAGACGAGCTGATAGATCTGGTCGATACCATCGGCAGCGACAGGGTAGGAATCTGCTGGGATTTCGGTCATGCGAACATTTCTGGCCAGAATCAGTGCGAGTCGCTCGAGAAGATCGGAGAGCGCCTGATAGCCACCCATGTACATGACAATGCAGGTACGATCGACGAGCATCTGGCTCCATTCTTCGGACGCATGGATTGGCCGCCGATTATCGCGAAGCTCAAGGAGATTGACTACAAGGGCTATTTCACTCTCGAGATCCAGCATTTTGCTGGAGGCCTTCCGCCGGTTCCCCAAATGAGGGATCAGGCCCTGAAGCTTTCACACGATATCGCTGAATATCTTTTTTCCCTGTAATTCGTGGTTGACACAATTCGGGAGAATGTGTAGAGTATAGATGGTTAGAGAACTCTAACTAAACATAGTCTCCTTTTGGAAGAAAATTCCTATTTATTGCGGAGGGTTCCCTGCGGACCCTCCATTTAATTATTCATGAGGTTAGGTTTGAAATGAGCACTGTAATTATTGGTCTTCTTATTCCGTTTCTGGGTACTGCCGCAGGGGCAGCCTGCGTTTTCTTTCTGAAGAAGGATCTCAAAATATCGGTCCAGAGGGCCCTGACTGGATTTGCTGCAGGAGTCATGGTTGCAGCATCCATATGGAGTCTCATCGTTCCTGCCATCGAGCAGAGTGAGCCCAAGGGACGGCTGGCCTTTCTTCCTGCCTTCATCGGTTTCTGGCTCGGAGTTCTGTTCCTGCTTCTGCTGGATGAGGTGATTCCGCACCTGCATGTCGGACTCAATCAGGCCGAAGGTCCCAAGAGCAAGGCAAGCAGGACATTGATGATGGTTCTGGCGGTAACGCTGCACAATATCCCGGAAGGAATGGCCGTCGGAGTAGTGTACGCCGGACTGGTCTCGGGCTCTGCCAACATAACGGCAGGTGGAGCCCTTGCATTGGCTCTCGGAATCGCAATCCAGAACTTCCCTGAAGGGGCAATCATCTCCATGCCGCTTTATGCGGAAGGTAAGAGCAAACCCAGATCGTTCTGGCTCGGGGTGCTCTCCGGAGCAGTCGAGCCCATTTTCGGGGCTCTGACCGTGCTCATTGCCGGTCTTGTGGTTCCTGCAATGCCGTACCTGCTGTCCTTTGCCGCAGGCGCAATGCTCTATGTGGTAGTTGAGGAGCTTATTCCGGAAATGTCGGTAGGCGAGCACTCCAACATCGGAGTCATCTCATTTGCCATCGGATTCAGTCTGATGATGGCATTGGATGTTGCTCTCGGATAAGCGATGATTTTTATGCTATAATGTGTACTCGAGGGAGCATATGACTGAAAACGAGAAGGATATTGCAGTTCTGGCAGGTAATAGGGAAAAGACGATAGTAAAGACCAGCATCGTAGGGATTATCACCAATCTGTTTCTGGTCGGATTCAAGGCGTTCGTGGGATTCCTTTCCAATTCGATTGCCGTCATCCTGGATGCCGTGAACAACCTTTCCGATGCCCTTTCCTCGGTGATTACGATCATCGGAGCCAAGCTCGGTTCCAGACAGCCTGACAAGAAGCACCCGCTGGGGTACGGCAGAATCGAGTACCTCAGTTCTATGATAGTCGCCGCCATCGTTCTCTATGCAGGCCTTACCTCATGCGTTGAATCCGTAAAGAAGATAATCCATCCGGAGGCCGCCGAATACGGTGCTGTTTCAATCATCATCATCACAGTTGCCATTGTCGTGAAGCTTGTCCTCGGCATGTATGTGAAGAAGCAGGGCAAACGAGTCAATTCCGGAGCTCTGGTTGCCTCGGGTTCCGATGCGCTTTTCGATGCGATCCTTTCATCCTCGGTTCTGGTTTCCGCAGTGATCTTCCTCATCTGGGGAATCTCCCTTGAGGCCTATGTCGGAGTGATAATAGCCTGTTTCATCGTCAAGGCCGGCGTTGAGATGATGATCGAGACGCTGAACGACATCATCGGGAAAAGAGAGGATGCCGAAACAAGCCAGGAGCTCAAGAGGATAATCTGTGAAGAGGAAGCGGTTCTCGGGGCATACGATGTGACGATATTCAACTATGGACCCAACAAGAACTATGCTTCGGTTCATATCGAGCTGCCGGATACTCTGAGCGTTGACGATGTGGACAAAATCACCAGAAGAATTCAGGTGAACGTGTTCCGTGAGACAGGCATTGTTCTTACCGGTATCGGAGTCTACTCATACAACACCTCTGATGATGAGGCCGCAAGGATGCGCAATAGCATCCAGAAAGCTGTGCTGACCCACGACTGGGCCCTCCAGATGCACGGATTCTATGCCGATACCGAGAAGAAGACTCTGCGTTTCGACGTGGTCCTGAGTTTCGATGTAGAGCGCAAGGAAGCGCTGACTATCCTCTATGGAGAAATCAGCGCCCTCTATCCTGATTACGAGATCCTGATTGTTCCTGATGTGGATATAGCGGATTAAAGCAGATCAAGCATCTGCTGGGGATTGTCCGCAGCCTTTACCGATCCCATTGCCTTGATTACCACTCCGTTCTCATCAATAAGGTATGTGGTTCGCACCACGCCCATGCTGACCTTGCCGTAGTTCTTCTTTTCCTGCCAGACACCGTAGGCCTTGATGACGTTGAGCTCAGGGTCCGAGAGAATGGTGAAGCCCAGGCTGTAGTTCTGCTGGAATTTCTTGTGTGAGGCAACGCTGTCCTTGCTGATTCCCAGCACTACGGCTCCTTTTTCCCTGAACTGCGGTCCTCTTTCACTGAAGCCGCATGCCTGCTTGGTGCATCCCGGGGTGTTGTCCTTGGGGTAGAAATAGAGAATCACCTTCTTTCCGAGATAATCCGAGAGTCTGTGGGTCTTTCCGTCCTGGTCCTGGAGCTGGAAATCCGGGGCCTTTGTTCCGATTTCTATCATGATTGCCTCCGAAAAATATGATAACACAGTCCACAAGGACAGGCAAATTCATATAGAATGGACAAGGAGACTTTTATCGTGAAACTGAAAAGCCGGAGAATCAGAATCGAAACCGAAGAGGGCATCGTCAAAGCCATTGTCCTGAAGCCCATGGCCTATGACAGGAAGGTTCCGGGAATCCTCTGGATCCACGGAGGCGGCTATATGACGGGTATGGCGGCAATGGTCCATGTCACGGAGGGCAGGTCTCTGGCCAAACGCTATGGGGCGGTCGTGGTCTCCCCGGAATACCGTCTGGCAAAGAAGGCTCCTTATCCTGCCGCACTGAATGATTGCTTTGCGGCACTCAGATATATGTATGACAATTCAGAAGAACTGGGGATAGACAGAAGTCGCATCATTATCGGCGGGGAGAGTGCCGGAGGAGGGCTCACGGCTGCGCTCTGCATGTATGCCCGCGACAAGTCGGAGATCAAGGTCTTCATGCAGATTCCGCTCTATCCCATGCTGGACTGCTTCGACACCCCGTCATCATCCGACAACCACGGTCTTTTCTGGGACACGAGGCGCAATCACTGGGGCTGGAGCCATTATCTAGGACCTCTGTACGGAAAGCCGGATATCCCGCAGTATGCCTCTCCTTCCAGGGAGACCGATTACAGCAATCTTCCTCCCGCATACACCTTCATTACAGACGGCGAGGCCTTCTATGACGAGACCATGACCTACATCAAGAATCTGAACGATGCCGGTATTCCTTCCCATGTTGATGTCTTTCACGGCAATTTCCATGCATTCGACTTCCTTTTCTGGACCAGGAACGCAAAAGAGGCAAGGCGCAGGCTTTATGATTATTACGGAAGGATGATGTCAGAGAGCAGGTAGCTCAATGTTCGAAGGATTTCTCGAGTATCCGTGCGAACTGCTCGAGTCCTTCCTTGTCCTGCTTTGAGAATCTGTCAAATAAAGGACTGTCTATGTCCAGCACGCCGAACACTGCATTGTTTCTGTGAAGGGGAATGACGATTTCCGAGTTGCTTGAACTGTCACAGGCGATATGTCCTGCGAATTTGTGGACGTCAGGCACAAGCTGTGTGCTGTCCGTTGCCGCCGCTGTACCGCAGACGCCCTTGCCGATGGGGATGATGGTGCATGCGACCTTGCCCTGGAACGGACCGAGCACGAGCTTCCCGTCCTTGATGGTATAGAATCCCACCCAGTTGATGTTCTCCAGCTTCTCGTTCAGAAGCGCAGAGGCATTTGCCAGATTGGTCATCGTGTAGGGGATGCCTTCGATGATGGAGGCGAGCATGGCATTGATTTCCGTGTAATCAGTCATCGTAAACCTCTAGAAGTACTTTCTGAGCTTCAGGGCATCCCTGAACTCGAAAAAACGGTCGAAGAACCTGGAGCACAGGCCTATGATGGCTCCGTTGATCAGGGCGCAGACGATGGTGCCGACCTTGACCCCCTTGAAGACCCAGAGCCCGAAGAAACAGAAAGAAAGGATCACGCCGACAAGACAGCTGCAGATATCGTAACCTGTCTTGAATCTATGGATCTCCACATTGAATTTTGCCGAGACCTCCTTTACGAAGAGCTCGTAGACCTCCGGCGCGATGTAGGTGTGGAAGAACAGCGAGATCCCGATGGCGCACAGGAACATTCCCAGGGCGTAGTACAGGATTCGGGCAATCATGCTCTCTCTGGGAATACCGGCTACCGCTGCCATGCAGAGGTCAAGCACTATGCCGTAGATGAAGGCCGTGACGAATGAGAATAGGTAGCTGATCTTGAATCTGCGCAGCACCAGCATCATCACAACAAGCAGTACCGCCTGCAATGTGTATTCCGCCATTCCGAAGGAGAAGAAGCTCCAGGTCTGGACGAGCTTGAGGTGAAGGATGTATGCCGGAGCGACGACCATGGAGACTCCGAAGTCGACCATCTCCATGAAGGCGACTCCGAAGGCCACGAATACTATGCCTAAGATATAAGCAAGCTCTGAATAGAATATTTTCTTCTGCCTGTCTGTTTCCAAAACGGTGTCCTCAGAACAAAACTGCGGTAGCGATTTTCAGATAAACCAGAAGCGAGAGGGCGTCGACGATGGTTGTGATGAACGGACTTGCCATCACGGCCGGGTCGAATCCGAGCTTCTTTGCCACAAGAGGCATGGTACATCCGATAAGCTTTGCCATGATGATGGTCAGCGACATTGTCAGGCTGACTACCAGAGCTACCAGCGGGAAGGAGTAGGTAGTCGCTTCGGCCAGATTTCCGAACAGAAGTCCGTCGATGAGCATGACCTTTCCGAAACAGACTGCGCCGAGGGCGAGGCCGCACATGAGGGCAGTTGAGAATTCTTTGAGAAGGACCTTTCCCAGATCCTTCACTTCAAGCTCTCCCAGCGATATCGCACGGATTACCGTGACTGAGGACTGGGAACCGGAGTTTCCGCCGGTATCCATCAGCATCGGGATGAAGGCCGTAAGGATTACAAGCTGGGCAAGGGAGTTCTCGAAGCTCGTGATTATCAGGCCGGTGAAGGTTGCCGAGATCATCAGCAGCATCAGCCAGGGGACTCTGTGCTTGAAGAGTTCCCACGGGGATGTTCGCAGGTAGGACTTCTCGTAAGGAGTCTGAGCGGACATGATCGTGATATCTTCGGTTGCCTCTTCTTCCATGACGTCCATGGCATCGTCGAATGTGATGATACCGACCATTCGGTTGTCCCTGTCCACGACGGGCAAGGCCAGGAAGTTGTATTTGGAGAGCTGCTTGGCAACCTCTTCCTGGTCCATCAGGGTGCTCACCGTGATTACGTTGGTGGTCATCAGGGTTTCGACCGTGACGCTCTGGTCCTTGGCAAGCATCAGGTCCTTAGCCGATACAAGACCGAGGATGCGGTTGAAACGCGAGAGTACGTAGCAGGTGTAGATCGTCTCCTTGTCTACTCCGGTGTCGCGGATCTTCTGGAAGGCATCGCTGACTGTCATGTCGGCGGAGAGCGATACATACTCGGTGGTCATGATCGATCCGGCCGAGTTCTCCGGGAACTGCAGGATCTCGTTGATTTCGCGCCTTCTGTCGGGTGTGACGTGTCTGAGGATTCTGGATACTACGTTTGCAGGCATTTCCTCGACGATGTCCGCAGCATCATCTATATAGAGTTCATCGAGGACCTGCTTGAGCTCCGTGTCGGAGAATCCGCGGATCAGGATTTCCTGGTTGTCGGGTTCCATCTCGACGAAAGTATCCGCTGCCAATGCCTTCGGAAGCAGGCGGAACATGATGGGAAGCTGATCTTCCGGAAGCTCGTCGAAGATCGATGCGATATCCGACGGGTTCATTGTGATCAGAACATCCTTGACGGTTGAGTATTTCTTGTTTTCAACCAATACCTTCAATGTGTCTTCAACACTGACGTTATGCTGTGCCATAACAATATCTCCCTGAACTTTTCAGAGTTGACGAGTATTAGTGCAGATTAACCTTTGCTTGCCGGGTTCAGCGTTTGATAACGGAGGACTCCAGATCAGGCACAGGGTCGGAATCTGCGAATAATCTAGTACTACTGCCAGCTTCCATGACAAGTCCTCCTTGAATTAGAAATAACGGGCGTCTGCCCAAGACTGAATTTTACCAGTTTGGCAGTCGGCTTTCAATACTTTTCGGATTCTGTTTGGAAGACAGTTGACAAAAAAGCGGGTCTTGGTGTATGATATAACCAAGTAAACCAGTAGGTTTAATAGAGATTGAATTGGCCAAGGAGGTTTGTCATGGCTAGAATTTATGAGAATATCACGGAACTTGTGGGCGGAACGCCCTTGGTCAAGGTCAGCAACTACTCGAAGGCGCACGGCCTAGAGGCTACGGTCCTTGTCAAGCTCGAGTACCTGAACCCGGCAGGCAGCGTAAAGGACAGAATCGCCAAGGCGATGATCGAAGATGCGGAGAAGAGGGGCCTTCTGAAGGAAGGGTCGGTTATCATAGAGCCGACCAGCGGCAACACCGGAATAGGACTCGCGGCAATAGCGGCATCCAAGGGATACAGGGCAATCCTGACAAGGCCCGAGACGATGAGCGTCGAGAGAAGGAACCTTCTGAAGGCCTATGGAGCAGAAATTGTACTCACGGAAGGGGCAAAGGGCATGAAAGGAGCCATCGCAAAGGCCGATGAGCTTGCCAAGGAGATTCCCGACAGCTTCATCCCCGGTCAGTTCGTCAACCCGGCAAACCCGGCTGCACACAGGGCAACCACAGGACCTGAAATCTGGAACGATACCGATGGAAATGTCGATTTCTTCGTAGCAGGAGTAGGTACCGGCGGAACGCTTTCCGGAGTCGGAGAGTTCCTGAAGTCCCAGAAGGCATCGGTCAAGGTCGTTGCCGTCGAGCCCGAGACATCGCCTGTTCTTTCAAAGGGCGTTGCGGGACCGCACAAGATCCAGGGAATAGGTGCAGGCTTTGTTCCCGACACGCTGAACACCTCTATCTACGATGAGATCATTCCTGTTTCCAACGAAGATGCCTTTGCAACAGGCAAGGAAGTCGCAAGACGCGACGGAGTTCTGGTAGGCATCTCCTCAGGAGCAGCCCTGTTTGCGGCAACACAACTTGCCAAGAGGCCTGAGAACAAGGGAAAGACGATAGTGGTTCTTCTGCCCGACACAGGCGATCGCTATCTTTCAACCCCGCTTTTCACTGACTGAATTCAGATACTGTAGTCGTAGCTTTCCATCTGGCGGTCAAGGATATCCTGCAGCGTGATGCCTTCGAGGTAATCGTTGACAACGGAGTACAGGCCCTGCCAGATGGGCAGAAGCTGAGCATCGGCAGCCGCGGCAGCCTCGGAGGGATCGTCCAGATTCGGAATTGGCGCCAGGCTGCCTTCTGCTATCTTGAGGATTTCAGCTACGGTATAGGCTTCCGGGGCCCTTGCAAGCATATAGCCGCCCTGGGCTCCGCGTATTGTCTTCAGGATCTCCGGCCTGTTCAGAAGGGCCACAATCTGTTCGAGGTATTTCTTTGAGATATTCTGGCGTGAGGCGATGTCCTTGAGGGCGATATAGCCTTCCTGCCTGTGCTCGGCAAGGTCCACCATAACACATAGAGCATAGCGGCCTTTTGTGGAAATCTTCATATGAAAGCCTCCTTCAATTCCTATTGGAATAATAACCTGTGATTTACTAGGTTTTCAAGTCCGTTGTGCGCGAAAAATCCTCATAATCCAATGCAAAAGCATGTTATTTGTAACAGTTAAAAAGAGTTGCGGATACATCAATTTCCCAAATACTGAATTGAGCTTGTCCTCAAACTGTATTTTTATAGGCTGACGATGCAAAAAAGCATTTGACAAATAATCACTTGCAATATATAAATATAAATGCTCTAAACCGTTTTTACTTGCTGTTGTTCTTCGTTGAGATAATCCGTAAAGGATGCAATTGGGGGCATCCGGATGAAAAAGACTCATCCTTCCTTGGCGTCTGGTTCCGATCTTCGTTGTTTTGTTCCTTATTTCCAGCCTCAGTTCAACTACGAGACCGGGAAGCTGATCGGTGCAGAGGTTCTTGCCAGACATGTGAAACCGGATGGCAGCATAGAAGGTCCGTCGGCGTTCATCCCTGCTTTCGAGCAAAGCGGATTCATCTATGAGATGGACAAACATATCTGGAACGAGGCCTGCAGGCATCTTTCCGGATGGGTGAAAGAGGGTTATCCGATCAGGTGTATCTCGGTGAACGTATCACGAGTGGACCTGTATCATGACGATATGGCAGATTATCTGAAAGGCGTGCTTGAAAGGTATGGTCTTGAGAGAAGCAACCTGCATCTGGAGATAACGGAGACGGCTTTTTCTGATAATCCGCAGCAGCTGGTCCAGATCCTTGAGATCCTAAGATCCGAAGGATTCACGATCGAGATGGATGATTTCGGAAGCGGCTATTCTTCCCTCTGCTGGTTGAAAGACCTGCCGGTGGAAATCCTGAAGATGGATTCGGGATTTCTTTCTTCGACAGACCGGTCCCATAGGGGAGGAAGGATCATCACGTCAATCATCCAGATGGCCCATGCCATTGACCTGCAGGTCATAGCAGAGGGCGTGGAGACCAAAAGCCAGGCGGATTTCCTCAAGTCCGTGGGATGCCTGAAACTGCAGGGCTATTATTTCGCCCAGCCGATGGATGCAGACAGCTTCGGAGTCCTTCTGAAAAATGAGAGCGAGAAGCCGGACCTGAGTTCGGAAGAGGAACGGGAAGTTCCCAATGTCATCGATTTCTTCGACATAGATTCCCAGTCCACGCTTGTCTTCAACAGCTATGTCGGAGGGGCCGCCATCTTGAGCAGGGGTTCCAACGGGAAGGTCTCCGCCATCCGTATCAACGACAAGTTCTTTGAAATAATAGGTGTCGACAGGGAGAAATACTCAAAGCGGCAGTATGACATTGTCTCGGGAATGACTGAAGCTTCAGCGACTGCCTTTATCGAAGCGCTGGACAGTGCGGCCAGAAGAGGAGAAGAGGCTTCCTGTGTAACCTTTTCCAAGGATATCGACGGTTCGGGAAGAGAGTTCTGGTGTTCATGCCGGGTCCGTTTTCTGGCCCGCAAGCGCGAATGCCAGCTTTTCTACCTGAGCATAGAGGACATTACCGAGAAGACCAGACTGATGGAGAACAACAGGCAGCTTCTGAGCGCAATAGAGGAGCGTGAGGACATCTTCATGCATGCCGCCGAGCAGGTGAATATGTTCTTCTGGAAATATGATATCGCTGCCAAGACCATCTATCCTTGCTTCCGCTGCCAGATGATCCTTGGCCTGCCGGGAAAGCTGAACAACTATCCCGAATCCGCCATCGAGATGTGCATATTCCCAGAAGGAGACCGATACCGTGAGGTCATGAGAAAGGTCGATTCCGGTCAGGACATCGATGAAATCATGCTGCTTACAAGCGAAAAGCTGCCTTTCAGAGTCAGATATACGGTTGAAAAGGA
This sequence comes from Spirochaetales bacterium, assembly GCA_017470995.1. GTDB lineage: Bacteria > Spirochaetota > Spirochaetia > Sphaerochaetales > Sphaerochaetaceae > UBA9732. The sequence continues at coordinate 17,465 of JAFUXI010000071.1, forward strand.
CAAGGACGGAAAGCCCACCGTTGCCTACGCCACCGCCATTCCGGTGGTATCCTGATCAGGCTCCCAACAGTTCTTTAAGCGACTCTTTGGTGTTCTCCAGGGCTTCTGAGTACTGCCCGTCCATCTTCTTCAGATTCTGGCTGATGATCTGGGAGTACTGTGCAGTGTTGACTCCCTCGGGGTTGTTCTCCATGGCCTGCTGGATCTGGGCTTTCATCCTGTCCACGAATGCGCTCTTTGCATCCAGATACTGCTTGAGGAAGTCCCCGATCTGATGCATGAGTCCATCGGCCTGCGGGTCTCCTGAGGTGACCAGATTCACGAGATCACAGGTGCGGTCGAAACGCATCTGATAGATGTCGTCGGAGGGCAGGCTGACATTGGAGAGGATTGTGCTGACCATTCCCGAGCGTACAAGGACGCGGTCCTCTTCACTGTAGGATGCAAACTTTGCAGCCACTTCATCCAGTTTCTGGTCGGTGTTGTTCAGATATCCTCCGGCAAGGGCCATGCCTTCCTTCGTGAGCTTGTCGGTTCTGTATTTTGTCTCGTCTATCTCAATATCCTGGGTCTTCTCAAGAGCGATTTCCCATGCCGATTTGATTCTTGCCATGTTGTTTCTCCTGCAAATGAAAGATAATATAATCTGTGAATATGGACAAGCTTTACTACAGAGACACATACCTCAGGGAACTGGACTGCACCGTAGTGCAGGTCAACCGTACCGACAAGGCCACCGAGGTCCTTACGGACAGGACCATCTTCTATCCCGAAAGCGGCGGACAGCCGGGAGACAGGGGAAAGCTGGGACAGTTCGATGTTCTTGATACTCAGAAATCCGCTGACGGAGATTCTGTGCTGATTCTTGCCAAGGACTGTCCCGTAAGAGAGGGGGAGAAGCTCACCATGAAGCTGGACTGGAATCACAGATACAAGTTCATGGTCATGCATACTGCCCAGCACATGCTCTCCGGCCTGTTGTTCACCATGTATTCGATCGGAACCGTGGCAGTCCATCAGGGAGACGAGTACCTTACGATCGAAACCAATCAGACAGAGATTGACCAGGAGAAGATTGATGGTCTGATTCTTGAGGCCAATGCTAAAATCCATGATAATCATGCAATACTGTACCATGAAATGAGTCACTCCGATGCAGAAGCGCTTGGCCTTCGAAGGAGCATCAAGGTCGAGGGTGATGTGCGTATCGTGGAGATAGAAGACGTTGACCGCATCGCCTGCGGCGGGGTGCATGTTTCCCGTACTGGAGAAATAAGTCTTGTCTATTGCATAGGCCAGGAGCAGATCCGCGGCCATGTGCGCCTCTATTTCAAGTGCGGGCAGCAGGCCCTGCTCGAGAGCCTTGAGAACAACCGGATCATCCAGACCATGAGCCGGGATCTCAGCTGCAGACCCGACGAGCTTGCTGCCAAGGTGTCTTCGCTTCAAGGCGATCTTTCGCAGACAAAGAGTCGTTGTGAGCATGCCCTAAGGCTTCTTGCCTATCACGTTATAAAAGATAATATGGATAAAGAGGGCATCAGCATTCCTGATGGTGCAGACGGAGATCTTCAGGGTTATGCGAAGGCTACAGAACGCTTTGATAATCTGGCTCTATTTGCCATGGATATATCGGATAATCAGAGACCAAAATGGCTGATTGTCCTCAAGGGCAGATATGAGAAGCTGGACTTCAATTCTTCGGTGCGTCCGCTGCTGGCAAAGATAAACGCCAAAGGCGGCGGCAGAAGCCCCGTATTCCAGGGCATGGCCGCCTGTGCGGACAAAGAGGCGATTGCAAGATTCAAAACGGATTTCAGAACAGCTTGCCTATCTCTATAGCAATCTTGTCGGCCTGAGGGATGGTCAGCCTTTCAAGGTCCTTGGAGAACGGAATGGGTGTATCCTTTCCGCTGAACTGCAGGACCTGGCACTTGAGCGAGGAGAAGGTCTCCCTGTCCTGACAGATTGATGCGCAGACCTGGGCCTCTATGCCGCCGATTCCGTTCGGATCCTGAATCAGGACGGCTCTGCCGGTTTTGCGGACCTGCTTGAATATGGTCTCCTTATCCAGCGGATTGAGGGTTCTCAGATCCACGACCGTGGCATTGATTCCCATTCCATGCAGAAGCTCTGCAGTCTCAAGGGCGGTTGATACCGCGTGCGAGTAAGCGATGATGGTCACATCCAGACCGTTTCCGATTACCTTGGCCTTACCGAGTTCTACAGGCTCAGGGGAAATCTCTCCGTCCATAGGGTAGAGGAGCTTGTGCTCGAAGAACAGGACCGGGTTGTTGTCCCGAATCGATGCCCTGAGAAGATGGTAGGCATCCGAAGGATTGGACGGGGCAACGATCTTGAGGCCGGTGCCGTTCATGAACAGGGCTTCGGGGCTCTGGGTGTGCTGGGCTCCGTGACCGGTTCCGCTGCCTTCGGGAAGACGCACCGTAATGGGGCAGCAGAACTGGCCGCCGCTCATGAAGTGTGTCTTTGCAGCATGGTTGACGATGGGGTCGAAGATCAGGGTGTAGAAATCGGCATACATTATTTCGATTATGGGTCTGAGCCCCATCATCGCAGCTCCTACGGCCATGCCGGTGAAGCCTTCCTCTGATACCGGGGTGTCTATGACCTGGTCCGGATGCTCCTTCCACAGGCCTTCGGTGACCTTGAAACAGCCTCCGTAGACGCCTACATCCTCACCGAAGAGAATTACATTCCTGTCGGCGGACATCTCGTCCGACATTGCCTTTCTGATTGCTTCGCGGAATGTCATGACCTGTCCTCCCTGGTTGCATATACGAGATTCAGGACCTCGTCTTCGGTAAGTTTGTCGAAACTCTCCTTGAGGGCCGTTTCGGCCTGCAGGTCAATTCCTTTCCTGCACTCCTGCTCAATGCGATCAATCTCTTCCTTTGTAGCATAGCCGTTTTCGATCATCTTCTGTTCGAACAGGATGATCGGGTCGCGCAGGAGCCACTGCTGCTCCTCATCGCTTGTACGGTAGAGTCTTCTGTCGCTCTTGGAGTGGCCCTTGAAGCGGTAGGTCATGACCTCGAGAAGGTATGGTCCGTTTCCGGCCTTTATGTAGGCACTTGCTTCCCTGACTGCCTCGTAGACTGCCTCGAAGTCATTGCCGTCAACGACCTTGCCCGGCATGTTGTAGGCAGATGCGCGTTCTGAGACCTTGTCTACGCTTATCATCTTGTCGCTCGGGGCGGACATTCCGTAACGGTTGTTCTCGCAATAGAAGAGAACCGGAAGCTTCCATATGGAGGCCAGGTTCATGGATTCATGCACGCTGCCTCTGCTCGAGGCTCCGTCGCCGAAGATTGCGACGCTGAGATTCTTGACAGGAACCGGAGGCAGCTCCTTCGGATTCTGTGTCGTTGATTTTGCAAAGGAAGCGCTTCCGAGGCTTTCGAACTTCTTATAGAAGGCAATGCCTGTCGCAAGCGGAACTCCGGAACCTACTACCGCCGATGAACCCAGGTTGCAGTTCTCCTTGTCCGGCATGTGCATGCTTCCGCCGAGGCCTTTTGCGAGGCCCTGACGTGAACCGAACATCTCGGCGAACATTGCAACAGGCCATGACCCCTTGCAGAGCGTAAATCCGTGGCATCGATGAGTGGGGACAATCCAGTCCCCGTCATCAAGTGCCATGCACAGACCCGCCTGGGAAGCTTCCTGACCGTTGGCCAGGTGTGTGGTCCCGTGGATGAGTCCCGCCTTGAACAGTTCTTCGGTCTTTTCCTCGAAGAACCTTGAATTCAGCATGATGCGGAGCGCATCGATGCTCAGGTTTTTGTCAATCACAGCAAGCAGTCAAGATCGACCTCTGCAACGACGGCAGGCATACCGCAGCCCCAGCTTTCCAGGACGGCAGGATGTACCTCGCCGAAGATTCCGATCTTCTTCCCCCCAACCATTATGTCTGCACAGCGTCCGGGGATGAATCTCGGATCATCTTCCGGAGCTGCCAGAGTGTACTCAACCCTAAGGAAGTACATCAGTGTATTAATGAAACTGTTCGCATCGTTGAATGTTACAGAACCGTCTGCGCTCATGAAGCCCAGATAGTTTCTGGTTGCCGTTCCGCTGTTGTCGCTGGGCTCGAGGAATGCGACCTTGCCGACCTCGAAGATCCTGTGCGGATAGGTGGCATGGCCGGAAACGCTCTCGCTCTCCAGCAGGGACGGAATGATGGACGGTCTTACCGCCTCGAAGTTCTCGCTCATCGGGTTTGCAATCATGATGACCTTGTCGCCCTTGATGTGCATGTTGTCAACGTACTCGCGTCTGGAACCGAGGTAGTTGTAGATCATCTCCTGGAAGCCCATTCCGACCATGATGTCCTTGACCTTGCGTCCGAGTTCCTCGGCAGGGGTAAGGCGGCCAACGGTGAAATCGCGCGGGATGGTGGGCTCGAAGTTCTCCAGACCGTAGCCGATCATGACATCCTCGACCACATCCACCGGGTGCAGGAAGTCGTTTCTGTACTCGGGGCAGGTGATGTGGATGGTATCGCCCTCGCTGACGCTGTAGACGCCCATTCTGAGAAGTGCATCCTTGGCTTCCTCGGCATCGATGTCCTCTCCGAGAACGTGCTTGATGTCCTCGATGGTGCAGCTCTGTGAATCCTGGAAGTAGTAGGGGACGGTGATCTCTTTCCCGAACTCAGTCTCATAGGGGTAGATGACCTTGACCGGTTCGATCTCGAAGCCCAGGTCGGCCATGTCCACGGCCATGATGGATGCGCAGAGCAGGATGTCCTTGAGAATCGGGCCTGACATCTCGACGAACAGGTTGTTGTCACCGACCTCGACTGCACCTACGTAGGCGCTGTTGATCACAGGAGGCATGGACAGCGTCTCACCGCTGTCATCGTAGAGATATGGGTAGACCGGTTTGTCCTTGATGATGTAGCCGTATTCCTGTCCCTTGGGATGCTTCTCGAGTATTTCCCTGAGAGTCAGGTCTTCTTCCATGTGAAGGGGCACGAAGTGGGTTTTGTCCGGATCGGCTCCGTCATAGTGGATGGGATACTTGATCAGGTCGTTGCGGTAGATTCCCATGGCGATGGTCTTTCTCTTTCTTCCGAAGTTGAAGCAGAGCTTCTCCTGGCTCTGGATCAGGGTAAGGAGTATGTCCTCGTCAACGGTCTTGCCCTTGGCAACAAAGCCGCATGAAAACTCACGCACTTCCTTTGCCCTGGACCCTACGTGCAGCTCGCGGCCCTTGTTGTCGGCCGTGTAGCACTTGGAGGAGAAGAAATCATACTGCTTGATCTGAGGGTTCTCGTAGTTCTTTAGAAGTCTTGCAAGTCCCATTGCAGACCAGAGGTCCGGTCTGTTGGTATCGTTGAGCTCGATCTTGAAGACTCCGTTCTCCTTGTCATGCTCGTCAAGCTCCGCCTTGGCGCGGGGGAATACCTGCTCGAGCTCGTCATCCGTATATTCTCTGCCGAGAAGATTGAAAAGGAATTTCTCTTTGGTCTCAAACTTAGGCATTAGTTACCCCTCCTTGTCCTGACGCTGTCGATGTTCGGTGAGAACAGGTCGCGGATATCGTTGATTCCGAGGTGCATCATGGCCATTCTGTCGATTCCCAGGCCCCATGCCAGAACCGGTTCGTCGATTCCGAGGCTCTTGGTGACTTCAGGTCTGAAGATTCCGGATCCGCCCATCTCGAACCATCCGAGCACGGGGTGCTTGATGTGGATCTCGATCGAGGGCTCGGTGAAGGGGAAGTAGCCGGGCACATACTTGAAGTCAGTTGCGCCGGCAACCTCGACTGCGAACATCTTCAGCAGTCCCAGAAGGTCCTTGAGGTTGGCTTCCTTGCCGATGACGATTCCTTCGGTCTGGTAGAAATCCGCACCGTGCTTTGCATCGACTTCATCGAAGCGGAAGCAGCGGACGATACCGAAGTACTTTCCGGGGACCTTTGCCTTTGTAAGCTGGTGTGCGGAAAGGACTGTTCCCTGGCTTCTGAGAATCTGGCGCCTGGTGAACTCATGGTCGAACTTGTACTGCCATCCGCGGGATCCCGTGTTGCCTCCGTTCTCGTGGGTTGCTGCCACGTTTGAGAGCCAGGGCTCCTCGATCTGCCTGCAGTGTCTGGGCTCCTTGACGTAGTAGACGTCGTGGATGTCACGTGCACTGTGGAACTGCGGCATGAAGAGGGCATCGCCGTTCCAGAACTCATTCTCTACAAGCGGTCCGTCGAATTCCTCGAAACCGAGGGAGGTGAGCTTGTCCTTGACCCACTGGATGTAGTTTGCATACGGGTTGTGGCGGCCGGGAATAAGTCTCTGCACGGGTGCATCAAGACCGTACGGTCTGAAGCTTGCCGTCTTCCAGCTGCCGCTTGCGATGATCTGCGGGGTGAGAACTCCGATTTCCTCTCCGGTGATGTTGGCCTTCAGAAGTGCCTCCTTGGCCTCCTGTCCGACTTCTGTCATCTGATAGGTGACTTCCTCGCGTTCTGTCATCTTGTAGGGGCTGCCGGCTGCTCCGCGTTTCTTGGAGATGCGGCCCATCAGTGCTTTCTCGCGCTCTGTCATCGTAGCTTCGTCAATCGGACCTGAAAGGCCTTTTTTCAGAAGCTCTGCAGTCTCCGTTACGTCTGCCGGGAGCTGGTCATTCTTGACGAATGCCTTGTTCTCTGCGTTCATTGCGCAGGTGCCGGCCTTTGAGAGGCTGCCGTATGCCGAGCCGATGTCGCTCTTCTCAAGGCCCAGCTTCTCTGCAATCTCCGGCAGTGAAAGCGGCTCTCCGCCCTTGAGAAGATCGAAGATCCTCTGTGCGGGGGTGCCTTCGTTGGCCTGAGCCTGTCCGAGCTCGGTCAGTTCATATGTGACGATGGTCCTGCGGCCGGTCTCCTTGAGACAGCCCTTTGCGCACAGCCAGCTGAATGCCTGGTTGCACTGACCGATCTTGTAATCCAGTTCTTTGACGATTCTCTCTGCCGAGATGTCTTCTCCGAGACCGACATGCCTCAGGAGCTTTACCTCCAGCGGGTGAAAGTTCTTTACTTCAATGTCCATAGTTCCACCATTATGTTATAAAGTCACCATATCATATAACTACTATGGGAAAAAGAAAAGACACCCTTAACCGGACCAGATAAGGCCGCTTATGCCGCAAAGGCATGTGCAGATTATGTGCTTGGGGATTTCGATGACTGGTTCCTGCCCAGCAAGGACGAGCTGAATCTTGTTTACACAAATCTCAGGGCCACCAGCCCTTCCGGTTTTCCCACTACTTTTTACTGGTCCTCCAGTGAGGATCCCAATACTGCATATCAGGCGTTGAAACAGTACTTCGGTGAAACTACCCAGTACATAACAAGCGGTTCACAAGGGGGAGAAACCCGGTTCCACGAATATGGTGTCCGTCCGATCCGCTCTTTCTAAGCCATTTTCTGATTCAATCAATGCACCTCGGAAACGGGGTGCATTTTTGTACAATCAAGTTAAGATTGACATTATTCACTTAAGTGAATATTATTGAGTTGTGTGGTTGGTAAGTTCTTCTTCAGAATATGATGAATGGTTTTCCTCTCTGGACGAACAAAGCAAGGAAGCAGTTCTCGTAAAAGTTTATCTGCTTCAGGAGTTCGGACCAACTCTCGGGAGGCCATTTGTCGATACTCTTAAAGGAACGGAGAATCGTAGGAATATAAAGGAACTCAGATGTCAAAGCCCGGATCATGTATTGCGAATTGCCTTTTATTTTGATCCGGAGAGGAGTGCTTTCCTTTTGATTGGTGGTGACAAGAAAGGAAAAACGAAGATAGGTTCTATAGGGACCTGATTAGCAAGGCAGAAGCTATTATCAAGCAACATGAGAAGGAATTAGGGGAAAATGAAGAACGCAATTAAAAGTATGGAAGCCAGTATGTCGGAAGAGTCTGTCAGAAGAGCCAAAATCAAGGCGGAGCAGGAGATTCTTGCTATGAGGCTTTATCTTCTCCGAGAAGAGCAAGGAGTGAAGCAATCAGAGATGAGGAATTTCAATCAGGCGTCTGTTTCAAAAATAGAAAAGAGAAAAGACATGAAAATATCAACGCTTTTGGATTATCTGGACAGTCTGGATTTAGATCTTGAAATTGCCGTATATCCACGGGATGATTATTCGGATGAGTCCAGAAGGGTTCTATTGAGGGTATAATTTAAGATTTCTTGCGTGATTTCAATGCACCTCGGAAACGGGGTGCATTGTTTTTTTCTTCATTGATGCAAAATCCGATTGATGTTTTTTAAAAAATATAATAGGTTACTAACGTTTTTAGAGATAAGGAATTTGAGAAAAGAAGATTGAGGTTTTAGAAGAAAATGGCAATTGAACTGTCAAAGATGAGAAACATTGGAATCAGTGCACATATCGATTCCGGAAAAACCACCCTCAGCGAGAGAATCCTCTACTACTGCAACAGGATTCACGCAATCCACGAAGTCCACGGAAAGGACGGCGTCGGAGCAACCATGGACAGCATGGAGCTTGAGCGCGAGAGAGGAATAACCATAGCCAGCGCAGCCACCAGCGTCAACTGGAAGGGCTACGAGATAAACGTCATCGACACTCCGGGTCACGTCGACTTCACCATCGAGGTCGAGAGATCGCTGCGTGTTTTGGACGGTGCCATCCTGGTGCTGTGCTCCGTCGGCGGAGTCCAGAGCCAGAGCATCACAGTCGACAGGCAGATGGACCGCTACAAGGTTCCCAGAATCGCTTTCATCAACAAGTGCGACCGTGTCGGCGCAAACCCGATCAGAGTCGTAGGTCAGATGCGCGAGAAGCTTCATCTGAATGCAGTGCTCGTAGAGCTGCCCATCGGACTTGAGGACAGACTCGAGGGCGTCGTGGATCTTATCCGCATGAAAGCCATCTACTTCGACGGCCCCAACGGCAACATCCTGCGCGAGGAAGATGTTCCCGAGGCAATGATGGAAGAGGCTCTCTCAAAGCGCGAGGAGCTCATCGAGGCAGCTTCCGATTTCGATGACGAACTGATGAACATGATCCTTGAAGGCGAGGAGCCCTCGATCGAGATGGTCGAAGCTGCAATCAGACGCGGCACGCTGTCTCTGAAGATGTGCCCGGTCTTCGTGGGATCGGCCCATAAGAACAAGGGTATCCAGCCTCTTCTGGACGGCGTTACAAAGTATCTGCCCGAGCCGAGGGATGTCGAGAACAGGGCTCTGGATCTGGACAACAACGAGGCCGAGGTGCTTCTCGAGGCCGATGACAAGAAGATCCCCGTGGTCCTTGCCTTCAAGCTCGAGGACGGCCGCTACGGTCAGCTGACCTACATCCGTGTCTATCAGGGCAAGCTGAGAAAGGGTGATGAGCTGATCAACACCAGAACCGGCAAGCGCGTCAGAGTCGGAAGACTGATCAAGATGCATGCATCCGAGATGGAGGATATCTCCGAGTGCGGTTCAGGCGAGATCGCCGCTCTGTTCGGCATCGACTGTGCAAGCGGAGACACCTTCTGCGGTGCAGGCCTCAACTATGCCATGACAAGCATGTTTGTCCCCAATCCCGTCATCTCCCTGGCAATCCTCCCGAAGGACAAGAAGAGCCAGGACAACATGAGCAAGGCAATCAACCGCTTCATGAAGGAAGACCCGACCTTCCAGTGCTACGTTGATCCCGAGAGCAACCAGACCATCATCAAGGGTATGGGAGAGCTCCATCTTGATGTCTACGTCGAGCGCATGAGACGTGAGTACAACTGTGAAGTCACTGTCGGTGCTCCCGAGGTTGCCTACCGCGAAGCCATTTCCCAGAGGGCAGAGTTCAACTACACCCACAAGAAGCAGACAGGCGGAAGCGGACAGTTCGCACGTGTTGCCGGCTACATCGAGCCGATTCTGCGCGATCCTGCATCCGAAGAGGAGCCCAAGGACTTCGAGTTCGTCAACGAGGTCAAGGGCGGAGTCATTCCGACCGAGTTCATTCCTTCCTGCGAGAAGGGCTTCATGACAGCCATGAAGAAGGGCCCGCAGCTGGAGTTCCCGATTGTCGGTGTGCGCGTAGTTATCAACGACGGTGCCTTTCACCCGGTCGATTCCTCCGATATGGCTTTCCAGACTGCTGCAATCGCAGCTTTCAAGGAAGCTTTCGCAAAGGCAAAGCCTGCTATCCTCGAGCCCATCATGAAGGTCGAGATCGAAGGTCCCTCCGAGTTCCAGGGAGCTATCTTCGGAACAGTCAACCAGAGACGCGGCATGATCGTCAGCTCAACCGAGGACGGAAACAACTGTACCGTTGATGCAGAAGTACCTCTTGCAGAGATGTTCGGATACTCCACGGTCCTGAGATCCATGACTCAGGGCAAGGCCGAGTTCTCCATGGAAGTCTGCCGCTATGCCAAGGTGCCGCAGTCGATTTCCGAGGAACTGAAGGCCAAGAAGGAAGAAAAAGATAAGAAGAAAGCTTGAATTCATCCCGGATTCCGGCATCTCGCATCGAAGCCGTTTCCAGGCGAATTGAAGCTTTCTAGATGGGTTGAACCATGTTATCATGGTGATATAAGGAATTTGAAATGGAAGTAGCAGAACTGATTAAGAAAAGTCCTATAAGAGTATTTGAGAGTTCGATCGACGGTGGCCTCGGCCGCGGAAACCTCGGAGTTCTTGCCTCCCAGCACGGAGTAGGCAAGACTGCATGCATGGTCCATCTGGCAATCGACAAGATCCTGCGCGGTCTGAACGTCATCCATGTCTCGTTCGGCGCCAACGTGGAGCACATCATGAACTGGTACAAGGAGGCCTTCCGTGAGATCTCCGAATTCCGCAGTCTGGATGATGCCTTCGATGTCTATCAGACCATCAGAAGCAACCGCGTCATGATGAACTTCTCCCAGGAGGGAGTAGGTGTGGACAAAATCCTCTCAAGCCTCGAGACCCTGATCAACCAGGGATCGTTCAAGGCCGATGCAGTCTTCTTCGACGGTTACAAGCTGACTATGGCTTCCGATGACGATGTCAAGAAGATCAAGGCATTCGCCCAGAAGATGAACATCGAGGTCTGGTTCTGCGTTTCACCTGCAAGACCCAACGTCGAGTTCACCGAGTACGGAGTGCCCGTGACAATGGATCCTTACCTTGAGATGATCGATGTGCTTGTAGGTCTTCACTACAACGACGAGAAGAGCAGGGTCATCATGACTGTTGTCAAGGATCACGGCAAGAGCATCCCGCATCCGGCAGGAGTTGCTCTCGATCCCAACACAATGCTCATCAGCGAGTAATCCGTAGCGGTCGTTGCAAACATCATTCATTGTTAGTACAGAAGAGAGTCTAGGTTGATTCTGTACTAACTTCTTAGTACAAACCGGACCTTGATTCTGATTTGTACTAACTTTCTGGCCGGCGCATCAGGCCGACCTGATAGGATTTCCGCTTTCCCTGTTGCGAGAAAGCCGCATTTCCTTTATCATCAAGACAACTCGTCCATGAAGGGCGCATCAGAAGCAGAAGTTTCGGTCTCCATAGCAATAGGTTGGTGCGTCCTGTGATTTCAGATTCAGGCAAGAAAAGAACAATTACTCTTATCATGCTTCTGGCAGTCCTCGGCATGGCATTTGTCTGTCTGTTCGTGGGTTCCTCGCACATGTCCTTTTCCGAGTGCATTCAGGCTTTGCTGAACAGAAGTACTGCGGCAAACAACAGAATTATATGGAAAATCCGCATGCCCAGAGTGATTGCGGCCATCATTGCCGGAGCAGGGCTCTCTGTGTCAGGTCTGATAATGCAGACGAATCTGAACAACAGCATGGCAAGTCCTTCAACGTTGGGCGTGTCGAACGCCGCAGTCTTCGGGGCCAATCTCTCGATAATTGCTTTTGCCGGAGGCTTTCTGGACACGGGGAGCCATCTGGCTAACTTCGATGTCGGCGCAAACCCTTATTCGACTTCGCTGATGGCTTTCGTGTTCTCGGTGGTATCGATCCTGTTGATTCTCTTCCTGTGCGGGACAAGAAGTTTCTCTCCCAATGTGGTGGTCCTTGCGGGAATCGCCATCGGCTCGGTGTGGACGGCGGCTACCACGATTCTGCAGTTCTATGCCACGGATGTGGGGCTTTCCGCGGCGGTGGTGTGGAATTTCGGAGATCTGGGCAGGGCTACCTACAGAACCGACCTGATAATGCTTGTAACCGTCGGGGTAGGTTTGGTTTTCTTCCTTTTCATGTCCAGACGCTTCGATGCGCTCTTGAGCGGGGATGCCGTAGCTGTTTCGGTGGGCGTGAATGTTAAGGCTCTTCGTTTCGTGTCGATGCTGCTTGCATCCATGATCACTGCCGTTTGCGTGTCGTTCCTGGGGATTATCGGATTTGTCGGAATCATCTGTCCCCATATCGTGAAGAAGTTCTTCGGGCAGGAGCATTTCTGGTCCATCAGCGCATCCGCGTTGTGCGGAAGCCTGCTGCTTCTGGTTGCAGATACGCTTTCCCGAAGCATGGGAAGCGGGTCGGCACTGCCGGTCGGAGCAATCACGTCCATGCTGGGAGCTCCGTTCTTCATTGCAATCATCTTCTCAAAAGGGAGGCGCCGCTGATGCTTGAAATCAAGGGTCTTTCTTTTGCATATGAAAATGACAGGCCGGTATTGAAGGGTGTTGATATGGCGCTCGAAGACGGACAGGTCGGGATTCTGCTCGGACGCAACGGAGCAGGAAAGAGCACTCTTCTGAAGATAATCACGGGCGTTCTGAAGCCTTCGGGCGGTTCGGTTCTCTTCAACGGGCAGGACCTTCTTGCCATGACAAGGCGCGAGAGGGCGGCCTTGGTGGCCTATGTGCCGCAACAGATCGATTTCGGAGATCTGACCGTGTACCAGACGGTGCTTACCGGTCGGGTTTCCTATTACAGCATAAAGCCGTCGAAGTCCGATCTGGATGTAGTAGGGCGGGTGATAGCCGAGATGGACCTCTCCGATGTCTCTTGCCGCAACGTGCAGGAACTATCCGGCGGAGAGAGACAGAAGGTGGCAATCGCCAGGGCGCTTGCACAGGAACCAAAGGTACTGGTGTTCGATGAACCTACTGGGAATCTGGATATAGCCAATGAGCTGCTGATTATAAAGGAAGCGAAAAAGATAGCTTGTTCCAAGAACATTACCGTGTTTTCTTCAATACATGACTTGAATCAGGCTATGTATTTCGGTGATAAGTTCTTCTTCATGAAGGATGGTTCAATCAAGTATACGGGAAACTCTGAGGTTTTTTCTCCTGAGATTATCAGGGATGTCTATGGTGTTGAAGCTTCTTTGGTCGGTGACCGGGGAGAAAAATATATCAATTATTACAAGGAGCTGAGGAATGATTAAGAGATTATTGATGCTGTTTGCCGTGGCAATGGTTGTTTTCGGTGTTTTTGCTGCGTCGGTTTCGGAGAGTTCTGCGCCGGCCAAGGGTCAGAGTGTCGTAGTGACCGACATGGTCGGAAGACAGGTGGAGATTGTTCCGGGAAGCTATACCAGAGTAGTGTGCATCGGTGCCGGAGCTCTGAGGCTTTATTCCTATATCAACGGATCGGATCTGCTCTGCGGAGTGGAAGACATAGAGAACAAGACACTGCAGAACAGACCCAAGATGTTCGATTCGGTCGCTCTGCCGTATCACATTGCCTATGGTTCGGATTTTGAGAAGCTTCCGTCCTGCGGAGTAGGCGGACCCCAGGCACAGACTGCAGAAGCGGAGAAGATTCTTTCCTGCAATCCCGACATCGTCATTTCAGAATATGAGGATGTGGACAAGTCAAATGCCCTGCAGGAGCAGCTGGGCGTGCCCGTAATCACCCTGAAACCGGGACAGAGCGTGTTTGCCGATCCGTTCAAGGACACATTGCGCCTTCTGGGCAAGGTTTTCTGCAGGGAAGAGAGGGCCGAAGAAATCGTTTCCTTCGTAGAGGCGGAGACTCAGGCTATCAGAACCCGTGTCGAGGCTATTGCGGAAGCAGACAAGCCATCAGTCTACATCTGCGGACTCGGCAACTGGGGAACCACCAACCATCTGATGACCAGCCCCAACTTCCCGCTGTTCGAGGCTGCCAACGTGAAGAATGTCCTTTCTGGCCTTGCGACCAAGGGAAACCAGAGCATCGAGAAGGAGAAGTTCGTTGCCATCGGCTCGGATATCGATATCATGATCATCGATGCAGCCGCAGTGAAGAACATCCGACCGCTCTATGCCGAGGATCCGACGATGTTCGATTCCGTCAAGGCCTGGAAAGAAGGAGAAGTCTATCTGCAGCTGGCATTCAATGCCTACTATACCAACTATGAGCTGGCTCTGGCAGATACATGGTTCATTGCCAAGAGCGTGTATCCGCAGCTGTTCGAGGACATCGACATGAATGCGAAGCTGGACGAGATAACCACGCTTTTCCTCGGGCAGGAGATGTCTGAGCAGATTTTTGCCTTCCCGACAAGCAAAGGTGCCTGCGGAAGGATCGGTTCCGAGTTCTTCAAATAAATAGTCACTATTTTTACAGCGAATTGAAGGCGGGAGAAATCCCGCCGTTTTAGTCTATTGACAAGTTAATTGCCTCTAACTATACTGCAGATTGGTTAGATGTGACTAATCAGTATTAGATATAACAAATTTTGATTAGCTGAATCTAATGGGAGGAGGTTTTCATGATGCCTTTGACATTTGCAGATGTAGAAGAGGACAACATCATCAAGAGAATAGGCGGGACGCCGGAAGTGAAGAAACACCTGGAGAACCTGGGTTTCGTGGTAGGCGGAAACGTCAAGGTCGTGAACAGGATGGGGAACAACATCATAGTCAACGTCAAGGAAGCCCGTATCGCCATCAGCGAAGGCATGGCGAACAAGATCATGGTCTGATATAGGAGAAAAGTATATGAAAACACTGAGAGATGCCGCTATCGGCAGCACCGTCAAGGTTGTCAGAATCAACGGTGAAGGCGCCATCAAGCGCAGGATCATGGACATGGGAATCACCCGTGGCATTGAAATCTACGTCCGCAAGGTTGCTCCGCTCGGAGACCCTGTTGAGGTTACGGTCCGCGGATACGAACTTTCCATCAGAAAGGCCGATGCCGAGATGGTTGAGGTGGAGTGAGGAGGCAGATATGAAGATAGCACTTGCAGGAAACCCCAACAGCGGAAAGACTACACTGTTCAATGCCCTTACCGGTGCCAACCAGTTCGTCGGAAACTGGCCCGGAGTAACGGTCGAGAAGAAAGAGGGAAAGCTCAAGAAGCATGATGACGTGATCATCACGGACCTTCCCGGAATCTACTCCCTCTCTCCATATACCTTGGAAGAGGTTGTCGCCAGAAACTATCTGGTAGGCGAAAGGCCGAATGCAATCCTCAACATCGTCGACGGTACGAACCTCGAGAGAAACCTCTACCTGACAACACAGCTCGTCGAGCTCGGAATTCCCGTTGTAGTTGCCATCAACATGATGGATCTGGTTCGCAAGAACGGCGACAAGCTCAATACCGCCGAGCTGGCAAAGGAACTGGGGTGCGAGGTCGTAGAAATCTCTGCACTGAAGGGTACCGGAGTCCAGGAGGCCGCCCAGGCTGCAATCGCTGCGGCAAACAAAGGCAACAAGGTCCCGATGCATACCTTCTCAGGTCCCGTCGAGCACGCACTTGCCCACATCGAGGAAGCAGTTGTCCACAACATGGAAGAGGACATGCAGAGATGGTATGCCATCAAGGTCTTCGAGCGTGACAAGAAAGTAATCGAGCAGCTCGGTCTCAAGCCCGAGACACTGGCTCATGTCGAGAACGATATCAAGGCAGCAGAGAAAGAGCTCGATGACGATTCCGAAGCCATCATAACCAATGAGAGATATGTCTATATCGCTCAGGTGATCAAGGCCTGCTACAAGAAGCACAACGCCGGAAAGCTTTCCACATCAGATAAGATTGACCGCGTGGTCACCAACCGCTGGCTGGGTCTTCCGATCTTTGCCGTAATCATGTTCCTGGTGTACTACATTGCTATGGTTACGGTCGGAACAGCCGCCACAGACTGGGCAAACGATGGCCTGTTCGGTGATGGTTATCATCTTTTCGGCATAGGAAGCGGAAAATACGGCGATGCTTCGGATGAATACACCGAGGCAGCCAACGTCCTGGATGCCTTTGTGGGTCTGGACGAGGAAGCCGAGTACGCCGATGTCCTGGCATCTGCCAAGGCCGTCAAGAGCGGAAGCACCGCAGACTATACTCTGGTCGATGAAGAAACCCTGGCTCCGGAAGAAGTCACCTATACTTATGAAGACCTGCAGAATGCAATCGAAGTCTATCAGAACTATGAAGGCGAAGAGCCCGATCCGGCCGATTACGGAGTATGGGTTCCCGGAGTTCCTGCTCTTGTCGAGAGCGGTCTTGATGCAATCGGTTGCGCGGACTGGCTCAAGGGCCTGATCCTTGACGGTATTGTCGCCGGAGTAGGTGCAGTTCTGGGATTCGTGCCTCAGATGCTGGTTCTCTTCTTCATGCTGGCAATTCTCGAAGGATGCGGCTACATGGCCAGAATCGCCTTCGTGCTTGACAGGATCTTCCGCAAGTTCGGCCTTTCCGGAAAGTCTTTCATCCCAATCCTGATCGGAACAGGATGCGGAATTCCCGGCATCATGGCTTCCAGAACCATCGAGAACGAGCGTGACAGAAGAATGACCATCATGACGACCACGTTCATTCCCTGCGGCGCAAAGCTTCCGTTCATCTCAATGGTCGCCGGTGCAATCTTCGGCGGCTCTGCAATCATCGCTACATCGTCATACTTCGTCGGAATGGCAGCAATCATCATCAGCGGTATCATCCTCAAGAAGACGAAGATGTTCTCCGGTGACCCGGCTCCGTTCGTGATGGAACTTCCCGCCTACCATATCCCGACGGCAGGTTCGGTTCTCAGACTCACATGGGAGCGCGGCTGGTCGTTCATCAAGAAGGCCGGAACAATCATCCTGCTTTCGACTATCGTCATCTGGTTCCTGACATACTTCGGATTTACCGCAGACGGATTCAGGATGCTCTCCGAGGACGAGCTTGACCTCAGCATCCTTGCCAGGATAGGCTCCGTGCTGGCCTTCATCTTCAAGCCGCTCGGATTCGGAAACTGGCAGGCAACGGTTGCCTCCATCACAGGACTTGTAGCAAAGGAGAACATCGTCGGAACCATGGGTGTCGTCTATGGCTCCAACGGACTTGCCCAGGTCTATTCGACTCTTGCAGCTTCCTTCACGAAGGTCGCAGGATACTCCTTCCTGATCTTCAACCTCCTGTGCGCCCCGTGCTTCGCCGCAATGGGAGCAATCAAGCGTGAGATGAACAGCCGCAAGTGGACATGGTTCGCAATCGGCTATGAGTGCGGTTTTGCTTATCTGATTGCATTCGCCATCTACCAGATCGGAGCTATGTTCGCAGGTTACGGCAATGTCTTCGGTTTCATCCTCGGTCTTGCCGTGGTTGCTTTCGGAGTCTACATGCTCGTAAGGCGTCCCAAGGAGAACTGATATGGGAACGGCAATTGTCCTTCTTGTGCTTGCAGCGCTTCTTTCCCTGATTGTCCTGTCGATGGTCAGGGACAGGAAGGCGGGCAAAAACAGCTGCGGGCATAAATGCGGCTGCTGCCCCATGGCAGGGCAATGCCATAAATATAAGAAGAATTGAATTCCGTTGAACCGGATACCCCGAGCTTTTTGCCCGGGGTGCTTTTTATAAAATAAATCCCTCAAAGTATTGACCCTTACCCCCTTAGGGGGTATGGTGGGCCTTGTAAAATGCGGGGACCAACTATATCCAAGAATCCCCACCGTCACGGGCACAAACAATGCATGTGGTGTTACCCTAGTCAAGAAAGACACGCCTGTGACGAATTGCATTTTACTAGGGTTACGCAAATGATTGAGATTCGTCATTTGAGAAAGGAGTTTGATGATAACACCATCCCCCTGAAGGATATAAACGTTACCATCAACAACGGGGATGTGATAAGCATCATCGGACCTTCTGGCACGGGCAAATCCACATTGCTCAGATGCATCAACATGCTGACCGAACCGACCAGCGGACAGATCATTGTTGATGGCCAGGACATCACAGAGAGAGGTTGCAACCTCAACGAAGTGAGAAAGAAGATGGGGATGGTATTCCAGTCTTTCAACCTCTTCGGTCATCTCACAGTAATCGAGAACATCATGAATCCTCAGATCACGCTCCTGGGCAGAAGCAGGCAGGAGGCCTTCGACAAGGCCATGTACCTTCTGACACAGGTCGGTCTGGCAACCAAGGTGTTCTCCTATCCCGACGAGCTGTCGGGCGGTCAGCAGCAGAGAATCGCCATCGCAAGGACTCTGGCAATGGATCCGGACATCATCCTGTTCGACGAGCCTACCAGCGCACTGGACCCGAGTATGATCGGTGAGGTCCAGTCGGTCATCAAGCTTCTTGCCAAGACGGGCAGAACCATGATGATAGTCACCCACGAGATGGACTTCGCACGCAAGATTTCCAACCGTGTGCTTTTCATGGCAGACGGCGTCATCTATGAGGAAGGCACCCCGAAGGAGATCTTCGATCATCCGAAGAAGGAGCTTACCAGAAAGTTCGTCCAGCGCCTTACGACACTCAGCTACAAGATCGATTCCACTGAGTTCGATTTCGAGGCCATGAACGAAGAGCTCCAGCTCTACGGTGAGAAGCTCCTCATCGAGGCAGAGCGTCTCACGAAGCTTTCCATCGCAATCGAGGAAATCTGTATCAACAACATCGCCAACTATTCGGAGAATCCGTTCATCCTGGTTAAGATCGAGTATTCCGAGAAGCAGGATACCCTGTACCTCTCAGTCAAGTACAAGGCAGAAGAGCACTTCACTCCGAGGGAGTCGGAGAGTAAACTCTTCCTCCTGTTGCTTGATGAGCCCACAACATCCGTCAGCGAGAAGAAGCTCTCCGATGACCCGGATGGATGTGAATATCAGATCGACATGAGCTTCAAGTGGGTGGAGGAGTGATCATGAAGAAAGCATTTGTAATTCTTGCAGTCATGCTCTTCCTCTGCGCAACTCTGTTTGCCGCAACCGTCGACACAAGCAAGTTCGAGAAGATTGAGGATTTCAACGGGCTTCCCATCGGAGTCCAGACGGCTGTTCTTTATGAGGAGCTGATCCAGGACCGTGTTCCGGATACCGAGTTCGCTTACTTCACGATGCCCACCGACATGATCCTTGCCCTCAAGTCGGGCAAGGTTGCAGCCTATCTTGTAGAGGCTGTCGGTTACGGCGTTCACAAGGCAAACCATCCCGAGCTCGATGTATTCAAGGAAGTTCCGGGCTATATCAGCGCCAGCAACATCATCGGCAACAACGACAAGCAGGAACGCCTTCTGCGTGAGATGAACGAGTTCATCAGAAACGGCTATCAGAACGGCCTTCTGGGTGATGACGGCTCGCTTTATCAGTACTGGATTGCTGATTTCGACCCGCTGACAGACAACGTGGGCGTCAAGGACTTTGAGTTCACCGGTGAGAACGGAACCCTCAATGTCGCGGTCGAGGGCGGCTATGAACCGTTCAGTTTCGTCAGCGACGGGAACCTCGCGGGCTTTGATGTCGAATTCGTCTGCCGTTTCTGCGTGGAGTATGGCTATACCCCGATCTTCAACGAGATTCCGTTCGAGTCCATCGCACCGGGCGTCGAGACAGGAAAGTTCGACATCGGAATGAACATCGTCGTTAGCGAAGAGCGCAACGAGACCGGAACACTGTCGGACATCTACTACACATGTCCCGTCTATATGGTCGTGCTCGGCGCAGACAATGCCGCTGCAGCTTCGACATCTTCAGCCGGCCAATACAACAGGATCGAGGACCTGGACGGTCTTCCGATCGGAGTACAGACAGCCGTTCTCTATGAAGAGCTGATTCAGGACCGTGTGCCGAACACCGAGTTCGCTTACTTCACTATGCCCACCGACATGATTCTTGCCCTCAAGTCAGGCAAGATCGCAGCATACCTTGTGGAGGGTGTCGGCTATGGAGTGCATAAGGCAAACCATCCGGAACTTGATACATTCAAGGAGATTCCCGGCTACATCAGTGCCAGCAACATCATCGGTAACAACGACAAGCAGGAGCGCCTCCTGCGTGAGATGAACGAGTTCATCGATAACGGCTACAAGAACGGTCTTCTGGGTGACGAAGGTTCCCTGTACCAGTACTGGATTGCGGATTTCGACCCTGCAACGGACAATGTCGGAGTCAAGGACTTCCAGTTTACAGGAGAGAACGGAACGATCAACGTCGCAGTCGAGGGCGGCTATGAGCCGTTCAGCTTCGTCAGCGACGGGAACCTCGCGGGCTTTGACGTCGAGTTCGTCTGCCGCTTCTGTGTGGAGTACGGCTATACCCCGATCTTCAACGAGATTCCGTTCGAGTCCATCGCGCCGGGCGTCGAGACCGGTAAGTTCGATATCGGAATGAACATCGTCGTCAGCGAAGAGCGCAACGAGACCGGAACGCTTTCGGACGTGTACTACACATGTCCTGTCTATCTGGTCATCCTGGGCGATTCCCCGTACGCTTCGGCTGCCACTCAGTCAACGACAGTTGCCAAGGTCGGATTCTTTGAGAAGCTGCAGACCAGCTTCTACAAGACCTTCATCAGGGAAAACAGATGGAAGCTGTTCGTCTCAGGTGCCGGGGTTACGACACTGATCACGATCTGCTCGATTGTCATCGGAACGATCCTCGGATTTGCGGTCTATATGGCCTGCAGACACGGCAATGTGTTTGCGAACAAGACTACCAACTTCTTCATGTGGCTGATTCACGGAATGCCGACCGTCCTGTTCCTGATGATTCTGTATTACGTGATCTTCGGATCCTCAAGGCTTCCGGGAATGTGGATTTCGGTAGTCGGATTCTCGCTGATCTTCGCATGCTCGATGATCGACATGCTCAGAGTCGGATACAACGCCATCGGACGCGGACAGTACGAAGCTTCCACGGCAATGGGATACTCGGACAGCCAGAGTTTCTTCAGGATACTGCTTCCGCAGGCAGCCCATCACTTCCTGCCGATCTACAGCAACGAAGTCGTCACCCTCATCAAGGAGACTTCGGTCGTAGGTTACATCGCGGTTCTTGATCTGACCAAGATAAGCGACCTTGTCAGAAGCAGAACATACGAAGCATTCTTCGCATTGATTCTCACTGCAGTCGTCTATTTCGTCATCCAGGAGATCATGATCAGGATAGTAAAGGCTATCCAGAAGAAAATCGATCCGCGCAGAAGATCCAACAAGAAGATCCTTGAAGGAATCGACATCAAGGATTGGGATCTGTTCTGACAGACGGATACAGCAAGGTAAACGGACCCCGGGCGAAAGGCTCGGGGTCTTTGTTTCAACGCAGGGCTTTGATGCGGTCGATGACCTTGTCTATATGGTCGTGGGTGAGGGCGGGGTTCAGCAGGGTGAACTTCAGCATCACCTTGCCGTCCTTGGAGGTCTGCCCGATTACTGTGCCTTCATCCATAAGGCGCTTGCGTATATTCTTGTTTGCCTCATCACCGTCGATTACGGCAAAGACGACCGAGCTGATTTCAGGTTTCACCGGTGCAATGAAGACCGGGTCTGCAATCAGACGGCTGTAGAAATAGTCGGCATTCTCCACGGCCGTGTCTATGATTGAGGCAAAGCCGTCCTTCCCGCGGGTGCGGAAGGACATGAAGACCTTGAGGGCATCGAACCTTCTGGTTGTCTGAAGGCTCTTGTCCACGAGGTTGATGTAGCCTTCCTCCTCATCCTCTTCGCGGTTGAGGTAATCGGCATGGAGCTCGAAGCATTCCTGCATGCTCTTTTCCCGGAAGAGAACAACGGAGCAGGAGATCGGCAGAAGGAACATCTTGTGGAAATCCACGGTGACGCTGTCGCAAAGGCTCAGGTCTCCCATGCGGCTTCTGTAGCGGCTGCTCATTACAAGGCCGCTGCCATAGGAAGCGTCTGCATGGAGGAACATCCCGTACTTGTCGCAGATGCGCCTCATTGCTGCAACGTCATCGATCGAACCGTAGTCGGTTGTTCCGATGGTTGCAACTGCACAGAATGGAATAAGGCCGTCATCGATGTCCTGTTTTACCATCTCTTCGAACTTTTCAATATCAACCTTGCATCTGGAGTCTATCGGAAGCTTTCTGACCGAATTGTAGCCCAAACCCATGACGTGGCAGGTCTTGTCCATCGAGAAGTGCGAGACTTCGGATGTATACAGACGAAGCTTGCCATAGCAGGAGGGAAGCCCGTTGAGCTTCACATCCCAGTTCAGGTGTTTTTTGCAGAACCAGTCACGGCCGGCGATTATGGCGGCCATGTTGGACTGGGTTCCTCCTGATGTGAAGGTTCCGTCAGCCTCGGGGCCGAACCCGAAGAGCTTTACCAGACCGTGAATCATGTTCTCCTCGATCTCGGTAGCTGCAGGGCCCTGGTCCCAGCTGTCCATGCTGTCGTTGAAAGTGCCGATTATAAGCTCGGAGGCGATTGTCTCGGTGAGGGCAGGGGCATGCAGGTGGGGCATGTACATGGTGGACCATGTCCTCAGAAGATGGGGCATGATGTCCTTCTCGACGGTACTGAGGGTCTCTTCGAACCCCGTACCTTTTTCAGGAAGAAATCCCAGACGGTTGAGGTCTTCCCTGAGTTTGTAGACGTCCTTGCCGGAATAGGCAGTATTGTCGTCGTAGGATCTGATGATTGCATCCGCCGTGTCTGCAATCATCCTGCGGAATACTTCCTTGGTTTCAGCGTCAGCTGACAGGATTACAGGTGTTTTTCCCATGCCGTCGACTCCTTTTTGGAATGTTCTGCAACCTGATGCAAGATAGATAATAGCAGTAATTCCGCCACGGGGCCACTAAAATTTATTTTTTTGTTTGACCCCTGTCTGATATGCCTTTATAGTGGGGCTTGAAGATGCACGATCACACGGTTCATCTTGGTTTACCGAGGTAAAGGGGGTACGGCTATGGATTTCATTGTAAAGGTCAATGATTTTGTCAATGGCATTGTATGGGGAGTACCGATTCTGGTGCTTATTCTCGCTACTGGTTTGTTCTTCACCATCAGGTTGGGATTCTTCCAGTTCACACATTTCGGATTCCTGTTCAAGGACACCATCGTCAAGGCGTTCAAGAAGAAGGATGAGGAGAAACCGGCAAAGGGAGAGCTTACTTCCTTCCAGGCCGCAATGACCAGCGTTTCCGCCATCGTAGGTTCCGGAAACATCGCCGGTGTTGCTACCGCCATAGTCGTCGGAGGTCCCGGAGCACTTTTCTGGATGATCATAGCAGCCATCTTCGGTATGGCATCCAAGTTCGCCGAAATCACACTCGGAATCAAGTACCGCAAATTCAATGAGGACGGATCTGTCCGCGGCGGTGCCATGTACTACCTGGCAGACGGACTCAAGCAGAAATGGCTCGGAATTCTTTTCTCCATCCTGGTCATTCCGTTTGCATTCGTCATAAGCGGCATTGTCGATACCAACACGATCGCAACCACGCTGTTCGATGAGTTCAAGATTCCGACAATCGCAACCGGAATAGTGCTTGCGGTGATTACGGGAATCATCGTTCTCGGCGGTGCAAAGAGAGTCGGTTATGTCTGTGCCGTCATCGCCCCGTTCATGGGCGGTGCATATCTGCTTGCAGGACTGTTCATCATTATCCTGAACATCGGTCAGGTTCCTTCAGCACTGGGAACAATCATCAAGGCCGCATTCAATCCTTCTGCTGCGACCGGAGGTGTGATCGGATCGATTCTGGTTACCATGAAGATGGGTGTTGCAAGAGGCATGTACTCCAACGAAGCAGGTCTTGGAACCGCCGCAATGGTTCACTCGCCGGCTAAGGTCGGCACTCCTTCGGAGCAGGGTGTCTGGGGTCCGATCGAGGTTTTCCTTGATACGATCGTCGTATGTACCATCACGGCTCTGGCAATCGTCATGTCGGGTCTCTGGACCACCGGTCTTGACGGTGCGACGCTTACGGTCAACGCATTCAAGGTCATGCTTCCCGGCAATGTGGGTTATTGGATTGCCATCGGTTCCGTCATCCTGTTCGGCTTCAGCTGCCTCATCAGCTACTTCGACTATGCCACGCAGGCCGCCGAATACCTATTCGGTGAGAAGAGCAAGATTGTCGTCAAGATCCTGTGGGTGGTTGCCATCGTAGTAGGAAGCCAGACGACACTTGGCTTCGTCTGGGATCTTGCGGACACCTTCAACGGTCTTATGATCATCCCGAACCTTATCGGACTTCTGATTCTGAGCAACGAGGTCGTCAAGGAGAAGAAGGCCTATTTCGAGGCCAACGGTATCAAATAGGGTATAGACCGATACCGCCGATTGCAGAAGAGGCAGCTTGCAATGCAGGCTGCCTCTTTCATTTCAGACTTGTTTCTTTTTTCTGCCGTCACATTCCTTGGTACAGCCTTCACAGCCGCAACCGCAGCCGCCTTTCTTCTTCCGCCCCCTTGCGAGTCTGAAGGCGAAGAAGAGGAGGGCCAGAACTGCAGCGATAATCAGAAAGTCCCAGATGTTCATGCTTTAGGCCTCAGAACAGCGAACCTATGACATTGACCAGCATGGCGAAGAACCAGGCGATTGCACACTGCCACAGCACGACACCAAGGGCCCACCATCTGCCGAGTTCTCTTTTGATTGCAGCGACAGAGGCCACGCACGGTGTGTACAGAAGGCTGAAGACCAGCATGCAGGAAGCGGTGAGGGTTCCTATTATGGTCGAGATTCCTCCGTGGGCGGTAAAGAGTAGTTCCATGATGGAAACCACACTCTCCTTGGCCATGAAGCCGCTGATAAGCGATGTCACCAGACGCCAGTCACCCAGCCCGGCAGGTTTCATTATAGGCACCAGAAGACCTGCAATGGCGGCAAGGATGCTGTCTTGGGAATTCGTCACCAGATTGAATTGGAAGTCAAAGCTCTTGAGGAACCATACGATTATAGTTGCGATCAGAATCACGGAAAAGGCCCTCTGCAAAAAGTCCTTTGCCTTTTCCCACAGAAGCTGCAGTACGTTGCGGGCATTGGGGAAACGGTAGTTGGGAAGTTCCATTACAAACGGTACGGCCTCTCCCTTGAAGATGGTCTTCTTGAACAGCATGGCCATGAGAATTGCAGTCAGAATCCCGAACAGGTACAGGGCAGTTATGATGATCCAGCTGATGTCCGGGAAGAAGGCGGTTGCGAAGAAGCCGTAGATCGGGAGCTTTGCGGTACAGGACATGAACGGAGTAAGAAGGATCGTCATCTTCCTGTCCCGTTCACTGGGAAGGGTTCTTGTGGACATCACCGCCGGAACGGTACAGCCGAAACCGATGAGCATCGGGACTATGCTTCTTCCGGAGAGGCCTATCTTTCTCAGAAGCTTGTCCATCACGAAGGCCACACGGGCGATGTATCCGCTGTCTTCAAGCAGAGACAGGAAGAGGAACATAGTCACGATGATTGGCATGAAGCTCAACACGCTTCCGACTCCTTCGAAAATACCGTCGAGCACCAGGCTCTTTATCGCAGGGTTCACGCCTCCCTTTTCCATGGTACTCCGGACAATGCCTTTCAGTGCATCTATTCCCATGGCAAGTAGGTCCTGCAAAAACGGACCGATGAGGCTGAAGGTGAGAAAGAACACTGCCGCCATTATCAGGATGAACATGGGAATTGCAGTGAATCTACCGGTCAGCACTGAGTCTATGCGCTGGCTTCGGATTCTCTGTTCGCTGTGCTGGGGCTTTGTTACGCATTCGGAACTGACTTTGCTGATGTATGCAAAGCGCATGTCTGCCATGGCAGCACTGCGGTCAAGACCGCGTTCCGTTTCCATCTGGATTACGATGTGCTCCAGCATCTCGGTCTCGTTCTGATCCAGATGCAGCTGGTCCTGTATGAGCTTGTCGCCTCCGATTATCTTGCTTGCTGCGAACCTCACCGGAAGGCCTGCTGCCTTTGCATGGTCATCGATAAGGTGGATGACCGCATGAAGACACCTGTGGACGGCACCGCCGTGGTCGTTCTCATCACAGAAGTCCTGTCTCAGAGGTCCTTCCTGGTAGATGGCCACATGCATCGCATGTCTTATAAGTTCATCGACGCCCTGGTTCTTCGCTGCAGAGATGGGGACTACCGGAACACCGAGCATGTTCTCCATTGCGTTGATGTCGACGCTTCCGCCGTTCGAGGTCATCTCGTCCATCATATTTAGGGCAACGACCATCGGCATGCCCAGTTCCAGAAGCTGCATCGTGAGATACAGACTCCTGTCGATGCTGGTGACGTCGACTATATTGATTATGCAGTGGGGTTTATGATGAAGGACGAAGTTCCTGGAGACGATTTCCTCGCTTGAATAGGGGGACATCGAGTAGATGCCGGGAAGGTCCGTGACAGTGGTATTTGCCTGTCCCCTGAGCTGGCCGTCCTTTCTGTCTACGGTGACTCCGGGGAAGTTCCCGACATGCTGGTTCGAGCCGGTAAGCTGATTGAACAGGGTGGTCTTTCCGCTGTTCTGGTTTCCGACCAGGGCGAATCTGAGCTTAGTGTCTTCGGGAAGGGGATTCTCGTTTGTAGGATCGTGGTACTTTCCTTCCTCTCCCAGGCCGGGGTGTTCTATGTCCTTTTTCTTGGGTTTCAGCGTGTTATCCTGCTGTTTGTCGATAATCCGGACATCGATATTCGCTGCATCGGCAAGCCTGAGGGTAAGCTCATAGCCATGGATGCGCAGTTCCATCGGGTCGCCCATTGGTGCCAGTTTGATCAATGTTACTTCAGCTCCCGGAATCATTCCCATGTCCAGGAAATGCTGTCTCAGCTCACCATGTCCGCCGACAGCTTCTATCAGGGCACTCTGCCCGGGCTTGAGTTCTCTAAGTTCCATGAGGGTTATACTAAAACAATTAAGCCTGATGTTTCAATGATTACGGACGGCGATTGACGGACCTTTCTCCCGAAAGAATCATCTCGTAGTCCTCGAGGTTCTTCTTTAGAAGGACAGGCGTGTTGAGTTCATAAGGGCATTTGGATTTGCAGAGGCCGCAGTCCACGCACTCATTTATCTTACGCATCTTTGCAATCCATTCCTCGGTGAGGAACTTGGCGCTGGGGTTTCTCCTTATCAGCTGGATCATGCGGGCGCAGTCCTTGATGTCTATGCCGACGGTGCAGGGCATGCAGTAACCGCAGCTTCTGCAGAACTCGCCGCACAGCTCCTCGCGGTCCTTGTCGATTATCTGCTGCATCTCCGCTGTCATTGCCGGAGGATTGTCTATGCAGCTGATCCACTGATCCAGCTCTTCCTCCCTCTGGATGCCCCAGATGGGAATCACGTTGTCGAACTGGGCTTCGAAGGCGTAGCAGGCCTTGTAGTTCGTCAGAAGTCCGCCGGAAAGGCCCTTCATGGCTATGAATCCCATATTATGCTGACGGCATTTCTCCACAAGCTCCAGCTCCTGCTTTCCGCTGACATAGCTGAAGGGGAACTGCAGTGTTTCGTAAAGGCCGCTGTCTATGGCCGTGTGTGCCACATGCAGACGGTGGTTGGTTATTCCGATGTGCCTGACCTTGCCGCTCTGCTTTGCTTCGAGGATGGCCTCGTAGAGACCGGTTCCGTCACCCGGAAGAGGGCAGAAGGTCGGATTGTGGAACTGATAGATGTCCACATAGTCGGTCTTAAGCATCTCGAGTGTGGTTTTCAGGTCTTCCCTGAGCTGGTCTCCGGTCTGGGCTCCTGTCTTGGTCGCAATGTAATAGCTGTCCCGGGGGATGCCCTCGAAGGCAATGCCCAGCTTCTTCTCGCTATCGGTATACTTGCGTGATGTGTCGAAGAACCTGAATCCCGCATCGAATGCCCGCCTAACGAGTCTGACTGCAGCTTCCTCGGATATTCTCTGGATCGGCAAGGCTCCGAATCCGTTCTTGCAGACTTTTATTCCCGTACCTCCGAGTGTGGCGTAATCCATTATTCTCCCCCTTCGATGTAGGCCTTCAGTTCGTTGGCATCACTTAGAATGAACTTTCCCATGAAGCCTTTTGCCCTATGTTTCTTGCCCGCCAGATTGATTGTGTAATTAACCGATGGATCTGCGCAGCTGATGACGCATTTTATGCTGTTGATGTATTTGCCATCTCTTTCAATGATGATCTCGCATGACTTCTTTGATTGATATTTCATGTCAATGATGTCTTCATAGGATATTATTGTCATGATATCCTTTTCCTTGCTCATGCAGAGCAGATAGCCGTTGTTGCCATCGGTCATGTAGGGAACGAACTGCATGGTCTCACACTTGTGGCTTCCGAAATGCTCTACTGCCTTGTCCTTCAGCGCACCGAATATGTCCTTGTTCTTCTGGCTGGCTTTTGCACGGATTTTCTTGCCCACGGTCAGGTTGTAGATGCAGAGCACCCCGATTATACCGAAGATTATGAATATGACGATGTTCTGCACGGAAAACCTCCCGAAATAAATATGCCCGAAGTCTGCAACTTTATTCAAACTTTATATCGAAAACGGCAGATAAGTAAATATTTTCATTGATTTAGTGTTTTGGGCAGTCATAAACTAGCATTAGTATGATATATCACCTGAAAAGAGGTTCCACTATATGAAATACGCACTTTGCATCACCAGCCCGGAGATTGACAAGCCGTTCGTTTTCTCCATGATGGCAGGCTCATTCGAAAAAAAGCTCTCGGATATGGCCGCTTTCGGGTACAGCGGCATAGAGCTTCTCTGCGGATGGCCTAAACTCTGTGACTACAAGAGGGTGTTGCAGGTCTGTGCTGAAAACCATCTGGAAATCTCGGATATCTCCAGCGGAGCCATCTTCTCCACGACCGGACTTACCTTGCTCGGGACGGACAGGCAGAAAATGCGTGACTGCGCCAAGCTTTTCTCGGATATGATCGAGCTTACTGCAAGGTTGGGAAACCATATTGTCACCATCGGTGCATTCCGTGGATGGGCAAAGGATGTCGGCTCGGTAGGTATTGCAGAGGAAATACTTGCGGATATGTTCAATAAGCTTGATCCCAAGCTTTCGGAATATGGGATCAAGGTGGCAATCGAGCCCGTGAACAGGGGGCAGACCGATATCTTCAACACCTGTACGGAGACACTGTCGTTCATCGAGAGGGTCGGAAGTCCCAATCTAGGCGTGCTGTTCGATACCTACAACGGAAATGCCACAGAGGACAACCCGCTTGCGGCCCTTGAGAATGCCATAAAGGCCGGAAAGCTTCTGCATTTCCACATCGCAGATACCGACCGTCTGGTTCCCGGAGATGGAAAGATAGACTTCACCGCACACCTCAGGGTTCTGAAGGCCTGTGGTTACCAAGGCTATCTTTCCGGAGAACTGAAGAGCGGAGACGATCCCACTGAGACCGGTCGCCGGATCATAGAAAACATGAAAGGCTTCGAGAAATGTATCTGATTGACTGTATCGTTCCGTATCCGAACCTTCTCGAAGTGGTTACCGAAGTCTGGGCCGAGCATCCCTACAGGGATAAGGTCGAGTTCCGTTCGCACCCGAAGGCTGTCTATGAGATTCCAGACTACAAGCTCTACGGGGATATAGCTATTGCGCGCGGAATGAGCGTGCAGTTTCTCAAGACCCACTATCCGGAGATGCCCATAGTTGAGATTCCGATGAGTGTCTATGACATACTCATGGCCTTCAACGAGGCGCAGAAAAGCCATCCGAACCATGTTGCGCTCATTGCCTTGCCCAATGCCACGTACGGTGTGGATGAGCTGGGAAAGAGCCTGTTTGCCAATTTCAGCATCTACGAGCTTTATAGGGATATGAATTACGGCAATGTTGTTGGCAGGGCAATCCAGGACGGTGCCGATTTTATTGTCGGCGGTAATGCCGTGGTCGAGTATGCCCGCAGGATGGGAGTTCCATGTTCCCTGATCACAACCAGCAAGGCCAGCGTCAGACAGGCCATCGATGAAGCGATATCGCTTCTGGAATTCTCCACGGACCAGAGGGCCAAGGCAGAGAGACTTCAGACCATCCTGGACAACATCTCGGAAGGTGTCATTTCCATAGATGCCGAGAAGCGCATCTCCGTTTTCAATGCCGATGCCTGCAAGTTCTTCGGAATCAGGGAGAACTATGCCATCGGGAAAAGAATCGACGAGATTCTGCCCGGGTTGGACAATCCCGATCTGTCTACCATGCTGGGCTCCACCTTCGGAAGTGTCGTGAAAATCAACGACAAGGATTACTCGATAAACAAGTTCCCCATAAGAATCGACGGCAACTTCAGCGGTGCTATCATGATTATCCAGAAGGTCAATGTCATCAGGGACCTCGAGACCAAGATAAGACAGACGGCCTATTCCAAGGGATTCGTTGCAAAGTACGGCTTTGACGACATCGTCGGCAAGAGCAAACCGCTAGTTCAGGCCAAGGAACTTGCCCTCAAATACAGCAAAGTCAACTCTAGCATCCTTCTCGTGGGTGAGACGGGAACAGGAAAGGAGCTCTTTGCGCAGAGCATACATAAGGCCAGCGACCGGAGAAACGGGCCGTTCGTGGCAATCAACTGTGCGGCCCTGCCGGAGAACCTTCTGGAAAGCGAACTCTTCGGTTATGCGGCCGGAGCCTTCACCGGAGCCTCTAAAAGCGGAAAGACCGGACTGTTCGAGCTTGCACACAACGGCACAATCTTCCTGGATGAAGTATCCGAGATGAGCCTGTCGCTTCAGGGAAGACTGCTGAGGGTCCTTGCCGAGCACTCTATCATGCGACTCGGTGACGATGCGGTCATCCCCGTGGATGTCAGGATTATTTCCGCGACAAACAGGGACATAGAAAACGAGGTGAAGGAGGGTAGGTTCCGCAGGGATCTCTTCTTCCGCCTCAATGTTCTCAGAATAGATGTCCCGCCGCTCAGGGAAAGGGGAAGCGATATCATCATGCTCGCCAAGTTCTTCCTGGAACTGTATGACAGAAAACTCGGAAGCATTTCACATGAATTCGCCCCTGAATGCTACTCTTATCTTCTTTCCTATGGCTATGAGGGAAATGTCAGGGAGCTGGGCAACATGTGCGAAAGGCTCTCCGTCGTCATAGAGGATAAGGTCATCACACTCGATGATCTGATTGCCCTGTTCGGCAGGGCCGATTCGGACCCCGAAGAGGATGTCAGCGAGAAGAAGCGCATTCAGAATGCCCTGGATAGCTTCAAGAGCAAATCAGAGGCCGCCAGAGCCCTCAATATGGATCGCAGTACCCTCTACAGAAAGATGAACAAGTACGGTATTCCGGATTAAGTGTTGCATTTGTGCAACACACTGTTGCAGTTTTGCAACAGTTAGATAAAATTAACTTTTTGATTTCCTGCCTCCAAACCGCTTGGCACGGTATTTGCTTTATAGAAAACGTCGGCGAATAGCCGTCTTTCATTAGTCCAAAAGGAGGAACAACAATGAAACGTTTCGTTATTTTTGCTCTTGTGCTCATCAGCGCAATGACCTTCGTGTTTGCCAACGCAGCAGGTGAGGCAACATATCCTTCACAGTCAATCGAGCTGGTCATCCCGGCATCGGCAGGCGGCGGAAGCGACATCATGGGTCGCCTTCTCATTGAGATCATCCAGGACCTCAAGCTTACTGACCAGACCATCGTTCCCGTCAACAAGGGCGGCGGATCCGGTTCTGTCGGACAGGCTTATGTCAATTCCAAGTCCGATCCCAACTACACCATCTTCACAATCAACGATGGTCACACAGTCGGCGGAAACAAGGCCGGTACAATCCCCAAGGACAACTTCACAATGCTCGCTTCTGTCGGCGTTGACAACGTTCTTTTCGTAACAAAGGCTGACAGCCCGTACCAGACCTATGAGCAGGCTCTCGAGGCTTCAAAGGCCAACCCCGGCAAGCTCACAGTCGGTTGTGCAGACGACATCGACAAGGTTTGTGTCTACAATATCAACACAGAGTCCGGTGCACAGTTCAACACGGTTTACTTCAACAGTGCAGGAGAGATCGCTACAGCTATCCTCGGCGGCCACATCGAGTTCGGTATGTTCAACCCGTCGGAGTGTGCAGGTCTTGTCGAGGGCGGACAGCTCAAGGCTATCGCAACAATGGCTGAGAAGAGACTCGGTGCTCCGTTTGCAGATGCTCCTACCTTCGTCGAGATGGGCTTCACGAATCTGGTCTACTACTTCTCACGCGGAATGCTCGCAGGTGCAGGCATGAGCAGAGAAGCTCAGCTCTGGTGGTCAGATGCATTTGCAAAGGTCTGTGCTTCAGAGAAGTGGCAGAACTACTGCAACCAGAACGGAATTGAGAACCGCTACATGAACTGCGATGACTACAGAACATTCTATCTCGAGAACGAGAAGATGCTTCTTGATACCGCCAAGAAAGCCGGTGCTCTCTGATAAGTCTTGAAAACACAATGCCGCTGCCCTAAAAGCAGCGGCATTTTTGAAATGGGGTATTCCATGCTTAGAATCATTATTTCAGTGATTTTGATAATCATATCATGCGTATGGATGTTCATGGGAATCAATGAATACGGTATGTGGATTCCCGGTGTCTCCGCAGATACCGGATTCATTCCCACGGTATTCGGCGCCATAGTGCTTCTGTTCTCAGTGGTGAAGCTCGTAAAGGACATCAAGACCTATGTGGCATCACGCCAGGGGGAAGCTACAGTCGAGAAGAGTGCAGTCTCCTTCAAGGACGTGCTTGTCAAACTCAAGCCGCTGCTTCCCGCAGTGACTGCAATCCTTGCAATTCTTCTGATAAAGTTCCTCGGAATGGTCATCGGAACATATCTTTCGCTCTTCTTCTATATGAAGGTCGTCAACAATGACAAGTGGATCAAATCCCTCTGGGTTACCGCTGTCATAACACTGTTCTTCTATGCAGTGTTCGTATTTTGGCTCAAGGTTCCGTTCCCGCGCGGGATCTTCGGAATCTGAGGAGGTGACGCATGTCTAACTTTGCTTTACTTGCACAGGGTTTTGTCACTGCAATCAGCCCGATGAACCTTTTTGCCTGCCTTATCGGAGGCATCATCGGAATTCTTGTCGGCGCCATGCCTGGAATCGGAGCAGTCGCAGGCTGTTCTCTGCTTCTGCCTATGACCTACAAGATGAATCCGACAACCGGAATAATCATGCTCGCCGGAATCTACTATGGAAATATGTTCGGCGGAGCTTACAGCGCAATTCTTCTGAACATCCCCGGAGACAGCTCGGCTGTCATGACAAGCCTTGACGGATATCCTCTGACAAGGAAAGGCCATGCCGGACAGGCTCTGTTCAACGCCAACATCTCATCGTTCGTGGGTGGATTCATCGGAATCCTGTTCCTCACGGCAATGGGCCCGACCCTTGCCAAGGTCGGCCTGAAGTTCGGTCCTGCCGAGCTTGCATCCCTGGTTTTCATGGCACTGACATCAATAGGCTGGCTCCTCGGTGATGACCCGATCACATGTCTGATTGCCACGGGAATAGGAGTCTTGCTCTCTACAATCGGTATTGACCAGAGCTCCAACCACTTCAGGTACACATTCGGATCCATGAAGCTCCTGGCCGGAATCAACTTCATCCCGCTTGTAATCGGAATGTTCGGTCTGAGCCAGGTCATGGAGATGCTTGAGCCGGAAGATCCGGACAAGAAGGGTCATGATTATGCCGGAAAACTCAGAATCAAGGACAGCTTCTACAGCTTCAAGCGCTTTTTGCAGCTTCTGCCTGTCATGATCAGAAGTGCAGTTTTGGGTATGTTCGTCGGCTTCCTTCCCGGAGCAGGCGGAACAACGGGTGCATTCCTCTCATATATCCTTGAGAAGAAAATCGGACGGCATAAGAAGGAAATGGGAACAGGAGTCCTTGAGGGTGTCTCTGCATCCGAAGCCGCAAACAACGCAGCTGCAGCAGGTGCATTTGTTCCTCTCCTTGCCCTCGGTATTCCCGGATCATCGACAACCGCTGTTCTTCTGGGAGGACTTCAGGCATGGGGTCTCAAGCCCGGACCGCTTCTCTATGAACAGGAAGCCGAGTTCGTCTGGGGTATGACCGCATCGATGTACATCGGAAACATAATGTGCGTCATTGCAGGTATTCTTGTCATCCCGATTCTGATGAGAATCCTCAAGGTTCCCAAGAAGATTCTTGCACCGATCATCATCGGAGTCTGTGTCATCGGTTCCTATTCGGTCGGAAACAGCATCTTCGATGTCGAGGTCATGATCATTGCCGGTATTGCCGCCTACTACATGAAGAAGAGCGGTTATCCGATGGCACCTATAGTGCTTGCCTTCGTCCTCGGACCGATTTTCGAGCTCAAGGCCCGCCAGGCACTGGAAATATCGAACTGCAACCTTCTGATCTTCGTCCAGAAGCCGATTTCGGCAGTGTTCCTCGGAATCACCGTGATCCTCTGCCTTGCTCCGGTTGTCATGAACATCGTCAAGAAGGCAAAGGCAAAGAAAGCCTGATCGGAGGGAAAATGGATTATTCATACTTTGAAGACAAATTCGCCGGCCAGAAGACAAAGGTCGGAATCATCGGAGCCACCAGAGGCTACGGATATACAATCGTCGTCCAGCTTCTCTACACTCCGCAGTGCTCGCTCCGCCTTATCTGCTCCAGACATCCCGATGAGTGTGTTGATGTCCTGAAAAAGGTCGGATACAACGAAAAACTCATTAAAGTCTGCGCTACAGGCGATGATGTCAAGGCTTGCGGACCGGATGATATCCTTGTTGTAAGTGACTACAGGCTCATCGTCGGCGCCGGACTGAACACAGTTGTCGAGTGCACCGGAAAGGTTGACCTCAGTTCCTCTGCGGCAGCATTGGCAATCGAGAACGGAATCAACGTCTGCATGGTCTCGAAGGAGACAGACAGCGTCTGCGGACCATATCTGACCAAGCTGGCACAGGAGAAGGGTGTCATCTACACTCTGGCCAACGGTGACCAGCCCAGGAATCTTGCAGATCTGTGCTCTTGGGCAAGGGCTCTGGGTCTTGAAATCGTCTGCGCAGGAAAATCCAGCGAGAACGATATCATCTACAACCCCGAGACATCGGAAATCACCTATCTGGAGGCTACCCCGTCTGCAGTGATTCCCGAGCTAGCCAAGTACAGGGAGTTCAAGGGAGTCGAGACCCTCAAGGCCAGATATGAGCTTCTCAAGTCGATGCTCGGACCCATTTCCGCGGACCTCTGCGAGATGAACCTGGTTTCCAACGTAACCGGCCTCAAGCCTGCTGCAATCGAGCTCAACTATCCGGTTGCAAGGATTACCGAGCTTGCAGACATCTTCATTCCCGAAGAGGACGGCGGAATCCTCAAGGAGACCGGTGTCGTGGACGTCTTCTATGACTATAGGTATACCGATGAGGTAAGCTTCGGCGGCGGTGAGTTCGTCATCGTGAAATGCAACGATGAGCAGACCTGGGAGCTTCTCAGAGGCAAGGGACACGTTGTCGGAAAGAGCGGCAAATATGCCTGCATCTACTGGCCGTATCACTTCCTCGGAGTCGAGACCCCTGCATCTATCCTTCTAATGGATTTCCTCGGCGTAGGTCTTCACAAGAACTGCCGCCAGGTTTCCGTCATGGTCGGAAAGGTCGAGGCAGACTTCAAGAAGGGTTCCACTCTCAAGGTCGAGGGACATCATCACACGATCGAGAATGTCACCCCGCAGCTCTACGAGAAGGATAAGGTTCCCGCAGGTGTTCTTCCGTTCTATCTGCTCAACTGGGCAGAGGTCACGGCTGACATCAAGAAGGGTGATTTCATTACAGAAGATAAGGTTCGCATAGACCCGGCGCTTTCGGATGCCTATGAGTTCTTCACAAAGGGACTGCAGCTTTGATGCAGCAAAGATATAGGAGTAAATAATGGCAGATTATTTCAAAAGAGTTGCGGCTATGACGCCGACACAGTTCTGGATCAACAACGTCACGGAGGAAGAGGCCCACATGGCAATCGAGGCCGGTGCAGTGGGATGCACACAGAATCCGTCGTTCGCATACAAGATGCTTGTTCACCCGACAAAGAGTGAAGAGGCCCGCAAAGTCCTGCGCAACATCCTCAAGGAAGAGAAGGATGATGCAATGGTAGAGGTCAAGCTCCAGAGAGAGCTGGTTTCCAAGATCGCAAAGATCTTCTATCCCATCTACGAAGCCACGAACTGAGAGCTCGGCTATGTCAGCATCCAGGGCGATCCGTATGACGAGAGCTATGAGACCATTATGAAGCTTGCCCACTTCAACCGCGAGGCAGGACCCAACATCATGATCAAGATCCCTGCAACCGATGACGGTATCAGAGCCATCGAGCAGTGTGCTGCAGAGGGAATCCCCCTCAACTGCACTGAGGTCATGAGCATGGACCAGACCATCGATGTCCTGAATGCCTATGAGAGAGGTGTTGCAAGAGGATGCGGAAAGGCTCCCGTGACCTACATCTCACACATTGCAGGTATTTTCGACGAGTATCTCGGAAAGGTCGTCAAGGCAGAGAACATCGACATCTCACCCGATGCCCTCTATCTTGCAGGAAAGGCCTGCGCACAGAAGGTCAGATACTATATGGATCTCCGCGGCGGCAAGGTCAAGCTGATCAACGGCGGCGCAAGAGGCCTCCAGCACTTCACGGAGTGGGTCGGCGGCGATGTCTCCAACACGATCAACTGGCTCGGCACAGCTGACAAGCTCATCGAGAATGATGCTCCTGTAGTTCCGTGCTTCAACAATCCCGTTCCGCTCGATGTCATCGACGAGCTGGTCAAGAAGCTTCCCGACTTCAGAAAGGGTTATTTCACCGGTTCACTCAAGCCGGAAGAGTATCATGACTACGGTCCGGTCGAGCTGTTCTGCTCAAGCTTCCGCAAGAACTGGAAGCAGGCCCTGGACATCATCGCCGAAGAGAGAAAAAGCCTGTAAGGGAGGGTTTCAATGGAGAGATTCACAACCAGAGCTGCAAGGCTCAACGGTCCTTATGACATCGAACTTATCGAGAGAGATCTGGTCTGCGGAGAGAACGACATAATCGTCAAGAACCACCTCTGCGGTGTCTGTGGCTCGGATAAGAGCTTCTACCGCGGATTCATGCCGCCTCAGACTGCAGAATTCCGCCAGCCGCCTGAGTTCCCGTTCCTTCTCGGACATGAGAGCGGCGGAACAGTCGTTGCTGTCGGAAGCAGAGTCGCCGACTACAAGGTCGGTGATGAGGTCATCTCATTCGGTTGGAACAACAACTATGCGGATTACTTCAAGGCCGAGGCTTTCCAGCTCCAGCCGGCTCCCAAGGGACTGGAGAAGGATTTCGCAGCCCTCGGAGAGCCCATCGCCTGCGGTATGTTCAGCGGAATGAACACCGGTGTCCAGCTGGGAGATACGGTCGTTGTCATGGGCGGAGGTTTTGCCGGTCAGATCATCGCACAGTGCTCCAAGCTCAAGGGTGCCCATCAGGTTATCGTCGTCGATCCTCTTGAGGGTAAGCTCAACCTTGCCAAGGAGCTCGGAGCCGATGTGGTCCTGAACCCCAAGGAGCAGGATGTTGTAGCAGCAGTCAAGAAACTCACGGGCGGAGTTGGTGCCGATGTCGTTGTCGAAGCCGCCGGAAGCGCCGAGTCCTTCAATGCCGCTTCAGCAATGATCAAGCACAACGGAAAGTTCGTCTTCTACAGCTGGGTGACCACCCCGATCACACTGAACATCAGCCGCTGGCACGATGACGGACTTGAGTTCGTCAACACATGCCTCGTGCACCACACCTGGCAGCAGCGCTATGTCTGGTTCCCCGAGGTCATGAGACCCATCATCCAGGGCAGCGTGAAGATCAGACCTCTGATCAACGCAGAGTTCAAGCTTGCTGACCTCAAGGAAGGTTTCGACTACGTTGACAAGGACGATACTGCAATCAAGGTCATCTTCAGACCGTAAGTAAGATTCATCAATTGTGAAAATGTAAGCCTGGGATGCCGGAAGATTCGGCTCTCAGGCTTATTTTGTTCCTGAGTAGAACTGCCTTTCCAGTTCATCTGCCAGGCTCGGGAGGTTCTCCTTCGGATAGGAAGGGGAGAGTCGCCTTAGGAAGGCATGCGGGGTCTCGTAGGCCGGTCTTCTGATTCCGATTCTCCTCATCCTGCGTTCGAAGCGTATGAATCTTCCAGCTGCGGAATTCCTGTTTCTCAGATAACGGAAATAAAAGAGAAGGGGACCGAACAGTTTCCTTCTGAATCCGGAGAGCCTGCCGGTACGGATTCTTGTTCTGGTCTCCCCGTTTTCAGCGACCTTTGCCTTTCCCATCCTTCTTTTCCTGTACCTGATCAGGATTGAAATACCCACAACCACAAGAATCGCAATCACAACCGGAATAAGCCAGGAAACATCCTTGTATTCCCTGAAAATCTCGGAGCCCACTCGCTGACTGTATACGGATGCATCGAAGTCATAGACATAACTGACCCCGAAAAGCGAAGACAGCCATCTGAAGAAGGCTTCCGCGATTCTTCCGAGGAAAGAGGTGATTTTTCCGAAGAGGCCGGAGAGGAAAGCCACCAGTGAGGAAGAGACGGCTTCCATGTCTCTAAGAGACAGGAATGCCAGAAGCCCCAGAACTGCAATGATGGCAGCCAGCACCGTTATTCCCGCAATTGATTTCCCTTGGGAATCTTTCCGGGGCCTGAGGCGCTGCAGCGTCAGGGCTACAAGCAAGGAAAGAGACGAAACAAAGCCCCATATGATGAACTGTGCCGGATTTTTAAACATATCAGTGCCGGATAAGGCCATCAAAGTACCTTCGAGGATTATCGATAGGTCAAACATGAACAGTACTTCGGATCGCTTGGGACTTCTGTTGGAGGTGATTGCCGTATCCACGAAGAGAACAAGGAGCATGGCGCTGAAAATGATATGTGTGACAACAGACCTGCCGGACAGGACCAGACTTCTCTGGATCAGGAAGGTTGCGCCGGCGGCAGTGATTGCATTGAAGACGGCAAAAACCGGGAGCAGGACCTTTTTGCCGATCATTATCGTGTCAGCCAACAACAGAAGCGTCATTGCAATCGATACAGGCAGCAAGGGGACGGACAGTACCAGATTTCTGGTCTGAAGCATGCACCAGATGCTCAGGAGAATGACTTCATGGGAGCAGAGGATGCTCCATCTGTCAGCTTCCTTCATGGGACCTCCTGAGCCGGTCTAATGCAATAATGCGCCTGCCGTTGCCATCCGAAGCGGCCGTCCGTACGATTGCCGATGCTCCGGGTACTTCACAGTCGAGCTGCTTGGACGGGTTGTCGTCCTTGCAGACAAGGTGGATCTGTCCCATGCCGAAAGACGCCCTGGCTAGGCCCTGGAAGAAACACTCTTCTCCATTGTATTCAAGGCCCGCCAGTTCGGTCAGAAGCAACGGGACCTGTTCCTCCCGGCCGTTGCCTTCGACTATGTGAAGGTCTTTTCCTCCGAAAGCAGGCAGCACCAGGGTGCAGCAGACCTTCTTACGTGTTAGTGAAAGGATGCAGGAGGCGGTAAGGCTTATCATGTCCTCGAGCTCCTGTGTGAAGACATGGTCCAGGACCATGCTCACTCCGGCATTGTTGACTTCCTCCCTCCAGCTGGTGAATGACATCAGGTCAAGAACGAAGGTAACGAGTCTCGGGACTACAGGCTGGTATTCGTTTACGGCAAGCTTTCCCTGTGCGGCCAGAACTCTCCAGTTTATGTTTCTGGTGCTGTCGCCATAGTGGTAGTCATGGATTCCCTTGAAGAACGTATTGTCCTCCATGCAGCCCTGATCCGAAGCAAGGAGTCCGGAGTTCATTCTTATCAGCGGATCGGTATCAACTGCAAAGACCCTTGGATAGACCACTATCATGGCCGGTTCGGACAGCGCATATTCTCGAGTTTCGGAACAGAGTCCGAACCCGTCTCCTGAAGTTGCCATGACCGACTGCATGACGGAAACTCCGCGGGAGTGGGCTCTGAATTCAGCGGTCCATGATGCACTCTGTTTCGGAAGAAGCCATGTGACATGTCGGGTCAACTCAACATCATCCGCCAGGAAATTGGGTTTTTCATCGAAATAACGGATATCTATCCAGAGAACGGGGAGGACCTTTCCGTTCGAAGCTTCAAGCCGGAACTGTATGTTTTCATCCGGGAAGACATTGCAGGATATGGAATGGACATCCACTTCGACGGACCTGAGGGATAGCTTCCCCCAGATAAAAGACAGAATCCCTATGGCAAGTACTGCAAGGAGGAAAACCGTCAGGTTGATGAATCGGAAATAGGCCGAAAGTATGCTGAGGACCGTTAGGATCAGTATTCCCGCAAGGCTTGAGAAGTAGCTTCTCGACCCGCTGTTCCCATCCTGTTTCAAAGCATCTTTTCCTTCTGAGGCGGAACCGGCTCGGATTTGATTATCTCTTCAAGCGTGGACAAAACGCCGATGTTCCTGTACGAGGCCTGGGCGGAAAGCTCCACCCTGTGGCTGAGAACCGGAATGAAGAGCTGCTGAACATCTTCGGGTATCACATAATCCCTGCCTTCTATGGCGGCAAGGGCCTTGGAACCCTGGTAGAGGCATCTGCTTGCACGCGGGCTTGCGCCGAGTCTCAGGTTGCCGTGGCTTCGTGTCTTCTGGACTATCCTTACTATGTAGTCCTTGATGTCCTCGCTTACGAATACCGTTTTTGCGCTTTCACGCATCCGGATCAGGTCTTCGGGTCTGGAAATCGCCTTCAGTTCTCCGAACGGGATATCGTCTCCGACTCTGGAAAGCATGGAGATTTCCTGGTCCTTATCCAGATAACCTAGGGAGATCTTGAGGAAGAACCTGTCCAGCTGGGCTGCCGGAAGAGGGAAGGTACTGTCTTTCTCAATGGGGTTCTGCGTTGCCATCACGAAGAACGGATCGGGAAGGGCAAAGGTCTTGCCGTCGATCGTGACCTGCCTTTCCTCCATGGCTTCCAGAAGGGCTGCCTGTGTCCTAGGGATTGCCCTGTTGATCTCATCTGCCAGAAGCAGATTGGTGTTCACCGGTCCGAGAATGGTCTGGAACTCCGTTGTCTTCTGGTTGAATACCGTGGTTCCCACTACATCCGAAGGAAGCAGGTCCGGGGTGAACTGGATTCTGGTCTGAGTGCATCCCAAGGCAATGGAGAGAGCCTTTACAAGGGTTGTCTTTCCCGAACCCGGCAGGTCTTCCAGCAGAACGTGTCCGTTGCAGATCAATGCCGCGAAGACCAGTCGGAGTTGTTCGCGCTTGCCGATGATTATCTTCTCCACCTCGTCGATGAGGCGGTTTACCGTTTCCTGTACACTATTCGTTTCAGACATGGACGTCCTCCATCAGTTAAAGGATAGGAGCCGATTGTTGAACTGTCAACTTACAATCGGGGCTTGCCCTGTGCGCTTTTCTGACGGATAATCGCAGTATGTGGTTCGTGCTTGTGCTCTTTATCGCTATCCTCATTCTGGGTGTTGTCGAAGACTCGATACTCAAAAAGCGCATAAAAAGCATTCCCGTGAGAATACTGGTCAACGGGACAAGGGGAAAGAGCAGTGTCGCAAGAATGCTGGTCGCTGCTCTCAACGGGTGTGGAATCAGAACATTCGGCAAGACCACCGGTTCGGTCGCAAGATTCATTCTTCCTGATCTCTCGGAAGAGGATGTGCCTCGCAAG
Source organism: Spirochaetales bacterium (assembly GCA_017470995.1). Lineage (GTDB taxonomy): Bacteria > Spirochaetota > Spirochaetia > Sphaerochaetales > Sphaerochaetaceae > UBA9732. The sequence continues at coordinate 59,223 of JAFUXI010000071.1, forward strand.
AAAGGAACAAGAATAGTCAGAGAACACGATTTGCTGTTTAAAAAAGCAGTAGAGAATGAATGTCAGGCTATTGTTTGTGAGTGCATGGCAATCCGTGAAGAGAACCAGAGAATCATCGGAGACAAGCTTGTAATGCCTACGGCTGTGGTCATAACCAATGCCAGGGTAGACCACGTTGACCAGATGGGCAGTACCGAGGAAGACACGGCACAGGTCCTGGTCCAGAGCATCGGAAAAGCCGCGGATATCTTCACGGCCGATTCCAAGGTAGATGCTGCATTGAAGCAGTTGCACGGGACGGGGAATATCCACCTTGTGGGGCCGCTTGCGGAGCAGTATGAACCTTATCTTCAGAAGTTCAGCTTTCCCGTATACGCCGAGAACCTCTCGGTCGTGCTCGAGGTCTGCAGAAGCCTCGGTCTCAGAGACGAGGATGTGCTTGAAGCCGTTGTGAAGACAGTCCCTGATTTCGGAATGAAGGGCAGTGTTCAGGTCGACGGACATCTGATCGTAAACGGGTTTGCGTCCAATGATTCGAGAAGTGCGCAAAGACTTCTGGAAGGAAGGGACATGGGAAGTGTTTCAATTATCTATAATAATAGAAACGACAGGGAGTTCCGCCTGAAGATGTTTGCACAGCTCTTCAAGGATGCCGGGGTGTCCGACCTGGTGGTCGTAGGCGACAATCAGGTCAAATGCAGGAGACTCTTTGCAAAATATCTCGGAGAGCTAGCCGTCAGGAGCACGGATCCCTCTCCCGAAAAGATCATAGGTCAATGCAGAAGCACGGTTATCTGCATGGGGAATATAAAAGGCGCCGGCCATGCGCTTCTGGATTATTGTACCGGCCATCTGACGGAGGCATAATGCTACATACGGCAATCGGAATAAGCATAGTTCTCGGATTCCTGTTTTCCGAGTTTCTCGGCATTTTCACCGGAGGGCTTGTTTCTGCAGGCTATCTGGCCTTCTACATGGAACAGCCCTGGCGTCTGGTAAGCACCATTGTCCTTGCCATCGTCATCTACCTTGCCACCAAGGGCCTGCAGAAGTTCATAATCATTTATGGAAGAAGGCGTTTCATGGTCGTGGTTCTCCTTTCTCTGATCGGAACATGGCTTGTGGAGCAAAGGTTGTATTATTATCTGCGCTTTGTCGAACAGGACATCAGAGTGGTGGGATACATCATTCCCGGATTGATTGCAAACGACATGTTCAAGCAGGGAATTATACGTACAGTTCTTGCCGTATCTATACTTGCCATAGTGATTAGGCTTGTTCTCATGCTCGGAATCCTCTAAGTCGAAAACTGCGGAATACGTAAAAATAAAACAAATAAATTGCGGATTTGCATAATTTGCAACACAATTTGTGTTTTCAGTTACAAAATGCGGGTAAATATTCCTTGCGTTTGCTCGTATGCAGTTGTAAAATGGTTTTGTACGGATAATATCCGGCACTCTGCCGATATTGATTAGTCAATTGGAGGATATTATGAAGAAAGTTGTTTTGGCATTTGTTCTTGCCATCATGCTCCTGGCTGTTCCGGCATGCCTTTTCGCCGACATCACGGGAGATCCGCTTCAGGCATTCAACTGCCCGTTCCTGCTCACATCCGGTGGTCAGGGAGCAGGTTCCAAGATGCTCAGACTCCTGATCAACCAGTCCAAGAAGTTCACCCTCGGAGAGGATGCGGACTTCTGGCTTGAGGACGAGACTCCTGAGAGATATGCCTACATCGACTCCGGAAGATATACCACTCTCGTGATTGTCATAAGCGTCACGGAGAAGGGTCTCGGTGCATCCGGAATCACAATCGAGGATGAAATCGGATTCCTCAAGGAGGTCCTTGCAAAGGCCAAGGCCCAGAACATGAAGATCGTAGCCGTCAGCATGGAGGCCGATGCCCGCGCACCCAAGCTTCCCACAAACGGAAACGAGAGAATCATCGATCTTGTCTGCCCGCAGTCCGACTGGATGATTTCAATCAAGGCAAACAATGCCGATGACAGATTCACCAAGATCAGTCAGCAGTACGGCATTCCTCTTACAATCATCGACAAACCCATGGACCTTGTTAAGGCCGCTCCGGACATCTTCATCAAGAAGTGAGGTCTGAATGACAACAACTACCTTGACGCTTATTCTGCTGCTGATAATGATTGCGGCCTTCGTGCTCAGCAGCATCAAGCTTAAATCACCTGATATTTCCATGGCTGTTGCAGCAGTGGTTCTTGCAATTGCAGGAACCATAGCCGTCCCGGCCCTCGGAAGCCCTGTCAGGTATCTGGTGGAAGGCTTGTTCGTGAACTTGGATCTGGCTCTGCTGTTCATTGCCGCATCCATCTTCGTGAACATCTATTCACATAGCGGAGCAATCGCAGCCATCACAAGGACCGTTGTGGAAAAGGTCAACAACAAGTGGATTCTTCTTTCCATCATGGGTGTCCTGATGCTGATCCCCGGAGCCCTTACCGGTGCCGGTTCGGTTGCAATCTTCGTTCTCGGCGGACTGGTGAACACTGTTCTGGAGTACCTGGGAATAACACAGAGAAAGAGAACGGTCTTCATCTGCTTCTTCGCCATGCTTTCGGCAGCATGTCCTCCGATCAACCTCTGGACCATGCTGATGACAGCTCAGGCCAACATGCCTTATGTCGGATTCACATGGCTGCTGCTCATCCCGATCGTCATTGCCGGCGCATTCACCATCGTCTATGTAGGATGGGGTGCAAAGCCGCAGGACAAGGAAGAGACACTTGCCAAGTTCCCGCCCAAGGATCCCAAGCTCACATGGTGGAGAATCGTACTTCCGTTCGTGGCCATCATCGCACTGTTCCTGCTGGCTCTCTATGATCCGTGGGGACTTCCGGTTCTGGGTCTTCCTCTCATGTTCCTTATCGCTGCCGTCGTTGCCTTCCTCTGCAACCCGAAGAAGACAACCTTCAAGCAGTATCTCGGAATCCTTGACGATACCATGGAGCAGGTCTTCCCGCTGGTTGCCAACGTGCTTTCCATCGGAGTCCTGCAGAGCGCCATGGCAGCAACCGGAGTCAGAGGTCTTATCGGATCCACATGTGTCGGCTTGCCGCTCGTGCTGATCTACTCGCTGATTTTGATTGTCGGTCCTATCTGCCAGGGATGCTTCAACTACGGTGTTTCCATCGTTCTCGGCGGACCGCTGATCTTTATGTTCAATACTCTCGGTATGGACGTAACCGTCATCTGTGCAGCGCTGTCACTGATCTTCCCGCTCGGTGATACTCTGCCGCCATCGAGGATTGTCGGAAGACTCGCCTGCGAGGAGACGGGGTACAAGGAGTCGTACATCAGCTTCTTCAAGTCCCTTCTTCTTCCGATGCTTGTGCTTGGAGCCATGGCTGTAATCATGATCATCAAGCCTGCGTCGTTCGCATTCTTGTACTAAGGAGGATATGGAAGAATGATATTTTTCGAGAATCTTATTCATATTCTTTATTTCGTAATGGCAGGTCTTGTCCTTCTGAGCATGCTCAAGAGCCTTTTCAAGAGGAAAAAGAACAAGGGCGTGGTGTTCGACATCATGTATGCATACTGCCTGATTCCGTTCCTTCTTAGGATTCTGTACATCAAGTGAGGAGGGCGGACATGGAAAAGAAATCATTGATTGTAAAGATTGTGGTTCTGGTCATTGCCCTCGTGCTTGCACTGCTGTCCGGTATCGAATTCTGGCAGCTCAGGCATTACAAGGAGACCATCGTGGCCTCCGAGGACCTCACTGAGGTCAAGTGGTTCAGTGACTATGTGCCGTCTTTGAAGAACACCTGGATGGATACCCCGGTTTTCATCTTTGATTCCGGAGTCGAGGGCGGAACGGTTTTCGTCTGCGGATGTCCTCACCCGTACGAGCCGGCATCGACGATGGCCGCCTATCTGATGATAGAGAACCTGAAGGTCACCAAGGGTAGAATCATCATCGTGCCAAGAGCCAACTACTCCGGTTCCACGGAAGGAATGGTCGGTGATGCATATCCCATGTTCTTCCATGTCAGTTCGGACTGGGGAATCTCACAGTACCGCATCGGAGACAGATACACCAACCCGCTGGACCAGTGGCCTGATCCGTTTACTTACGTGAACTATCCTTCGGGACAGAATCTGGCATATCAGGACATCAGAAACCTGAACAGAACCTATCCCGGACGTGAGAACGGAACCCTCACGGAGAGAGCCGCCTATGCAGTCATGGAAATCATCAGACAGGAACATGTCGATATGGCCATCGATATGCATGAGGCAGAAATCCTTTACCCGGTCACATCCACTTACGTCGCTCCGTCAAAGGTTCTCGACCGCGAGAAGTTCCTGGCAACCGGAGAAATGGAATACTACGAGCCGGAAAAGAGCTCTCTGGACGTCGCAATGATGGCAGGAATGAACCTTTCCGACCAGTTCCTGATGAAGAGTGCTTCTTCGCCGAACACCCTGCACGGACTGAGCCACAGAGAGTGGGCGGACTGGTCAGACAGCCTTACATTCCTGATGGAGACTCCCGAGATCTTCATCGATAAGATCACAGGACCCAGAACCGAGGCTCTGATGACGGAAGGTAAGGATGAATTCCTGCAGAAGGTCACCGACAAGGGTCTGACATACTTCCCGTACGACATGGAGTTCGGAACTCCGATGTGGTACAGGACCGGTCGTCACCTCACAGGCGCTCTTGAGGTTGTCTACTGGGCAAGTTTCTTCTATCCGGAGATGGAGGTCGAGGTCACATGGCCGACCTACCTCGAGATGGAAGAGCTGGAGAACCAGGGCGTCGACAGCATCGGATACTTCCTGAAGAATCCGGATGCTCCTGAAAACAAGGATCGCGCGTTCACCATCTACTACAAACCGGTAGGGGCGAACTACGACAAATACTGATCAATTTATCTCAGAAGGATAAAACGGAGGGAAAAACATGAAAAAGAGAGTTTTCATTGCAGTGCTCATGATTCTCTGCCTCTGCGCACAGAGCGTGTTCGCCTGCACAATCTTCGCTGTCGGAAAGAATGCCAGCGATGACGGATCCACAATGATTTCACATACCTGTGACTCAACAGGTGATGACCTCAGACTGTGGATGATTCCCGAGATGCCTGCAGGAGAGGCCCGTGACATCGTTCTCGATGGCCGTGCAGGTGCAGATTACAGCCAGTTCCCGGCAGTCAAGGACTACGGAACACGCGGAATGGCTCTTGCCGAGTATGTCCCCGAGAAAGAGACAAACCGCTACATCCATGCAATGTATTCCTTCATGAATGACAAGGGTCTTGCAATGGGTGAGTCAACCTGTTCAATCAACGGCAACATCGACCAGGGCAAGAAGATCAGGGCAGCCTACAGAGAGTACGATGGAATCATCGACTGCTACATGATCCAGGACCTCGCACTTGAGAACTGCGCAACAGCCAGAGAGGCTGTCGAGTTCATGGGCGCCCTCATCGACGAGTATGGCTGGAACGGATCTCCCGAGTGTATCAACATCTGTGACGGAAACGAGTGTTGGATCATGGAGTGCTACGGTGCACACGTGTGGGTTGCAGCAAGAGTTCCCGATGATGCAGTCTTCGTAGCTGCCAACAGAGCAAGAATCAACTTCTTCGTTGAAGACGATCCCGAGAATTACCTCTATGCACCGGATCTCAAGAACTTCGTTGCAAAGTATGACCTGTGGGACGGAACAGACTGGAGCACATTCATTCCTTGCTGGACATTCGCACCCTACGGATACAGACCCTATTCAACAAGAAGAGAGTGGAGAGCAATGAGCCTCCTGAACCCGGAGCTCGGTGCTACACTCGATCCCGAAGAGCAGAATCCCGACACAGCATGGCCGTGCTTCGTCGTTCCTTCCGAGCCTGTCAGCGTCCAGACCGTCTATGAGATCTGCGGTGACTACTATGCCGGAACCGAGTACGATGTTTCAGCTTCCATCTGGGGCGGACAGTTCGGTGATGCACTCAACTGCGCTCAGGACTTCACACAGAGAGCCATCAACAGCTACAGATGTACTTATGTCCAGATCGCCAACGTCAAGGCCTGGCTGCCTGAGGACGTCAGATGTCTGGTATGGTACGGCTGCGGCGCATCCGACACCAACTTCCTGACACCGCTGTTCGGTTCAATGACAGAGCTCGATCCGATGTTCACACACGGACTCAGAAGCGAGTATGATCCCTCAACAATCTGGTGGACATCCGCTCTCGTACAGCAGCTTTCAAGAATCAACTACAAGATGGCCCGTGAGGACATCCACGCAAAGCGCGACGGAATCATGGATGCCCAGTATGAGGTTACAGCTGCAATCCAGGATCAGGCTGCCAAGCTGATCAAGCTCGGAGAGAAGGACAAGGCTGTCGCTCTCCTTACAAACTATGCCAACTCACAGGCAAGAATGTGGAAGGGCGTATGGGATGAGCTGACAGGCGAACTCATCACCAAGTACATGTTCGGTGCAGTCAACATGAACACCAGATCTGCCCAGTACACAGACTTCTGGAATGCACTCAATGCTTCCGAGTGGGGACAGTACAAGTAAGAGGAGAAGGTTGAACAGTTGTTCCATATAATCCGGGTGCGCAGGCATCCGGACTGTGGAACCGATTGATAGGAGACACAAATGAGGAAACTTAAGATTGTAGTTGCCGTACTCGTTGTGCTCTTTGCTTGTCAGGCAGCATTTGCCGGCTTCGTTCCCGTGCAGAAGGCCGATCCTGCAGTCACACGCCCGCTTGCAAGGTTCTGTGACATCCTGCAGACAAAAGGCCTGGCACAGAAGAACCCTGTAGCATTCTACATGGAGATGGCCGGTAGTTCTGATGAAGCAATCGCGGCAATCATCGCAGACAAGGGAGCCAAGGCTTATGAGAGTGCTACCACACTCGAACAGCTGGCACAGGTCTTCCCGCGCGGTGTTGAGGCAACTGATGATATCAATGCCTTCAGGAGAGCAGCACTTCATCTGGCTATCTATACTGCAAACAACGGTCATCTGCAGAGTTCTGCAAAGATCGATGCAGCCGAAGCAAGCTTCGAGATAGTCGGATACAAGTACCTGATCAGACTTGTCGGTAAGACGATCAAGTTCGATTTCATTGATATCTACAGTGATGCCGAATTGCGTGCGATTGCCGATAAGCTTGCATCTGATGTCCCTGCCGTGGGTGTTTCATTCCCGGAATACGGAGAGATTGACATCGAAACAACAGGTATTACAGAGTTCGGTTTCAGACAGTTCGTGGCCAATGCCAGAAGTCTGATGTACTCCTTGATCTATTAATGATTCGGGGGTAATAGAAAAGTGACCATCAGGGAGCGCTTCGGATTTCCGGGGTGCTCCCTGTCTTTTTTGAACAGTTCGTCCGCCCCTGAGACGGGCGATTAGGAGGAAAAATGAAGAAAAGAGTGCTGATTGTCATGCTTGCATTGCTGCTTGTTGCTCAAAGCGCATTTGCTTGCATCATTTTCGGTGTAGGTCGTCTGGCCTCGACCGACGGATCTACAATGACGTCGCATACATGTGACTCAACAGGTGATGACCTCAGGCTCTGGCTCATTCCTTCGATGGCAGAGGGAACTGAGAGAGACGTTGTCCTTAGCGGAAGAAGAGATGCCGACTACGGCAAATTCCCGGAGGTCAAGGACTACGGCACCAGAGGTATCGTCATGGATACATATGTCAATGACAAGGATACCTACCAGTACCTGCATGCCATGTATTCATTTGCAAACGAAAAAGGCGTTACGATGACCGAGTCGACATGCGGAACCACCAGGGAACAGCGTGCCGTCTTTGCCAAGTACGAAGGTATTTGGGACTGCTACATGCTCCAGGATGCCGCACTCGAGAATGCCTCAACAGCAAAAGAGGCTGTCGAGTACATGGGTGCAAGGCTCAACGAGAGCGGATGGAGCGGATCTCCTGAAACAATGACAATCGGTGACGGAACCGATGTCTGGGTCTTCGAGGCATACGGCGGAAAGATGTGGTGTGCATTCAGACTTCCTGAAGATGCCGTCTTTGTATGTGCAAACCGCAGCAGAATCGACTTCTATGTCGAGAATGATCCCGATAACTACCTCAGCGCCCCGAACATGAAGGAGTTCGCAATCGAGAACGGACTCTGGGACGGACAGGGCGAGTTCAGACCCTGCCAGTGCTTCGGCGCAGGTAACTACAGCTTCAGCTGTATCGCAAGAGAGTGGAGAGCTGTCTGCAACCTCGCAGGTCTGCAGTATCCCGAAATCGTTGCTGATGAAGATCTCGCAATCACCGAGGTCCCCGATGATGTCTTCCCGATCTACTTCGTTCCGGATGAGAAGGTTTCCGTTGCCAAGATCCATGAGGTCTGTTCGGATGCCTATGAGGGAACCAAGTGGGATCTCACCAAGACTGCTGATGCAGGTCGCTACGGAAACATCCTCCTTTCTTCAGGAGAGTATGAGTACAGACCTACCAACGTCTCACAGTGCACATATTTCCAGTGCTCCAACGTCAAGGCATGGCTCCCTGAAGAGGCCAGATGTCTTGTCTACTTCGGCTTCGGCGCACCGAGCACAACTTATCTGACACCTGTCTTTGCATCACAGAGACACCTTGTCGATTCCTTCGGCCGCGGAAGAAGAGCCGAGTACGATCCTGAGTCCGGTTGGTGGAACGAGGCATTCCTGCAGCAGGTTGCCACAATCAACTATGCCGATGCAATCCAGCAGATCAAGGCAGTCCGCGATCCTCTGATGAATGACCAGTACGAGATGACCTTCGCAGTCCAGAACCAGGCCGCCAAGATGATCAAGAACGGTATGAGAGAAGAGGCAATCGACCTTCTGACCACCTATTCAGACCAGCAGGCCAACATGTGGTTCGACCTCTACAAGGATCTGCAGGTGCAGCTGCTTGCCAGATATGCAACCAACAGAGTCCTGTTCAAGAACGCAGCCACACCTGATGCAGACTGGTGGACAGCAGTGAAGTCAGCTGTTCATGAAGTGAACAACTCGCTCGCTGGAACAAACTAAGGAGGCAGTGAATGAAGAAAGTATTGTCAACATTGCTGGTACTGCTTCTCGTCGGCGTCTACAGCGCCTTTGCATGTACCATTTTTGCCGTCGGAAAGGATGCAACGACCGATGGTTCAACAATGATAAGCCACACCTGTGATTCCAACAGTGATGACCTCAGAATCTGGCTCATCCCTTCGATGGAAGCAGGTACCACCCGTGATGTCGTGGTTTCCGGCCGTGCAGGTTCCGACTTCTCCAACTTCCCCGAGGTTGCCTACGGTCCGAGCGCAAAGATCGTCGACTCCTATGTCAACGAGAAGGCCACAAACCAGTATGTCCACGGAATGTATTCATTCATGAATGACAAGGGCCTTGCAATCGGTGAGTCCACATGTGCCATGTCTTTCAGCGATGACCGCGGAATGGCATCGTACTTTGCATTCAACGATATCAGAAGCAAGGCCAAATGGGACTGCTACATGCTGCAGGATGCAGCTCTCGAGAACTGCTCCACGGCCCGTGAGGCAGTCGAGTTCATGGGTAAGTGCATCGAGGAAGGCGGCTGGGCCGACTTCTGCTGCGAGTGTATCAACATCTGTGATGGAAACGAGGCTTGGGTATTCGAAGCTTACGGCGGATATGAATGGGCAGCCATCAGAGTTCCTGATGACATGGTCTTCGTTGCAGCCAACAGAGCAAGGATCAACGTCTATAAGGAAGACGATCCGGATTACAAGTGCAGCCCGACACTCAAGTCATTTGCCCTTGAAAGCGGCCTGTGGGATGGCGAAGGCGAGTTCCAGCCCTGTATGGCTTATTCCTGGAACGACTTCAACAACATGGGATGCACTCTCAGAGAGTGGAGAGCAATCAACCTGCTGAACCCGGAGGTCGGAAAGGACCTCGATCCGTTCGGAGATGCAAACGAGTATCCTCTGTTCGTCAAGCCCGCACAGAAGGTCAGTGTCCAGACAATCAAGGACATCTGTTCCGACTACTATGCAGGAACTGAGTTCGATGTTTCCAGAACAGTACAGGCCGGTGAGTTCGGCAACCCGCTGAGCAACAACAACAATACCCTCAAGCAGGATACGAGAGTCGGTATTGCAAGACCTATCAACATGTTCCGCTGCACCTACATCCAGATTGCCAACGTCAGAGCAGACCTCCCCGAAGAGGCCAGATGTCTGGTCTGGGTCGGTTGGGGTGCACCGAGCGTGACCTACATCACACCGGTCTTCGCTTCCGCCAAATACTTCCCGGAGCACTTCGGCCGCGGTGTCAGATCAGAGTATGATCCGCAGTCAGGATGGTGGAACGAGGCTGTCGTACAGCAGCTCACCACAATCAACTATGCCTCAGCCATTGAGGATGTCAAGGCAGTCCGCGATCCGATGCAGGAGAGCCTCTACAAGCAGACGGCGGCAGCTCAGGAGCTTGCAGCATCCCTCATCGAGGTCGGCAGAGCAGATCTCGGAGTCCAGTATCTCACCACATTCATGAACAACACCGCAAACACATGGTTCGATACCTACAGCGAACTGGGTGACTTCCTTACCGCAAAATACATGCTCGGCAACGTCAGCATGAAGGTTCCCAGCCGCCCGGATTGGTGGACGAACATCATTCTCGAGAACATGGGAGACAAGCTCAGACCGGAAGAGTGATTAGGAGGTAATAATGAGAAAATTAAAGATTACAGTAGCACTCCTGGTCATGCTCTTGGTCTGTCATGCAGTCTTTGCGGCTTTCGTGCCCGTCGAGAAGGCAGACAAGGCGCTCGTGAGCTTGTTGGGAACCTACTGCGATGCACTTCAGAACCTTGCAGAACGTTCGGACAAACCCGTGGAAGTGCTCATGCAGTTGGCGAATCTGTCTGATGAATCGGTGGCAGAGGTCCTGGAACTATATGCCGCTGACGGTTCTCACGAGAGCGTGACCGGCATTTCTCAGCTTGCCGCCATTTTCCCGAGAGGAGTTGAGGAGGCAAAGAATGCCGATGAGTTCAGAAGAGTTGCAATCCATCTTGCAGCATATACTGCAAAAAACGGGTTGCTCTTCGACAAAACCCCGATAAATCAGGCTGAAGCAGCATACAGCATTGTAGGTTATGACTTCCTTTTCAGATATGACGGAGAGAAGTTTGTCTTCAAGTTCGTGGATGTCCTGGGAGCGGATGATTTCAAGGCAGTTGTCACATATCTGGCTGGAGTGATCCCCGGTGCCACGGCCTGGGAGTATCCCAGACCCGGCGAGATTGACATCGTTGCACCCGGACTCTCGCAGTTCGGATTCGACTCTGCAGTCAGATTCATCGAAGCAAAGATTTACAGCACGATTTACTGATTGTATCTGACTTCCTGTCCAGAGGTGTCGGTTTCCGGCACCTCTGGTTTTTGGTTCTGACATGAAAAAAAGTATCGGTACAATTTATCTTATTGTCTCATTGGCTGTCGCACTGCTGTTTTTCCTGGCAGTGATAGCGACAGCCCGCTATGAGGAGAACCGCTATGCACAACTGCAACTCTCCGCTGCCCAGACGATGGCAGATGCAGAAGCCTTTCTCAAGGCGAGAATCCAGGAGAGGGGAATAGAGGTCGAGCCCGAGGACCTAAACCAGACATACCTGCTCGGGCCGGAATTCACCGAGCTGACAAGTACTCCCGGGGCCGTTGATGCCAAACGTACCAGCTGGAATCCCAATTTCGCCGCCGCCATGGTCCGCTACTTCAGTGAAGCTGGATTGGAAAAGGGCGATGTGTTGGCAATCGGAACAAGCGGGTCTTTCCCCGGTCTTGCCGTTGCTGCCGTCATAGCCGCATCCAGGATGGGACTTGAAACCAGGATAATAGCGAGCCTGGGAGCCTCGATGCATGGGGCTACCAGACCTGAATTCAATATTTTCGATTTTCTGCTCTGCCTGAAGGAAGGAGGCTTTGCAGATTTCAATCTGGTCGCTGTTTCCAGAGGCGGATTCGATGACAAGGGCGGAGGGGTTCTTGAAGGCATCCTCTATGAGGGAACCGATATCCTTTCTGCCGAAATCTGCAGGGATGTTGCTTCCAGAACCGGAGCAGCATATATAGAGTGCGATTCCCTGGCCGAGAGCATACGCAGGCGTCTTGAGCTGTTCGGTGACGGCATCGACATGTTCGTCAACGTCGGCGGCGCATCCACAAACAGCGGGGCATCGTCGTATGGAACCACTTTTCCGCCCGGATTGGTTCTTACACCACCGCAGATACCTGCTGATGATACAAGAGGCCTGTGCTTCGAGTATGCAGCTCTGGGGCTGCCGGTCCTGAACCTTCTGAATGTGAAGGCCCTGGCTTCTGAGAACGGGATTGCATATGATCCTGTGCCTATGTCCAAGCCAGGTGACGGGGGAGTATATACGACCACCCATTACAGTGTCCCGCTTATTGTCGCGGGCATAATAACATCTTTCTGTGTCCTTTTGGCAGGTTTCGTTGTTTCATATATGAAAAGGAAAAGGGCACTGACAAAGAAACGGAGGTGATGCCATGGCATTGACCGATAAAATGGAAAAATATCTGGCTGAATCCCATGAGGATGCCAAGAACATAGTGCGTGAGCTCTGCAGGATTCCCGCACCATCCCATCATGAGGAGAACAGAGCTGCCTGGTGCGAGAAGTGGTTCAGACAGGCAGGCGGAAAGAATGTCTATGTCGATGATGCCCTGAATGCTGTCTGCGAGCACAACGTAACAAACGACAATGACGTCATGGTCATCATGGCCCATATAGATACTGTTTTCCCGGACCTGGAGCCCATGCCGTTCGAAGAAAAGGACGGACTGTTCTACAGTCCCGGCGTAACAGATGATACGGGAAACCTTGCAAGCCTTCTGGTTGCAGTGAGGTATATTCTCCAAAACGATATCAGGACTACCTGCGGCATGGTTTTCGTGGCAAACTCCTGCGAGGAAGGCCTTGGCAATCTCAAGGGCAGTCGGAAGATCGTAGAGACCTATGGAAAGAGGATCAGGGAATTCGTAACTGTTGACGGAACACGTCTGGAGCGCATCGTCACAGGAGCAGTAGGTTCCCACAGATATGAAGTCACTGTCAGGACCGAAGGCGGACATTCCTACGCGGCTTTCGGAAACAGGAATGCGATCTTCTATCTGTCTTCCATCATCACGGCCCTCTATGGAGTAAAGGTCCCGGAGGACGGGGACAGCAAGACCACATACAATGTAGGCCTTATCAGCGGCGGAACCAGCGTCAACAGTATTGCCCAGGAAGCCACTATGGTCTATGAGTATAGGTCTACCAGCAAGTCATGCCTTGAAATAATGAAAACAATGTTCAACAAGGTCCTGGATGCCTATCGCAGTATGGGAATTTCAATTGAAGCTAAGAAAATAGGCGATCGTCCTTGTACGGGTGATGTTAATCCTGAAGCTCATGAGGCTCTGATTGCCAAGGCAGACGATACCATTTTCAGAATTCTTGGAAAGCATGGGGACAGGGCTTACAGCTCGACGGATGCAAATACTGCGCTCGGAATCGGAATCCCTGCAATCTGCATAGGCGGAGCAGTGGGAGGGCGCTGCCATACAAGAGAGGAGTGGCTGGATCCGGAAAGTCTTCTGGACGGTTCAAGGCTTATCCTGGACTTCCTGACCCATTATTTTGCTCAGTAATAGTCGTCCTTCTTTACCAGTATCTTTGAATAGAGCACGAAGTAGAGCACGAGGATGACCACGAGAAGCCCGATAGTAATATAAAGGATATTTATCTCAAGCAGTCCCAGTACTCCGTATGCGGTAAACACGATGGCTGCTGCAACCTTCAGATATCCGTCCACGACTGCCCAGCGGCTTACGGAAGCGTCTGTGTATCTGTCCTTGCTGTAGAAATCGATGTCTTTTTCCTTTATCTGCTTGATTGCCTTATATAGATAATAGATGGCAATTCCGACCACTACGAAATAGATGTAATATCCGAGTTCATATGATTCAAACATGTCATGCCTCCTTCTTGCCTTCATCCAGAATCTTCAGGATGTTGTTCAGACTGCCGATTATGTGCCTCTTCATATGTTCGAATGCAGCATCGCAGTCATGGTTGATTATGTCGTTGACAAGACGCCTGTGGGAATTCAGTGTCCTTGATTGCCTATGGATTTCCGGCAGGGCACTGCTTGAGTAGGAACTTACCCACATGTCTGACAGAAGTTGCTGGAGTCTCTCGTTCTCGCAGAGGCGCCAGATGCACCTGTGGAACATCATGTTGTAGGATCTGAAATCATCAAGGGTCATCGGGAGCTTTGTCTTTTCTCCGAGTTCCTGAATCCTGAGCAGTTCGCTCTTGTCGGCATTGCTTGCGGCTGCACCGTATGCTGCCTGGGCCTCCAGAACGCTCCTGATCTCATAGTGGTTTCTGAAGAATCGTTCGTCAATGGCGACTACTATTGCGCTTTTATTCATGCGAAGTGTCAGAAAACCATCCTTTGCAAGATGCTGGAATGCCTCTCTGACCGGAGTACGTGACACACCATAACGCTCTGCTATGGCAGTCAGGCTGATTTCCTCTCCGGCCCTGAACTGCCCTTCTATGATTGCATCCTTGAGGAGGGTGGAGATTCGCTCATTGAGCGGCGTGGCCTCGATCTTTGTGTACGGAATCATGGCTGTTTGTCCTTTTGTTTTTTGTATACAATATACATTAAAAGTTGCAGAGCCGTTTGTCAAGAAAAATAATTGCTTTTAAAACAATTAATTATTGCATTCATCTCGAGTCATCACATTAAAGAAAAATTAAGGTTGCGGTTTTGCCGTGGGGGGTTGATAATTGAAAATACAAAAGGAGACTATGCCATGAAAAAAGCAATTATCACCATTTTATGTCTGCTTCTTGTTTCCGCTTTCGTCTTTGCAGGCGGATCCAACGAAGGAGCTGCAGCTTCAGCTGCTCCGAAGTACAAGGAAGCCGTTGTCTGCGCTGACGGAAGCCAGATCACGACCGGCGACCCGCAGAGCATCAACAACCTGCAGCACAACAGACTGTTCAAGTGCTCCCACAATACTCTGGTTTCATACAACAGCGCCGCTGCAGTATACGAGCCCGAGCTGGCAACAAGCTGGGAGTGGAGTTCGGATCTTCTGACTCTGACCCTCAAGCTCAGGGACGATGTCACATTCCAGAACGGCGAGAAGTTCACTGCAAACGACGTCAAGTATTCCTATGAGAGAATCATGGGCATGAACTCGACTGCATCTTCAAAGTTCGTCGGAGTCCTCGATCATGTAGAGGTCGTCGATGACTACACAGTCAAACTCGTCCTTGTTTCACCGAACGTCGACTGGCTCGATACACTGGCTCTGCCTCTTGCATCAATCGTCAACCAGAAGGCAATCGAAGCCGATGCCCTCAAGGGACCGTGGGTCGGAACCGGTATGTGGATCATCACAGATCTCGAGGAAGGCGACTTCGTACATATGGTCAAGAACGACAACTACTGGGGAGACACAACTCCTACCAGAGAGCTCACCCTCCGCTATATCTCCGAGTCATCTGCAAGACTCATTGCCCTGCAGAACGGCGAGGTTGATGTCTGTATCGGACCTGCTACCACAGAGAAGGGCTTCATCGAAGAGGATCCCACTCTCGAGCTGATCGAGATCCCGAGCTCAACCTGCTGCTACTTCGCATTCAACACATCCAAGGGACCCGGTGCTGACGAGAACCTCAGACTTGCCCTTGCACACTGCATCAACTACGAAGATGTCATCCTCGGAGCTTCCTCCGGAGAGGGAACCAGAGCCATTTCCAACTGGGGTCCTGTAACCTACGGTTATTATGATGGCTTCGGCGACTACACATATGATCTTGAGCTTGCAAAGCAGTACCTTGAGAAGTCTGCCTACAAGACTCTCACGATCAGCGTCAAGGACAGCGCAAGACTCAGAGCTGCACAGGTCATCCAGGCCAATGCAAAGGAAATCGGACTGACAATCAACATTGAAGAGCTTGAAGCCGCTGCACTGACGGCAAAGAGTGCCTTCAAGACTGCTGAGCATGAGTCAATGATCTACACCCTCGGATGGAACAGCTACGGAGATGATGCATCCCGTGCATACGGCGTAGGTTCCAACACCAACAAGGCAACACTGACCAACGACAGAGTCATGGAGCTTCTCAAGCTCGCAAGAGAGTGCACCGACGATGCACAGAGAAAGTCCTACTATGCTGAGATCCAGACTCTCAACCACGAGCATGCCTGGTATCTGCCTCTGTTCTATACAGAGCTCAGCGTTGCAGTAAACAAGGGTGTTTCGGGAGTCATCTGGGAAGGACACCAGAGCCACGACTACTCCAACATCGTAGTATCCATCTGATTTCAGGATGTTTTTTCGAAACAGCGCCCCTGAAAAGGCGGCGCTGTTTCTGTAATGGAATGACGTTTTAACGGAGGAATCATGCACCGTTACGTAATTAAAAGAATCCTGCTGCTGATACCGGTGATCATCGGAGTATCGTTCATGATCTACTTCATCATGGACCTTGCTCCCGGCGATATCATCACGCAGCTTGTAGGCGAAGATGCTTCTGAAGAGCAGATTGCAGCTTTGCGCCATCAATACGGATACGACCGTTCCGTATTCTACAGATATGGAAAATACATGCTGGGCCTTCTTCACGGAGACCTGGGAACATCATACATAACTAAGAAACCTGTCTGGGATATGTATATCACAAGGCTCCCCAAGACATTCTGGCTGGCAATAGGAGCCAGCGTGGTCGCCATAGGCCTGAGCATTCCGCTGGGAATAGTGTCGGCGGTAAAGAGCGGATCTCTGATTGACAACTCCTGCATGGTCATGGCTCTGCTCGGGCTGTCCATGCCGAACTTCTGGCTTGGACTTCTGCTGATCATCGAGTTCTCGTTGAATCTGGGCTGGGTTCCGTCCGGAGGTTTCCGGGGCTTCAGTTCCGTAATACTTCCTGCAATCACGATCGGAACCGGCCACATGGCGGTCATGACAAGAACCACCAGATCCTCGATGATCGACGTCATCAGGCAGGACTATCTGCGCACTGCAAGAGCCAAGGGAGTCAGCGAACACAAGGTCATCACGAAGCATGCCTTCCGCAATGCCTTCATCCCGATTCTGACGATCATCGGCGGTCAGCTCTGCGCAGGAATCGGCGGTGCCGTCATTACCGAGTCCGTTTTCTCCTGGCCCGGTGTAGGAAGACTGATCATCGACTACGTGCATCAGCGTGACGTACCTGTCGTCACCGGTTCAATCATCATGACAACCATAATCACGGGTGTGATACACCTTGCGGTCGACCTTCTCTATGCTGTCGTTGACCCGAGAATCAAGGGTAAGTACAGCAGGAAGGGCCTCAGGCTTGCTCCGAGAGTGAAGACAAAGAGGGGTGCGGCATGAGAGAAAGAAATACACTTGTTTCAAGACAGTACAGAAAGAGAAGCAGGGCCGGAGAGGTCTGGCATCGCCTGAAGAAGAACAAGGGTGCCATGATCGGACTTGGAATCATTGCCCTGTTGGCTCTGGTTGCCATCCTTGCGGATGTACTTGTCGACTATGACACACAGGTCATCGGCATGACCCTCAAGGACAGGCTCCAGCATCCCAGCAAGGCTCATATCATGGGTACCGACGATCTCGGACGCGATATCTTCGCCAGACTCCTGTACGGTTCAAGATTCAGCCTTTCGGTCGGAGTTGTTGCAGTTGCAATTGCCGTTGTGGTCGGAGTTATTCTCGGAGCCTTTGCCGGCTACTACACAGGCGGAATAGTCGAAGACATAATCATGAGGGCTACGGACATATTTGCAGCAGTTCCCAACATGCTGATGGCTATTGTCATAGTCGCGGCCCTCGGTGCAAATACGCTGAACCTGATGATCTCAGTCGGAGTCACCAGTATCCCGCAGTTTGTGAGAACCACGAGAGCTGCAGTTCTGACGGTAACCGGACAGGAATACATCGAGAGCGCCAGAGCAATAGGCGAGAGCGAAACGAAGATCATCTTCAAGCACATCCTGCCCAACTGCCTCAGCCCGATTATTGTCCGTGTTACTCTCAGGGTTTCTTCGGCAATCATATCTGCATCGTCCTTGAGCTTCCTGGGACTCGGTGTTCCGGCCCCCGCTCCGGAGTGGGGTTCGATGCTTTCTTCGGGAAGAGCCTATCTCAGAGGTTACAGCTACATGACGTTGTTCCCGGGCCTGGCAATCATGATTACTGTTCTGGCATTCAACATGGTCGGAGACGGCCTGCGTGATGCCATGGATCCCAAGCTTAAGAAATAAGGAGGCCTGCAATGGAAAACAAGAATGATCTGATTCTGGAAGTGGACCACCTTACGGTCAACTATGAGCTTGAGGATGAAACCGTCGAGGCTGTCAGGGACGTGTCTTTCCAGCTGGGAAGGGGAAAGACCCTGGGTCTGGTAGGAGAGACCGGAGCCGGCAAGACCACGACTGCATTGTCCATATTGAATCTCATCCCGGATCCGCCGGGAGTCATCAAGGGCGGAACAATCAAGCTTGACGGTGATAATGTTCTCGATAAGACGATCAAGGAAATGTCGAGAATCCGCGGAAAGGAAGTGTCGATGATCTTCCAGGATCCGATGACAAGTCTCAATCCGGTCTTCACCGTCGGCGACCAGATTGCCGAGGCCATCATGATTCATGAGAAACTGGACAAGAAGGCCGCATTCGAGAAGGCGCAGGAGATGCTCCAGATAGTTGGAATTCCCGGAGAGAGAGCTGCAGAGTATCCGCATCAGTTCTCAGGTGGAATGAAGCAACGTGTCGTCATCGCCATTGCCCTTGCATGTAATCCGCAGCTTCTGATTGCAGACGAACCGACCACCGCTTTGGACGTTACGATCCAGGCTCAGGTTCTGGATCTGATGAAAGAGCTGAAGAAAAAGTACGGAATGGCCATGATTCTGATTACCCATGATCTGGGTATCATCGCTGAGACATGTGACGATGTCGCTGTCATGTATGCCGGAAAGATAATCGAGCGCGGTTCACTGGAAGAGGTTTTCAACACCGCCAGGCATCCTTATACCGAGGGTCTGTTCAACAGTCTGCCCAACATCGCAGAGCGCAAGGAGAGGCTCAAGCCTATTCCCGGACTCATGCCCGATCCTACCAAACTGCCCAAGGGTTGTGCCTTTGCACCCAGATGCCCGTATGCCAAACCTTCATGCATAGACGTAATGCCGGAAGAAAGGCACTTCGGAGGTACGCATTACTGCAGCTGCAATGCTTACGATGACGAGAGCTTCCATCTTGAAAGGGAGGATATAGTACTATGAGTGACATCCTGTTGGAGGTGAAGAACCTCAAGAAATACTTCAAGACCCCCAAAGGAATGCTCCATGCGGTGGACGATGTCTCATTTACCATAGAGCGTGGTAAAACTTTGGGTATTGTCGGCGAATCAGGCTGTGGAAAATCAACTACCGGACGTTGTATCATGCGGCTGATAGAACCCACAAGCGGTCAGGTCATCTTTGACGGGGTGGATCTTGCATCCCTCTCCGGACGCCAGATGAGAAAGGCCCGCAAGGACATCCAGATAATCTTCCAGGACCCGTTCTCATCCCTGGATCCCAGACAGACCGTTCTTCAGGCAATTGCCGAGCCGATCATCCAGAACAAGCTGATCAAGGGTACTGCAGCAATCGAGAAGCGCGTTCTGGAGCTGATGGAGACGGTAGGTCTTGCAGAGAGACTCATCAACTCCTATCCGCATGAGCTGGATGGCGGAAGACGTCAGAGAATCGGAATCGCCCGCGCCTTGAGCGTGCAGCCCAAGCTGATCATCTGTGACGAACCGGTATCGGCTCTGGATGTTTCCATTCAGGCACAGATCCTGAACCTTCTTGAAGACCTGCAGGAGAAGCTGGGACTGACCTATATCTTCATTACCCACGACCTCAGCGTCGTGAACCATTTCTCGGATGATATTGCTGTCATGTATCTTGGCAAGATGGTGGAGAAAGCCCCTGCAGAAGAACTGTTTGCACATCCGACGCATCCGTATACCAAGGCTCTGCTTTCTGCAATCCCGGTACCGGATCTGAGATACAAGCAGGACAGGATCCTTCTCAAGGGTGAGATTGCCTCACCGGTCAATCCGCCGGACCAGTGTCGCTTCCGCAAGCGCTGCTATATGTCATGCGACCAGTGCAAGGGCAAGGAGCCGAGTCTTGTCGAAATGACGCCCAACCATTTCGTTGCCTGTCATCTCTGCCAGATCGGCTGACGGACAGGAGGGGTAAAAGAGGAATTAATTATGAGTGATAGAATCAGAATCAGATGGCTAACCAACGCCAGCTTCGAGATACAGGGTTGCGGACAGGTGATTCTCACGGATCCCTGCCTGCACCAGAGCACATACAAGGGAATTGATGCTTCCTCGTTCGAGAAAGTGGACCATGTTGTGGTTTCACACCTGCATTGGGACCACATCACGGAACTTCCGATAATAGAGAACAAGCATCATCCGTTCATCTATACCGGAGCTCTGGGCGCCGATCTGCTTGCATCTTGGCTTGACTGCAATACAACCTTCATCTTCCCGATGTTCCCGGATCAGGAACTGGACATGGGACCGGTGAAGATCAAGATGTTCTACAACCGTCATGCCAACGTAGGAAAAACCAAGAGCCAGCAGGCTGCCAAATGCGAGGAGTATGATTTCATGAAGCTCTATCCCGGTCTGGACAAGCTCCAGAGCATGGGAGGCATGGAGATGTGCTCCTATCTGATTACCTTCGAGAACGGCTTCAAGATTCTGTTCTGGGGCGGAAACATTGCTCAGAACCAGATTTCACACCTCAGGGGTCTCAAGCCGGATGTTGCACTGATGCAGTATTCCAAGCAGGGTGCAGTCGCTCTTACCGAGTTGGCAGAAGCAGTGGATCCTGGTGTTCTGATCCCGCATCATCACGATCTGAAGATCCCGTTTACCGATGAGCGCACTCAGGAGAAGCTTAGGGTTCTGAAGGAAACCTACAGGGGGAAACTCATCTGCCCGGAAAACGGACAGTGGCTTGAATTCTGAAAACTGACATGAAGAGACTATGTTATTTTGCAGCATGTCTGATTCTCATCTGTGTTTTGCTTGTTTCCTGTGCAAGTACGGGAAGCAGGCAAAAGGATGAGGTCAAAATCCTTTTCATCGGAAACAGCTTCACATACGGCAACAACCTTCCGTGGCTGTTCGGGAACATCTGCGAAAGCTGCGGATATACCGGTGTGAAAGTCGATTCCGTGATGATGGGCTCATACACTCTCGAGATGTACTGTGATCCCGAGAACAAGTATTGCCGGCAGATCGAGGACCTGCTATCCGAAACTGCCTATGATATCGTGATTCTTCAGGAGCAGAGCATCCGTCCTATCAACGATTACGACAAGTTCCACGATGCCGCTGCGACTCTCACGGAGAAAGCCCGTGCCAATGGTGCCAGGGTGCTGCTCTATGAGACCTGGGGTTATGCCGAAGGATATCCCGATCTGAAGTACAACGGATGGACGACTGCCCAGATGGAGAGTCTGCTTGCAGATGCATATACCCGACTTGCAGAAGAGCTCGGCGTCGAAGTTGTCTACTGCGGATCCGTGATGGCTGACATGTATTCCAAGGGAACCGACATTCCGCTGTATCACAAGGATCTCAAGCATCCGGGAATAGGCGGAAGCTATCTTGTTGCATTGACGTTCTTCAACTACATATTCGGGGAGGATACGACCAAGGTCCCATACCAGCCCAAGGCATTGACCGACCAACAATCCGATCTTCTGAAGCAGGAAGTCATGACATTCTTCCGATAGGACTGTTATACTTCCGGCAGGAGAATAAGTATGTCGTTGACCTCCAGAATGCTTCAGAAAGCCTTTGTGCTTGCCGATTCTCAGAAAAACAAGGGGCAGGTTACTCCGGAAAGTATCATCCGCTTCGATGACATCGTCTACGGACCGGATCAGAAATGGAATGTCCTGGATGTCTACAGGCTGCGTGATGCACAGGGCAAGCTGCCAGTGATAATCGATGTGCACGGAGGCGGCTGGGTCTATGGTGATAAGGAAGTCTATCAGTATTACTGCATGGCTCTTGCCCGCCGCGGATTTGCAGTAGTGAATTTCACATACCGCCTTGCTCCCGAGTTCATATTCCCGTCCAGCATGGAGGATACCGATCTTGTGGTGCGCTTCGTGCTGTCCCATGCCGAAGAGTATGGCTTTGACCTGGACAATGTATTCATGGTCGGAGACTCTGCCGGAGCTCACATGGTAACCATGTACAGTCTGATGTGCACGGACCGTTCGTATGCATCCGAAGCCGTAGGAGTGGTTCCTCCTGACGGCTTTGTCCCCAAGGCAGTGGTCCTTAACTGCGGCATCTACGATATCATCGAGATGCTCAGAAACAACGGACCTTCGATAATTCTTCTGAAACCTCTTGTGAAGGATCTTCTCGGAGTGGATTCCATGACTGCTGAAATCGAGGCCGAGAAGGAGAGGATCCTCAGCCCCTGCAGATTCATAGGCCCGACTTTTCCCCCGGCCTTTGTGATGACCAGCAATGCCGACTTCATGAAGGAGCAGCCCGCATTCCTGATTCCACAGCTTGAGAAGAACGGCATAGTTCACGTCTACAAGGTTTACGGAGAGAAGGGCGGCAAGTCACTGGCACATGTGTTTCACTGTGATCCGAGGCTGGATGAGGCCAGAATCTGCAATGATGAGGAAATGGCATTCCTCAAGTCTTTTGTTGTCTGAAACAGACGATTCCATGCTATATTATGAACAACTCTTTAAGTGAGGTTTCACGATGACATTCGGTCTTTATGTGATCTGGGTGGTCCAGACGATAGCAGCCTATGCGATATTGTTCCTGATTCAGCTTCCGATGCGACGCCATGCAGGATGGATTCTGCGTGCCGTGGTCTTTGCAGTCAAGCTGGTGCTTCTTGTTGCCTGCGCCTATCTTGCCGTTGCGTCAGACTCCTGGATAACCTGGAATCTGAACTATACGATAGGTGCGTTCTATCTGGCGATAATGGGAGACCTGCTCTCAGACATAGTGACCTTGCCAATCGTTATTATCAAAAAAAGAGAGGGCAGTATTACAATTCAGGCTATCGTTTCTCTTGTCCTGACACTTCTGGTCCTTATTCTCGGAGCAGTGAACATGCAGAGCGTGAAGAAAAACGAGCTCACATATACTTCGGAGAAGCTTACCAGAAGACATCGCTTCGTATTCTTGTCAGATCTTCATGTTGGGTCTTCGCAAAGCGCTGAAGTCGTCGAGAAGACGATCCTTGAGATAGCATCACTCAGACCGGATTTCGTTGTTCTTGGAGGAGACATTACGGATGAGTTCTCAACCGAGGATGAGATGGTGACCACATACAGCCTTCTGGGCTCCATGGATATCCCGGTCTATTTCATCTACGGCAACCACGACCGTCAGCCCAATGCGGATCTGGCAGGCGGCGCCAAATTCAGTCCGGAGAAACTTGAAGAGACCCTCAGGTACTACGGAATTATCATTCTCAAGGATGAATGGGTGCAGATATCGCCCGACCTGGTGCTCATGGGGCGTGAGGATAAGTCCGATCCTTCACGTCTTGCCGTCGAAGATCTGAAGCCGAGACCGGAGAATGCATATGTAGTCAACATAGACCACTCTCCCTATCAGACAGAGGACATCATCGCGACCAAGGCAGATCTGCAGCTTTCAGGCCACACCCACGCGGGGCAGTATTTCCCGCTCCAGCTCGTCTACAACCTTACGGGCTACGATGCATACGGCAGCTACCGTTACGGGGAAACTGATCTCTATGTCTCTTCCGGAATCGCAGGTTGGAGCCTGCCTCTGAGAACTGAGGAACACTGCGAGTATCTGTTGGTTGACCTCATTCCCGCATCCTATAGGTAGGTCATGGACAAGGGTACTGTTGTAGTAACAGGCGCCGCAGGCGGGATGGGGCAGGCTGTATGCCGTCTCCTTTGCGAAAGAGGCTATCGGGTCTGGAAACTGGATATTGCAGACAGGAATGACACTGATTACATCCGTACGGATATCACCTCGGAGCAGTCCGTCTTGTCTGCCGCGGATCATATCAGGTCCGTCTCCGGTAAGGTCGATGCCGTTGTGAACATGGCAGGCATCTATGACATGAACTCCCTGGTCGAAATGTCCGAAGAGGAATTCCTCAGGATTTTCAATATCAATTTCTTCGGAATGTACAGGGTGAACAAGGCCTTTCTTCCGCTTTTGAATCCCAACTCAAGGATAGTGATGGTCTCCAGCGAGCTGGCCCCACTGGATCCTTTGCCGTTTACGGGCATCTACGGGATAACCAAAAGCACGATCGAGAAGTACGCCTATTCCCTGAGGATGGAGCTTCAGCTTCTGGGCCACAGCGTGTCCGTAATCAGGCCCGGGGCAGTGAAAACCTCGCTTCTGGATGTGTCGCAGAAAAGGATAGAGCATTTCTGTGCCAACACCGAGCTCTACAAGAACACTTCAAGGCGCTTTCTGGCGTTGGTGAATAAGGTCGAGACTGCAAACGTCCTGCCCGAGAAGGTGGCCCGCGTTGTGCTTCGTTCTCTGGAAGACAGGCACCCGCGCTATGTGTACAACCTGAACCGGAGCCCATTGCTTCGCCTTCTGAACATCCTGCCACAGCACATGCAGAACTGGATAATCAGAAAAATACTGTCCGATCGGAAATAGTTAGTACAGAACGCTGAGAGGGTCTGTTTTATACTAACAAGTTAGTACAGATGAGAAGGAGTGTCCGTTCTGTACTAACTTTTTGGGAAATTGTCAGTAGTCCTTCTGCTTTCTGAGGGTCTTTCTGATATACTTGAAGGTTTCTTTCTCGCCTTTTTCCGCCAGCATTGACAGAAGCATTCCCAGCAGTCTTGAGGTCTCCGGATGCATCTTCTCCTCGCCGGTGCGCAGGCTGTAATACTCCAGGGCACTTGAATCCGTGTAGTTTTCCTTTTCATAGACCTTGCATGCGGCTACACGGTCACAGAACATCTCAATGACGTAGACAAGCGGCATCTTGATGGGAATGTATCTTCTTTCTTCCAGCGAGAAGTCGGTCCAGTACTCGAAGTGGTGGCGGTTTCTTCCCTTGTGGTGCATCCATGCCTTGGAGTAGCCGTATGCCATTCTTTCCCCTATAGTCGGGCTCTTGTTTCCGAGAAAGTACTTCACTCCGGGAATGAACTCCGCGGGGCTGTACTTGGACAAATCGTGCATGAGACCACGCCAGGGAATTCCGCATCTGAAGCAGTGTCGCATTACGAGATGCCTGTGCCTCGTGATTGTGTGCAGATGACCGAAGAATCTGTTCATGGCATCAGCATCGTAAGGGCCTGATGATGGTTTTCGATGACAGCCGTGTCATGGGAGCCGCCATCCTCGCCATCCAGTGTCCACTCTGCGCTCTTGTCCAGTGAGAACTCGAACTTGCTGGACTTGACCGTGATAATTCCCGGCGCATGGAGGTTTCCGAGCAGCAGGACGTTCAGCGCATTGCTGAATTCCACGATGTTCGTAGGTTTCTTGATGAACAATCCCTCGAAAAGACCGTCATCCAGTTCCACGTCCTTGGGGACGAACTGCTTGAGGCTTCCGATTGTCTTGGAGTTGGAGACACAGCAGACCAGATACTCTCCGGTGAGGATCATGTCATCGGTCTTGATTTCCATCTCTCTTGCCGCACCCAAAAGGATCTGGGGGTTCATGTATTTTGCGGCATTGAGGAGGTAAGCCAGATAGCCCAGATTGTTCTTTGCCGCCTGATCCGTGGTATAGGGGATGTCGGTGATTGCCCCGAAAGCCGCAACATAGGAGAAATACTCACCGTTGAAGCTCCCGATATCGATTGTCCTGCGGTTATCGGCAACCGCCACCTGGACGGCTTTATCCACTGATTTGGGAATATTGTTGGCAATTGCAAAATCATTGGCCGTTCCCGACGGAATATATGCAAGATCTACCCTGCGCTCAAGATTCATGACGGCATTGAGTGCCTCGTGCAGCATTCCGTCACCGCCTGCAACCACAATCCTGTCATAGGAAAGCCCCCACTGGAGAATCTTCTCATAGGCATCGCCCTTGGCCTGGGTGGGATAGACGGTTACGAGGAAGCCCGCTCGGGTGAGCGTGTCGGTTATCTTGGAGAGTCCTGCCTTTATGTTTCCCTTGCCTGCCCGGGGATTGAACAGGAACAACGCGGTCTTCATGCCTTGATTATAGCGTTTTGATGCGGAAGTGGACTACCGTCTTCCCGACTTTTGTTGTAAGATTTCAGTCCATGGAGGATGGAAACATGATTGAAAGAACATTCATAGCAATAAAGCCGGATGCAGTGCAGAGGGCACTGATTGGAAAGATAATCGCCAGAATCGAAGAGAAGGGCTACAAGATCGTGGCGCTCAAGATGATTCAGGTCTCACAGGAGCAGGCCGCCGCCCACTATGCAGAGCATTTCGGGAAGAGCTTCTATCCCAATCTCGTGAAGTTCATCACAAGCGCTCCCATTGTTGCTATGGTGGTCGAGGGTGAAGACGCCATCAGCGGAATGAGACAGCTGATGGGAAAGACCAATCCCGCCAATGCAGAAGTGGGAACAATCAGAGGTGACTTCTCTCCGCTGATGAGCTTCAATGTCATCCACGGATCAGACGGTCCGGAGAGCGCCGCAAGGGAGATTGCAATATACTTCAATGAAGACGAAATCTGCGACAAGTGGCAGACAGCCTTCGAGATTCTTCGCGAGAAGATGAACTGACGATTTTCAGAAACCTACGGTAAGGCCGATCAGGACGAACCAACCGAACATAGTCAGCATACTCAACAGGGATGTCATAACGACAATCTCGTTGGCTAGGTCGGCATCACCGCCCATGGCTACGGCTGTGCTGTAGGAGTTGACTGCATTCGGGGCGGCTGCGTAGATGGTTACTCCGACAAGTCCGACGCCTCTGATTCCCAGGGCGATGGAGGCCGGGATAATCAGCGCGGGTACCAGAATGAGCTTGGCAATGATGGCCCAAGTCAAATACTTTCCGTATTTTTTTATCTGACTGAACTCAAAAGAGGCACCCAAAGCTATCATTGACAGCGGAGTAGTGAGGGCGCTGAGCTTGGAAACGATTCCCGACATTATCCATGAGGGAATCACAATGCCCGACAGGTTGAGGGCAAGACCGGCAAGGCTTCCCACGACCAGCGGGTTCTTGATGATATTCAGCAGAAGCTTGGGTACGCTTGTGGCATTGCCTGTGTACTTCTCGAAGATGAAGGCCGATATTGCGTTGTTGAGCGGAACAAGTATGACTGCAATGACAGAGACTATTCCGATGTTGTCCGCACCGCAGATGCTCTGTGCAATTGGAATTCCCAGAATGGCATAGTTTGACTTGTAGATGCCCTGGATCATGACCGGAATCTGGGTCTTGTCCTTGACGAATCTCGGAACGATGAGCCAGGAGATAAGGAAGATGCTGATGATCCCGCCGGCAACCATGAGAACAGGAAGCAGTTCCACGTCTTCCTTCAGGTTTGCCTTGTAGATTGTCTCTGCACACATGATGGACAGGAAGTATCGGAACACAATGATATTGATCTGCTTGGTTGTGCTCTCGCTGAGATACTTCTTCTTCTGGAAGTAGTAGCCCAGCATCATGAATGCGAACAGAGGCAAAAGGGCTTTTGCCGAAATCAGGATCACGTCCATTTTGTCAGTCTCCTATGACCGTACCCTCGAAAGATTCTCCCCTGAGAATCGAAAGGGTATTCTCCGTGTTTCTGCCATCCGCACAGATAACCCTGATTCCTGCTTCCTGGGCAAGCTTGGAGGCTATCGGGTCGAACGGAGCGTTCTTTCCGGGAACCCACTCGTCTCCGACCATTGCCCTGAAGTCGGCCCATGAGATTGAGTCGATCGGCTTTGCATCAGGATTCTTGCGCGGATCATCCGTAAAGACCTTGGCGATATTCGAAAGGTTGATGACAAGCTTTGCACCGAACCGCTTGGCAAGGTAAACCGCATCAGTATCGGTGGAGAAACCCGGCTTCCATCCTCCTGCAACAAGGATTCTTCCCGAGAAAGACACGTCTTCTGCCGTGGGGTTTGTCACGACGCTGTCCAGGCAATACTTGCCGAAGATAGCCTTGACCAGTTCCGCATTGATGTGGGTTGCCTTGATTCCGATCCAGTCCTGGGCGTTTGAATCCTGGGACTGTGCATCCGAAACAACTTCCCTGTAGGCTTGCTGATAGACCCTGGCAGGAGCTCCTCCTCCGCAGACGAAAATCAGTTTGTCCTGGGGGTTGTCCTCCAGGTATGTCCTGATCTTTGCAAGGAAGTCCGAAAGGAAGGCGCTGTTCACCTTGTCCGGAGCAATAATGGAACCACCGACTGACAGTACTGAAATTCTCATGGAATTCTCCTATTTTTATTATTGTTATCTGAATATCCCGTATTCAACAGAAGTACTGGATAGTCCAATATCTAGCCGATATATATTAGCTTGACAATCCAGTTGGCAAGCCTTGCAGGAAGAAGTTTTGCCAAAAGGGCCAGAGCCTTGTAGTCCAGGCCAACCGCACACCGTACCGGCGGATTCTTCCTGTATGCAAGCTTCAGGAAAACCCTGGCAACCGAATCAGGGGTCTTGCCGTTCTGTTCATCATGAGCCATATGTGCAACCGAGCTCTTGCACTGCTCGAAATACGGGGAGCTCTCGGGTTCATCGCTGGTGCGGGCTTTTGTAAATCCCGTCTTGGTATCTCCCGGTTCCACCAGGGCAACCCTGACTCCGAACTGTGATGCTTCCATTCTGAGAGCTTGAGCATAGGCTTCGATGGCGTATTTTGATGAACTGTAGTGGCTCTGATAGGGGATTGCTATCAATCCGGCCACCGAACTGGTGATCAGAACAAGAGAGCGTTTGTTCTTTCTGAGCAGAGGCAGGAATATGCTGTTTACGTTCAGAACTCCGAAGTAATTGGTTTCCATCTGGGCCTTTGCTCTTTCAAGCGGTGTCATTTCCGCCGAACCGCTTATTCCGAAGCCTGCGCAGTGGACGATGATTCCGAGTTCGTCGATCTTTGAAACTGCATTTCTGACTGAATCGAGGTCCGTAACATCCATTGTCAGGGGTATTATGCTGGGATTCTTGGTTTCCTTGGGATGCCTGGAAGCGGCATAGACCGTAAAGCCGTTCATTGCAAACAGGTCTGCAGTCTCCTTTCCGATTCCGCTGGATGCTCCGGTTACGAGCACTTTCATCAGATATGGGCTTTTCTTGGTCATGCCATGATTGTACTACATTTGGGGTTCTCTTTACAGAGGCAGAAACGTCCCCGCACGGCACAGGCGAATGCGGGGACATGGCAAAGGGTGTGTAAGTGGAAAGAAGCACCTCCATTGCCGCGTTCAGCTTATCAAATCAGAACGGAGCGTCTCCTTCATCGAAATTCTCGGGGCCTGAAGACTGCTCGGGGTCCTTGTCCTGCGCGCCGTCATCAAGGACGGTAGGGGATACGGGCTCGTGTTCTTCTTCCTGCTGATTCTGCGGAACCTCGGGTTCCGGCTGCCTTCTTTCCTCCTCTGTTTCTTTTGCCATCTTCTCGAGGGCGTCCATCGATGCGGTGTCGGTCCTGGTATCCGGGAATCCGGCCTTCTTTTCCGGTTCGATTTCCGGGATATCCTCCTTCTTTTTCGGTGGTTGGAATTCGATGTGCTCGGCTATGATGAAGATCCTTTCCCTCCAGCCGTCATAGGCTCGCCAGCTCTGCTGCTTGAGTCTGCCCACGACCCTGACGCCCCTGCCTTTTTTAAGGTACTGCATGCATGCATCGGCAACCGGGCCGAATACATAGACGTAGAAGTAGGACGGGTCCGGCTTCCATTTTCCGTCACGGCCAAGGAAATATCGGTTGTTGGCAACAGCCAGACGACACTGGGAATACTCGGCAGTCGTCTCATCCTTTGGATCCCTTGTGAGTGTCCCTTCGATCAGGACTGTGTTCAGGTTGTTCATACGCAACTCCTCTTGCAGGGGATGCGCCGGAGAACCTGAACTCAGGCCCTTTACCCGTTAGGCATTTTACCCCTACACAGCCCTATACAGAAAAAGTGTCGAAAATATTCGCGATTTCCGACACTTTTTTTGCTTTTATGTAAGTTTTTTTGTGTGGTTATTGGCTTCAGCTCAGAGCATCATTAATGAAGGTCTCGAGCACGGCCATAGGTGCTCCGCCTGTCCTCTGGGATACTGCCTGCCCATCCTTGAAGAGAATCAGGGTAGGGATGCTGCTGATGCCGAAGGATTCGGCAAGAACCGGATATTCATCGACATCCACTTTTCCAACCTTTATCCTATCGGAGTATTTTGTCGCTATCTGTGAAATAATCGGTGCAAGCATCTTGCAGGGGCCGCACCAGGGTGCCCAGAAATCTACCAATACAGGTTTGTCGCTCTTGAGGACTTCCTGCTCGAAATTCGAATCGTTAAGAATAATCTCGCTCATATCTTCTCCTTGTCTCTGATTTAAAGATACTTGCTGCAAGTGAAAAAGGAAAGGGAAAAACACGATTTATTGAAACTAAAGGAAAGGCTATGAAAGTTAAAATATTTTTTCATTGTTTCTTATTGGTATGAATTTAAACTTATATAAGAACGATATAAAGAAAAAAATTATAAATTCTTGCAAAATAAGAAATTAAGCTATTGACATGCGAAAAAAGGTGGTTTAAGATTTAACCATCGGACAGGGGAAGCACACCCAATAAAAAAGGAATAAAGCAGATCGGTTCGATGAAAAAATTTTTAAAGGAGGTAAGCGATGTCAGGTGAAGATAAGGCAGTAGGTTTCTTCGGATCCAATAAGGAATCCCTGGATGCCTTCAATGATCTTAAACACTATATAAATGATTTCTGTCCGGATGCAGTCATATCCGTGCAGGGTTCGGTTCTGGCTTTCAGGACAGCTGCAGGTTTTGCATATGTTTCGCTTCCTCCTTCAGCTGACCATTCGGTTCTTTTCAACCTGGCCATCACCAACAGAAAGAAGATCACAAGTCCGAGAATCGAGAGGGTTGTCAACCCGGTTCCCGGAACCCGTTCCTATGTCTACCATATCGGAATCAGGTCTACAAACGATATCGATTCCGAGATAAAGACCTGGATCCGCCAGTCCTACGAATATTCGAAACTCAACTACGCTTGATTCCCTAGAGCGTTCCAATAATACCCTTTATCTTGTTGTTGCGGAGGTGCTGAGAACCAGCACCTCCGGTTTTTTTGTCCTAAGACGAAAAAGTCAAAAAAGTCATGAAAAAGGGTCTGACATTTCTAATATTTTCTGCAGTTTTTCCGTTATGGGAGACAGAGAGGTTTTCCATGAACAGAAAGGTTTTCATTGTTATTCTGCTGATTGTATCATCTGTCGTCATTCTGCTGCTTGTCCTTCTGGGTTGCAGCCAGGACCCGGACGGAAAGGAAATAATCAACGTCTTCTCCGGCAACGACTGCATTGCCCCGACCTTGCTTTCGGTCAGATCCGAATCCGGTTATATCATCCGGCTCGAGTTCGATGAACCCGTCAGGGTCTACGGTAAATCCTTTGCCCCTTTCTCGGCGCGTGCAGACGGGAGGTTCATCTATGTAACCCTTTCCAATGTACTTCCGCCGGGAAGAAGCTCCGGCGTAAAGGGCAGGGTGCGGGATTACAGCGGGAACACCACGGGCCTGGAGATATCGGTCTGGGGTTTCAATCCCAGACTTCCCGAGATAATCATCAATGAGTTCACAACGAAGGGGACTGCCAGAAGTCCGGACAGGACTGAGCTGAGGGTC
Source organism: Spirochaetales bacterium (assembly GCA_017470995.1). Classification (GTDB taxonomy): domain Bacteria; phylum Spirochaetota; class Spirochaetia; order Sphaerochaetales; family Sphaerochaetaceae; genus UBA9732. The sequence goes on from JAFUXI010000071.1 coordinate 91,177, forward strand.
ATGGAGGCCGGCAATCTGGAGGGGCTGACCCTGTACTGCGGGATTCCGGGTGATTGTGATGCCTCGGTCATGCTGGGAGACATGGAGGTGAACCGAGACGACCTCATCGTCATCTGGTGGACGGAAAGCCTTCCGGACGATGTTCCTATGAAGGCGGGCAGGGTCTTCAATGTCTGTGCCGAGTCAACATCGGATCCGTCCTCCAACAACGGTACATTCGTCCTGTGTGACAATCCGTCCCTGGGGGCGAAGGTCCTAGATGCCGTAATCTACTCCGGTTTCAGCCAAAGCCACGAGGGCTATGGTACAAAGACGGCCCTGCAGCGTGCCAGATGGGTTCTCGCCTGCGGAGCATGGGAGGGAGATGCCGTTGACTGCAATGCAGCCACAGCAACCAGATCCGTCAGCCGATTTTCCGATGGTCGTGATACGGATTGCCGGGAAGACTGGTATGTGACTGTAACTTCAGGTTCCACGTTCGGCAAACAGAACACTTCCGATGCACTATGAGTTTGACCAGTACCACGTGTTTTCCATATAATGGAAACAACGACGGCCCCTTAGGGAAAAGGGAGATGCCGTCAAAGAAACACAATGGGCAGTGGGGCCTGAGTGGGGTATCAGCACATTGCCCGAGGGGGATGCATGAGCATAGTTAAACCGCACAAGCTGGGCATCATCACAGGGCCCGGTTCCGAGTATCTGTCCGGTAAGGTCATAAAGCACCTCAAGGGGCTCTATGTCGAGCGTTACCACAAGCTTTCCAAGAATCTGGCATACAGGTACGGTATGACAGAGGAAGAGATTCTGAGGGAAGTCACATTCATCGATGATTTGGGAAACAAGAAGATTCCTTCCGGCAAGTGTCCGACCGAATTCATCTGTCCCAACTTCGACATCCCCGTCAAATACACGAGGTTCCTCAACGGCGAAGTAAAGGCCGAAATCCTTGAGCCCGTTCGCGGAATCAGGATCTATATCATCTATGATGTCACAAACGATGTCCCAATGAAGATAAACGGGTGTGAAAATCCAGTCAGTTTCTCAGTAAACGACCATATTATGATGCTCTTCACCATAGTCAATGCATTGAATTTGGCCGGAGCCGAGAGCGTTACGCTGGTTCTTCCCACCTATCCGTATGCACGTCAGCACAAGAAGAGTTCCAGAGAGGCTCTCACTGCCGCTCTGTTCGGTCAGATGTGCGAAGGCCTCGGTGTGGAAAGAATCATCACGCTGGATATACACAGCAAGGAAATCGAGAACTGCTTCAGAAGAGTCCACCTCGAGAACCTGCATGCTTCCTACCAGATCCTGGTCGAGCTGAAGAAGATCATCGATATCTCGGATCCGAACATCACGGTCGTTTCTCCGGATGTCGGCGCAGTTGCCCGCAACAAGTTCTATGCCCAGATCCTGCACAGACCGCTTGCCATGCTCTACAAGGAGCGTGACTACTCGATAGTGACCACAGGTGCGAAGAACACCAACATCAAGAGCATCAACCTGCTGGGTGATGTCAACGGCAAGACAGTCATCATAGCAGACGATATGCTGGCCTCCGGCGGAACCATGCTCATTGCCATGAAGTTCCTCCGTGAGCGCGGAGCCAAGAAGATCATCTGTATCGTCAGCCTTCCGTTCTTCAACGGCAATGCCATCGAGACCTTCGACAAGGCCCACGAGGAGGGAACCTTCGACTACATCATCGGAACCAATGTCGTCTATCACAACGACAGCCTCCTGTCGAAGAAATGGTTCATCCAGACCGATGCCAGCGAGCTCTTCGCCCGTACCATCAACCGTCTGCACCACGGCAGGGCAATCAGTCCTCTTCTTGACAACAGGAAGATTGTCCAGCGTCTAGTCGATGACGTGCAGAACGCCGCTGCAAAGAAGCAGAATGCAGAGACCAAGAAAGAGGAAGACACAAATGGAGATATCCAATAGAATCCGCGGCTTCCAGGCCTCTCCGATCAGAAGACTCTCGCCCTATGCAAGGGCAGCCAAGGAAAGGGGAATCAAGGTCTATCATCTGAACATCGGCCAGCCCGATATCAGAAGCCCCAAGGAGGCCATCGAGGCCATCCACAGCTATCCGAACGATATCATCGCCTATGGCGAGAGCGACGGAGACCTCGCACTGCGCAAGGCCCTGGTCAAGTATTACCATGACTATGTGGATGTCGACATCACCGTAGATGACATCCTGATCACCACGGGCGGTTCGGAGGCAATCCTGTTCTCCCTGATGACGTTGTGCGATCCTGGCGATGAGATCATAGTCCCCGAGCCTTACTACACGAACGTCCACTCCTTTGCAAGGATGGCCAACGTGAGCATAGTCCCGGTAACAAGCACCCTGGAGGATAACTTCGCCCTTCCGCCGTTGAGTCTGATAGAGGAGAGGATTACCAGCAAGACCCGTGCGATCCTTCTCAACAGCCCGAACAACCCCACGGGACACATCTACAGCCCCAAGGAGCTGGAGACCATAATCGGGATGTGCCGCGACCATGACATCTTCCTTATCATGGACGAGGTCTACCGCGAGTTCTGCTACGACAACCAGAAGTTCACAAGCGTCCTCAAGTACACCGACTGCAACGAGCGCATCATCTGCATCGACAGCGTGTCCAAGCGTTTCTCGATGTGCGGTGCAAGAGTGGGAGCCCTGATCTGCCGTAACCGCAATGTAATCCGCGAGACGCTCAAGCTCAGCCAGGCCAGGCTGTGCTCGCCGACCGTGGAGCAGTACGCCTCCCTTGCAGCCTTCGGTGCTCCTCCTGCATACCTTGAGAACGTTAAGGCCGAGTACGAGAAGAGACGCAACTTCATAGTCAAGGCCCTTCGCTCGATTCCGGGTGTCAAATGCTCCAGACCCAACGGAGCCTTCTACCTGATTGCGAGGCTTCCGGTAGAGGATGCGGAGGACTTCTCGATCTTCATGCTCAGGGATTTCTCCTACAACGGGGAGACCGTGATGCTGGCGCCGGCCGAAGGCTTCTATGAAAGCAAGGACCTCGGCCGCGATCAGGTGAGAATAGCATACGTTCTGAACACAGATGATCTAGAGAAAGCCTGTATCTGTCTTAAAGAGGGCTTGAAAGCTTACAACAACAGAACTTTTTAAACTGTTAGACTAATTTAAGGATATCGTTTGGATCGCTGATGCTCCCGATATCCTCTTTTGTGTATCCGAAGCCCCAGTTTACCTTGATGAAGTCGCATCCCGCGTCCCTGGCGCCCAGATAGTCGAAATGGGTATCTCCTACAAGCACGCACTCCGAGCCCTTGAGCCCGAGCTTGACGAAGGACTCCTTCAGCAGCTGTGCCTTGTTCATGGTGCCTGTAAGGTCAATGCCTGCCTCGACGTCGAAGTACTTGTCGATACCGAAATGGGAGCACATGGTCTGAAGGATATCCTCATTCTTCATGCTCACGATTCCCAATGTGTATCCTCTTTCCTTCAGGGCCTTAAGCGTCTGGAGAATTCCGGGGTAGAAGTCCGAAAGGAAGCATCCCTCCCTGCTGTAGAAATCATGGTAGGCCTCGCAGAGCTTCTCGATTATGTCATCATCCTTGATCTTGAATGTGATTCGGAAACAGTCGCCGAGCGGTGGGCCGATGAAACCTTCCCATTTCTCATCAGCTGCAACCGTGTAGCCGAGACTCTCCATCGCAGCTCTGCCGGAGGCATATATTCCCCTTGATGTATCCATCAGGGTCCCGTCCATATCGAAGAATACTGCCTTGTACTTCACTTTGCTCTTCTCTCCATCAGTCTTGTTCCGAGTTTCTCGACGATCTTCCATTCCCAGTCGGTGTAGCTGTTTCTGGAAATGCGCACATAATCCGCCTTCACGAACTGGCCGGAACCGTCATAGGAAAGCTCCAGGGAATTCCAGCTGTCCTTCTGGGATGCGAACATGACCGCACCGATGTTTTCACGTCTCTGTATGTTGAGCATCGGATCCTGCGTCTCGGAGAAGACTGCAACGGAAATGGTGGTATCGGGAATGGAGAACATCTTGTCCTTGCCGTCGATCAGCCAGGCTTTTCGGGCAAGCTCGATGAATCTTACTATTTCCTTCTTCTGCTCGAACGGACAGTTTGTCAGATACTGGACTATCGGGTTGTTCTTGGATGGGGCGCATCTGAGAATCTGGTCCAGAAGGGGCAGGGTCTGGTCCTCTGCGGGCTTGACCTGAGGCTCCGGTTCAGGCTCCGGTTCCGGTTCGGGTTCCTCAGACTCTGATTCGGACTCAACCACTGGCTCGCTTTCAGAGGTTTCTTCCTGCTGAGGTTCCTCCTCTGGTTCGCTTTCCGCCACTTCCTCTGTTTCAGATTCTTCCTCTTCGGGCTGACGTTCTTCTGCTATAGGCTCGGTCGGCTCAACGAATCTTACGATCGGCTCCGGTTCTGCAGGCGGAGCTTCCTCTTCATCTTCTGCTATGAAGGGAGACTCGCTTGTAGGTTCAGGTTCCTCAACCGGCTCTTCCTTGACCGGTTCCTCGTCTTCTTCCGAATCGTCCATTATCGAGAACAGGGACTCTCCGTCGTAGGGATCGGGTTCATCGTCTTCCGGCGGAAGCTCGTCGTCTTCATCTTCGTCATCGTACCAGGCTCCGTGATCCTGCTCCTCAAGCATGGGATATTCCTTGAAATCGGATTTGCTGGCCTGGTTCAGATAATCATAAGCATCGGGGCTTACCAGGGCAGAGTATTCTGCAGGAGCTTCCTCTATGAGATCATCGTCATCATCCTCGAAGGGATCGTCCTCAGGATTCTCTTCTTCATCCTCGTCTTCCTCGGAAGGGCTCTGCTCAAGCACGGGTTCCTCGACCTCTGTCTGTACTATCTCCGGTTCGTCATCGTCTTCTTCCTCTTCGGAAGCTTCGCTCATCTCCGGTTCGTAATAGGTTTCCTCCGGCTCGTCGAAGGGGATATCATCTTCCTCCTCAATATCCTGAGGAGCTTCCTCGGGTTCTTCGGGAACTTTCTCGGGTTCAACGATTTCCTCTGCCTCTTCTTCTACAGGCTCTACGTCCTCGGTATCCTCGGGTGTTTCCTCTCCCTGTTCAGGTTGCTCTTCAACAATCTCTTCGACCGCTTCCGGCTCTTCTGCATGGGATTCTTCTTCAACCGGTTCTGCTTCCGGTTCGGGCTCCGGTTCAGTGACGACAGGAATGCTGTCGGCAAACTTGTCTACGATCGGGGCTATCTCATTCAGGCTGTAGGCCGTTACGAAGCTGTAGTAGCTGTTTCCGTATTTTATGAACGGGGTGGCCAGGGAACTCTTGCAGGAACCGATCAGGCCATAGCGGGAATCGGGCAGGGCAGCTTCGCTCCTCGGAACACTTGCCAGCTTCTGGCAGAGTTCGGTGGGAATGGATGTGTTGCGCTGGACATCGAAGTCCACGAAGACGCGGGCTTTCTGTGTCTCCATATCTATGAGCTTGAGAAATTCGTCGTTCAGGCCATCGTTCTTGCTGATGGTGATCAGGTTGTCATCGGGGAACACTGCCTCGTGGATGCGCCGGCGCTCCGAGAAGAGCTCGTCGGTATCGATCTCGCCTCTGGCGTGCTTCTGGAGAACCTCGTAATCAATGAACCTCATGGTTGACTTGACGTTCTCAAGCATGAGGCGGTGGAGATTCCTGGCGCATTTTGCAACTGCGGGGTTTTCTGCGTCAGTCGGCGCGAAATAGGTGACCTTCTGGAATGCTGCTGCGTGAAGGAAGACAATCAGACAATCCGTGGCACGTTTCTGGATAGGCTCTGTGCCGAAAGAGGATCTCTCGGTGCAGATGTGCCTCAGAAGGCTGCCGATGTTGAATTTATAGGCTTCCTTGGTGAGCTCGGATTTGTAGAGCTGGATATAAGAAGCCTGCTGGCTGATATTCTTCTGCAGCTTCTCGGCTGAGATATTCGTCATGTCCTTCAGGTTCCATGAAAGATAACAGTTCATCGCGCACTCCATATGGGACAGTTTCCTATGATAAGTATCGCACATTAAAAATGTTTTATATAGCACTATAGATTCATTTTTTATTGAAAAACGGTCCCGTATGGTTCATACTCTGAGGCTGTGTATTTCTGTCTTAGTTGTCTGACCACAAAAGAAGAAGAGACCAGGGAACGGGTCACCAAGTTCCTCAGCACAGTGACTGACTGTGAGTTTCTGGTGTGGTTTCCCAAGAAAGAGGTCCGCGAGAAGCGAATGGGACGCTATGAGAGCGTCGAAAAGCCGATGTTCTCCAACTACATCTTCATATACTGGGGAGGGGAGTCCGAGTCTGAATTTCCCTTCTATGACCTGAAGCGGATTCCTACCGTTCTGCGGATTCTTGGCTATGATGACAATACCCATGCCCTGAAGGGCAAGGACCTGGAATTCGCGAAATGGATACATACCCATGACGGTCACATCAAGCAGTCGAAGGTCATCTACAGGGAAGGACAGAGAATCCATATTACAGATGGTCCGCTCAAGGGCTTTGACGGAAACGTGATAAAGGTTGACAAGCATCACAAGCGCATCACAGTGAGGTTCGTGTTCGGAGAGACCGTCTCGGATATCAGTTTTTCAGTGGAGTTCCTTTCAAAGGACATCGATTCTGCCACGCAGCAGCGGTAGGATCAGTTCTGCTTGGGGCTTTCCCAACCCAGCATGTTGTAGATCAGACTCTTGTCCTTCGCTGCCTTGGCGCAGGTGAAACGTATCTCATCATCACCCTTGTAGAGGATGAATCCCTTGCGTGCGGGCAGAACCTTGCCGAATCCTACCGATGTGATATCGGAAATATCGATTGCCCAGGCCTCCCTGCATGGGGTCTGGCGATGGAGCTTGTCTTCTGTTCTCTGGAGAAGTATCAGTCTGTCATCGACTCTGCAGAGCCTTCCCCTGACCAGGTCTGCCGTGGTATCTGCGGGGATCTTTCCGACGTAGAGATCCGACTCGGGCTGTTTCTCAAGAACCTTCAGTACGTCCTTTCTGCTTACCCAGAACATTGCGAACCAATATAGGACTACAAGGCCGAACATCGACAGGAACAGGGGGATAAGGGTCAGCCTGGACATGTAGACACCGGGGATGAATATGATGGCTGCAAACTCGGCAAGAATCAGGATGCGTACTATGGTCTTCATGCCTAGAAGATAGCATTGCAGGCCGGACATCGTCCAGCCTGCAATGAAGAAACGAGGTTATCGACTGACGGAATCAATACATCGGTATGTATGATACGGAAGCCGAGATTGTCATCATGATGAAGATCATGCACCAGCCGAGAGCTCCGGTCCAGACGTTGCCTGTTATCCTGTACAGCAGCCTGTTGAAGATCGGAAGGATGAACATCATCACCACAAGGGCGAAGACCATGTTCACATAGAGCCAGATCTCGGTTCCGTTGCCCCAGTAGCCGTAGAACGGGGCACCCTGGGTGAAGTAGCAGACATAGTTGATCAGAAGGATGAAAGCAAGACCGATGCTGTTGGCCAGTGCACCGACAAGCAGGACCTTCCATTCCTTCCAGCCTTCGCGGGCGATGCTGCCGTTGACACGGATTGAGTTGGAGATATAGAACACGAAAATCAGCGGGATGTACTCGATTGCTGTCACGAACATCCTGGCATTAATCGGTGCAGCCGAGACGAGCATGAACCTGAAGTCCTGATGAAGCAGCTTGTAGCTGACAAATACCAGGAGGTAGAACGAGCAGAACATGATCAGGGACATCAGCAGTGCCTTGAGTGTGTTCACCAGTGCATTGGATTTGCCGGAGCAGATCTTGACTGTTTTGAACTTGCCCCAGTCGAACTCTTCCATCTCAACGCCCTTGGTCTTCGCGCGGGCCTTCTCAATGAAGTATTCCACAATTGTGGTACCGAAGAAAATCACAAGACCGATGGCCCCGTTGATCACTGCCCACAGCAAAATTGCATTGATCATTCTTGCAGGGAACACGAATGTGTACACGCTGGAGGAATTACCGGTCGGGAAGATGTTGATGGAGAGATTTGCGAGCGGGATGTAGTCGAGGCAGGCGATGACCGCAGTGACAATCATGCTGAACCAGAAGATCACCTTGTGTGCAACACTCTTTCTTGCGTGGGGATCAGGCTGGGCCATGACCTTCTGCTGGGCTTCCTTCATGGAGGCGAAGAAGGGGAGCTTGACCAGGAAAGCACAGAGGGAGATTACGAAGGTGAATGCTGCTGCAAGGGCAAGGCCGTTGCAGATTTCCTTTCCGAGCCAGGTCTGGCAGGTTCCCTTGAGCGGGGAGCCCATGGCAAGGGTCTCGTTGAAGAAATCAATTGTATTGGCGATGCTGATCCTGTCATACATCTCGAAGCAGTGGTTGATGTTCTCCCTGTGGATGATACGGTAGGTTCCGTTTGCCATATCGCCGTATCCGTAGTCGTAGATCACATCGTCGTAGCTGTTCTTGGAGTTGTTCACTTCATTGATGAACCTGCGGGTTATGACCTCGAACGAGGAAGTATCGGTCTGATATCTGAAGGCGCCTTCATCGTAGTAGGCGTAGGAGAGGGCGGCATTGCTTCTGAGGTTTGCGTACTTGTTTGCCGACGAGACCTTGATGTAGCCGGAGATGTAGACTGCCTTGATGATGCTCTCTTCGTAGCTTCCGAATGCCATGTCGGCAGCAAGGGTGCAGACGTTTCCGCCTCCTGCAGAGTGTCCTACGGCACCGAAGCGGGATCTGTCTACGAACTTGAAGTCATCAGTGTTGTTGTAGACATACTGAACCAGGAACTCGATTCCGTTGGCTCCGGTTGTCGAAGTCTCCGTTGTACCTCCCTGTCCGCCCGGATCGAGACAGAAGACAACGGCTCCGCGCTTGGAAAGCTCGATGCAGTACTGTGCCATCGTTGCCTTGGTTCTCGTGAAGCCCGGAAGAACAAATACTGTCGGGGCAGGGTTGGCTTCGGTTGCCGTGGACGGCACATACATCGTTACGGAATAGGATGTGTCGTTTTTCATGGCAAAGCTCTTTCCGTTTATCTCTCCGCCGTTGTAGGAGAGCGTCATCTCCTTGGTCAGGGTGAAATCACTTACCTTTACGGAGAAGCCTGATGTCTCGAAGCATTTTGCGATGAATCCGAACAGGAACACCAGAACGAAAGCGACGCACATGACGGTGAGGGCTTTCGGTTTCTTGGAAACCTTTGCCCCTGCCTGTGCTGCAGCTTCCCGGGCCGGCTCAAGATTCTGTCTCTTGTCAGTGATGATGAAACCGCACACCAGAGAAGCCAGTGCAAGTGCGGCAAAAAGGAAATAGATCTTGTTGGACAGTGCGAAGCAACAGGCAGCAACCACCATCAGAATGAATGTCAGAATGTAAAGACAGACGGAAGCTGCCTTCATTGCCTTGATTTTCTTTTCCATATTCCACCCCCCTTCACTGAGCTGACACGAAGAGCTTTCTTGCTTCTTCGGTTTTCAGCCATTCGAAGACCTCAATTGCGATCTTCTTTCCGGAAATCCTGTGGATTCTCCTGTCGGTCTTCGGACCCATGGCAACGTCATTCTGGACTTCCATCTCGATGCCTTCGAGGGCGAAAGCCTTCATTCCGACCATCACATCCACATCTCCGTCAGCAAGCACAGCACTCTGGACATCCGCGACATTGCCGTCGTAGGGACGGAAGGTCAGGCTGACAGAAGCATGGCCGTTGGAGTCAAGATAATGCCTGACTGCCTTCTCAAGTGCATCGGCTGTTGCCTGATCCATTCCTGATGTACCGGTCTTGGCGTACCATCCGATGACAAGTGTGCTTTCATCGGTGGCAGGTGCCTGTGCAGCAGGAGCCTGAGCCGGAGCAGTTTCGGTTGCAGGAGCAGGGGCAGGAGCACTCTGGGCCGGGGCCTCGGCGGCTCCGAAGGTAGAGATGATCCAGGCATAGACCTTCTTGCTCAGATCGGTGTCAGAAATTCTTGCGCTGTATCTGGCCTTTGCACCGATCGTGATGTTTCCGGTGTTCTCCTTGAAATCGACGCCTTCTGTCCATCCGCCTGTTCCGGTGAGGTTGCTCGAGCTGGACCATCCGACAGTGATGTCGACATCTCCGTCCTTGTTGATGGCTGCACAGGTATCTGCAACACCTCCGTCATAACCTCTGAAGACGATATCCATCGATTCCGGTTTGTAGCCTTCTGATCTGAGATACTCATAGAGCTTGTCCTTGAGGACATCGATATGGCCCTGGTTGAATCCTGAGGTAGATTCCTTGGCATACCATGCAATGACAAGATCCCTTCTGGGAATAGGTGCGAATACCGCATGGATGACAATGCTGCGCTCGTCACCTTTAAGTGCATCCTTAATGTCGTTGTAGCGTACCAGGCCCTTGTTCTGGATGATGGGGACGTTCGATGATTCCTCCTGCGTCCAAGAATCCTGCAATGTCCATCCTCTGAAAACGGTGTTTGCAGGTGCCTGTGGTTCCTTGATGACGGCATTGTTGAAGATGTTGACCGTCACGTAGCCTGTCATCTCGCCGTTTACATCCAGGACCACCTGGACATCGCGCTCGAAGGAGCGCATCTTTGAACAGCCGGTCAAAGCCAGCAGACAAAGCATCAGTGCGAGAAATACAAAGGAAAAGCTTCTTTTCATTTTCCCCCTCCTGTTACAGTCGAATATGCTATGTTTTTCAAAATCATTGAGGTCTCAGGGCTGAAATCAGTACCGTCTTTCACGCCTGAGGGAAGCGGATAGCCGTCAAACGGGCAAGATCGGGGATCTATTCCCAAAATCGTATATGCGTTGACCAAAGCTGAAAGATAAGACCCGGCATAGGACGGATGCTTGTTGTCGGGTCCCAGGAGGTTTATCTCCCCATGTGTCGTGAATACTTCGGTAAAGGCCTTTCCTACGTTGCAGACCTCAAGCCCCAATGCGGATCCGGCCTTGGCATAGGCTTCGCGGAGATTGCGCTCCATGGTAGGAATATCCTGACCGATCACCTGACTCTGTCCGGGGTAACCCCAGGTTGCATACAGGTAGACTTTGCAGTTCTTCTGTGTGTCCTTTATTCTTTTCACGAGTTTCCCGGCTCCGTCAAGGAACTGCTCGTAACTTGTTATGGGCCTTACGCTCTGTTCCTGGAGGATTATGATGTCGTAGTCCGATCTTTCGGTGAGCCTCTTCTCGATTTCTGCTCCGCCCTCATCGGAAGGATCCGCAAACTGCGATAGGGTGTGGGCGCCGATAGTGATTCTCTCGACTGTTGCAAGAAAACCTGCTGAACGGGCGATTTCGCCGAATAGCCTGTCGATATCAAACGTGTAAGTAAAACTGTTTCCTATGAAAAGTACTCTCATCGTATCCCAAATAACCACCTTATTATTATCGATGTGCCAGAACAATCCGGCTTCCCGGGGAGAATCCTCGGAGTAAACGTAAATTCCTTCAACTGAAGCCAGGGGACTTGATTTGTATACACAGACCTTGCATCCACCGTTGAAAGACTGCGGTCCGAATTCTCGGACGGAATCGGGGAGTATGACAGCATTGGCATGGGTACATGCAGAGAAAGCATTGTTTCCTATGCGTTTGATTTCATCCGACAAAGCTATCGATGATATACGGCCCGATACCGAATACCATGGTGCATCTTTTGCAGAAGCGAAATCCTCCATTTCTCCTGATCCGGAAACAGAGAGAACGTAGCCGTAGTTGCCGTCATCATCAAGTCTTGCAGTCAACTCTCCCTTGCGGGTGGGTATGTTCCAGGGGCCGATAGCGGTTTGCGTCGACGAACCGCGGCTGCAGGAACACAGGGCAAAAACAGCAAGAAAAACTGTAAGAAAGATGGCTGCAAAACCAATGAAGGAATGGAATGCTTTTTTCTCAGACATGATGTTGAAAAATTATACATTCCAGTTTCTGCTCAAGTAAATATAAAAATGTAACTCACAGGTCTTTTTTCCCGGTTCATGCTGTTTTTCCGACGTTTGAACCGAAGACTGAGGTTATGGGTTGTCTATTTGATTAACTGATTGCTGCCTAAATACTTGTCTTTCGAAAAAAGTTGTAAATTTGTCAAATATTGTTGCAAAAACGGGCCGGAATTTCTAATGAAAAATGCAGTTTTTCCGTTATAGGGGTTTGCGGAGGAAAAAGATGAAGAGATTTACTGTATTTTTCTGTGTTCTGACAGTTCTTCTGCTTCTGGTTGCATGCTCTGAGAATCCGGGTACCACGACCATGAGACTGGAACTGTCTACTGAATCATGTGAGGGCAGCAGGAC